>NZ_JBQSWB010000001.1:0-440085 GCF_052446295.1 Brachybacterium sp. AOP43-C2-M15
CTCCCGAGCCCTGGAGATCCCATGACCCTCGTCCTCGCCGAGCTGCCCGCGGACGTCCGGGCCGCCGTCGCCGCCACCCGCGATCGCGTCGCCGCGCTGCACGCCGAGCTCCCCCGCAACGACCTCGTGGTGTGGACCGCCGGGAACGTCTCCGAGCGGGTTCCGCTGCCCGAGGGCGCGGACGTGCCCGGCCTGCTGGTCATCAAGCCCTCCGGGGTCTCCTACGACGAGCTGTCCGCGTCGACCATGGTGGTGTGCACGCTCGACGGCGCGAAGATCGACGACGGCACCCCGGAGAGCCTCCAGCCCTCCTCGGACACCGCCGCGCACGCCTACGTGTACGCGCACCGCGAGGACGTCGGCGGTGTGGTCCACACCCATTCGACCTACGCCACCGCCTGGGCGGCCCGCGGCGAGGAGATCCCCTGCGTGCTGACGATGATGGCCGACGAGTTCGGCGGGCCCATCCCCGTCGGCCCCTTCGCGATCATCGGCGACGACTCCATCGGCCGCGGCATCGTCGAGACCCTGAGCACCTCCCGCTCCCCCGCCGTGCTGATGCAGAACCACGGGCCCTTCACCGTCGGGAAGGACGCCCGCGCAGCGGTCAAGGCCGCCGTCATGTGCGAGGAGGTCGCCCGCACCGTGCACGTCTCGCGCCAGCTGGGCGAGCCGCTGCCGATCGAGCAGCACCACGTCGACTCCCTGTTCGATCGCTACCAGAACGTCTACGGCCAGCACTGACGCGGCCCGACCCGTCGCCCACCCCTGAGAGGACCCCCGATGAACAACCCCTTCGACACCCGCGAGATCTGGTTCCTCACCGGCAGCCAGGGCCTGTACGGCCCCGAGACCCTCGAGCAGGTCGCCGACCAGTCCCGCGTGATCGCCGAGACCCTCGACGCCGCCGGGGACATCCCCGTGAAGATCGTCTGGAAGCCGGTGCTCACCGACCGCGACGCGATCCGCGAGACCGCGCTGGCCGCGAACGTCGATCCCGCCTGCGTGGGCGTCATCGCCTGGATGCACACCTTCTCGCCGGCCAAGATGTGGATCCAGGGCCTGGACGCCCTGGCCACCCCGCTGCTGCACCTGCACACGCAGGCGAACGTCGAGCTGCCCTGGTCCACGATCGACATGGACTTCATGAACCTCAACCAGGCCGCGCACGGCGACCGCGAGTTCGGGTACATCGCCACCCGGCTGGGCGTGGACCGCAGGACCGTCGTGGGCCACGCGAGCGACGCGGGCGTGCAGACGAAGGTGGGCCGCTGGGCGCGCGCCGCCACCGGCTGGGCCGAGATGCACTCGCTGAAGCTCGCCCGCTTCGGTGACAACATGCGGGGCGTCGCCGTCACCGAGGGCGACAAGACCGAGGCCGAGCTGCGGCTCGGCGTCTCCGTGAACACCTGGGGCGTCAACGACCTCGTCGAGGTGGTCGACGGCATCTCGGACGCGGCGATCGACGAGCTGGTCGCCGAGTACGAGGAGCTCTACGACGTCGCCCCCGAGCTGCGCGCCGGCGGGGACCGCCACGAGTCGCTGCGCTACGGCGCGCGCCAGGAGCTGGGACTGCGTTCCTTCCTCGACGACGGCGGCTTCGGCGCGTTCACCACGAACTTCGAGGACCTGGGCGGACTGCGCCAGCTGCCCGGCCTCGCCGTGCAGCGCCTGATGGCCGACGGCTACGGCTTCGGCGCCGAGGGCGACTGGAAGACCGCGATCCTGGTGCGGGTCGCCGCGGTGATGGGCCACGGCCTGCCCGGCGGCGCCTCCCTCATGGAGGACTACACCTACGAGCTCACCCCGGGCAGCGAGAAGATCCTCGGCGCCCACATGCTCGAGGTCTCCCCCTCGCTGACCACCGCGAAGCCCACCCTCGAGATCCACCCGCTGGGGATCGGCGACCGCGAGGACCCGGTGCGCCTGAAGTTCACGGCCGACGCCGGGCCCGCGATCGTGGTGGCCCTCAGCGACATGCGCGAGCGCTTCCGCATGGTCGCCAACGTGGTGGACGTGGTCGAGCCCGAGCACGAGCTGCCGAACCTGCCGGTGGCCTGCGCCGTGTGGGAGCCCGCCCCGGACTTCGCGACCTCCGCCGAGTGCTGGCTGACCGCCGGCGCCGCCCACCACACGGTGATGACCAGCGCCGTGGACCTGGAGACCTGGGAGGACCTGGCGAGGATCGGCGGCCTCGAGCTCGCGATCATCGACCAGGACACCACCGTGCGCTCCTTCGCCCAGGAGCTGCGCACCAACCAGGTCTTCCACCGCCTCGCCCAGGGGTTCTGAGCACGCCCGGGGACCGCGGGCGCACTCCGCCTCGCCCTCCCCCGGGCGCGCCCCTGGCCCCCCACCCGCCGAGCCCCTCGCCTGATCCCCACCCGCCGAGCCCCACCCGGTGTCCACTCCCTGCTCCCCACCCGGTGCCCCACTCCCTGCTCCCCACCCGGTGAGCGGGGCGAAGGTGGGGGAATGGCGGCGCGATTCCCCCACCTTCGCCCCGCTGAGCGAGCAGATCCCGGGCGCGGCAGCAGTGCCGCGCGAGACGGACGAGCAACGACCAGCACGGCCCGACGACAGACCGACGACACACTGACAACAGGCCGACGACAGACCGACAACACACTGACGACACACTGACAACAGACCGACGACAGACCGGAGCGATGATGCCCACCTCGAGCACCCCCGACCCTGCTCTCGAGCGGCCCGGCCGCAGCTGGTCGGGGACCGTGGACTACGGTCCCGGGCCGCTGCACGCCCCGGCCTCCGTCGAGCAGCTGCGGGCGCTGGTGGGGCGCAGCCGACGGATCCGGGCGCTCGGCACCCGGCACTCCTTCTCGAGCATCGCGGCCAGCGACGCGGACCTGGTGACCCTCGCGCAGCTGCCGCCGGACCTGGACGTCGACTCCGCTGCGCGCACCGTGCGCGTCGCGGCCGGGGTCCGCTACGGCGAGCTGGCCGTCGCCGCCCACGAGCGAGGGCTGGCGCTGCCGAACATGGGTTCCCTGCCCCACATCTCCGTGGGCGGGGCGAGCGCGACGGGCACCCACGGCTCCGGGAACCGCCGCCGCTCGCTCGCCGCCTCGGTGCGCGCGATCGAGCTGGTCACCGCGTCGGGCGAGCTGCTGACGCTCTCCCGCGCACAGGATCCGGAGATCTTCGACGGCGCGGTGCTGGCGCTCGGGATGCTGGGCGTCGTCACCCACCTGACCCTCGACCTGGTGCCCGCCGCGCCGATGCGCCAGAGCGTCCACCTCGACTTCCCCGCCGACCGGATGGGCGGCGAGGACCTGGCGACCCTGCTCGCGGGCGGCACCAGCGTGAGCCTCTTCCACCACTGGGACGGGCACATCGCCCAGGCCTGGGTGAAGCAGGTGGTGGGGGACGACGAGGAGCTCCCCGAGGAGTGGCTGGGCGGCCGTCGGGCCCTCGAACCGGTCCATCCCCTGCCCGGCATGCCGGCGGATTTCTGCACCGACCAGAGCGGCGAGCCCGGACCCGCGCACGAGCGCCTGCCGCACTTCCGGCTCGAGTTCACCCCGAGCAGCGGCGAGGAGATCCAGTCGGAGTACTTCGTCGCGCGCGAGCAGGCGGCCGACGCCCTGGCCGCGGTGATGCCGCTCGGGGAGCGTATCCGCCCTCTGCTGCACGCCTCGGAGGTGCGCACCGTCGCCGCCGACGAGCTGTGGCTCTCCCCCGCGCACCGACGGGACAGCGCCTGCGTGCACTTCACCTGGAAGCAGCTCCCCCGCGAGGTCGCGACGCTGCTGCCCGAGATCGAGGAGCGCCTGGCGCCCTTCGCGCCGCGCCCGCACTGGGGGAAGGTCTTCACCCTCGCCCCCGAGCAGGTGCGCGCCCAGTACCCGCGCCTGGAGGACTTCCTCACCCTGCGCGACCGCCTGGATCCCGACCGGGTCTTCACCAACGCCTACGTCGAGCGTCTGCTCGGGGAGTGACGCCATGACCGCCGGGAACAGTGCCGCACCCACCACGGCCGCCGCCGACCGCCCGCCCATGGGCTGGAACTCCTGGGACAGCTACGGCACCACCGTGACGGAGGCGGAGGTGCTCGCCAACGCCCGCTTCCTCGCCGAGCACCTGGCGCCGCTGGGCTGGGACACGGTGGTGATCGACATCGACTGGTCCGACCCGTCGGCCCGCTCGCACGGCTACAACGTCGACGCGCCGCTGACCATCGACGCGCACGGCCGGCTGCTGCCGGACCCGGGCCGCTTCCCGAGCGCCGCGGGCGGCGCCGGGTTCGGGCCGCTCGCCGAGCAGCTCCATGCGCTCGGGCTGCGGCTGGGCATCCACGTGATGCGCGGGATCCCGCGCCGCGCGGTCGCCGCGAACTCCCCGGTGCTCGGCAGCTCGCTGTGCGCCTCGGACATCGCCGATCCCACGAACTCCTGCGAGTGGAACCCTCACATGGTGGGGATCGACCACTCCGTGCCCGGGGCGGACGCGTACTACGACTCGGTGCTCGCGCTGTACGCGGGCTGGGGCGTGGACTTCCTCAAGGTCGACGACATGCTGTGGCCCTACCAGGCCGCCGAGATCGAGGCGTTCTCCGCGGCGATCGCCGGCTGCGGCCGGCCGATGCAGCTGAGCCTCTCGCCCGGTCGCGACCTGTCCCTCACCCGTCTCGATCACCTCCGTGAGCACGCCACCATGTGGCGGATCTGCGACGACCTGTGGGACCGGTGGGAGGACGTCGAGGCGAACTTCGCGCGCTTCGCCCGCTGGGCCCCGCACGCCGGGCCCGACGGCTGGCCCGACGGGGACATGCTGCCGCTGGGCCGGATCGGAATCCGCGCCGAGCGCGGGGAGCCTCGCGACGACCTGCTGACCCCGCACGAGCGGCGCACCCTGATGACGCTGTGGGTGATCGCCCGCTCCCCGCTCATGGTCGGAGGCGACCTGCCCGGCTCCGATCCCGCGACGATCGCGCTGCTGCAGAACGCCGGCGTGCTCGCCGTGCACGCCGGGGCCACCTCGAGCCGCGAAATCTTCCGCGAGGACCCGCTGATCCTGTGGACGGCCGACGGCGCGCGGGGCGAGATGTACGTGGCCGGGTTCAACGTGGGCGAGGAGGAGCTCACCGTCTCGATCGACGCCCAGGACGTGGGGCTGCCCGCGCAGGGTCTCGGCGAGATCATCGAGCTCTGGAGCGGGCAGACGGTGCCGACGCGGGAGGTCGCGGCGCAGTCCGACGCCGCCCGCGGGGTCGCGCCGGGGTCGACCGCGATCGACGTGCGGATCCCCCGCCACGGCGCGGTGCTGCTGCGGCATCGCCCTCGCTGAGGCGGCGACGGAACGGCCGCAGGGCCCTCACGTCGCCGCTGCTGTGCTCAGGCTCGGGCCCAGGGCGCGGTGAAGGTCGTGATCGAGCGCGGAAGGAGCGTCACCGCGGTCCGGGCGAGACCGTCCTCCTCGCGGTCCAGGCGTGCCACCGATCCCCTGGCGAGCGCCTCCCCGTCCGCGGTGCGGAAGGAGCTCAGGCGGAGCGACGGCACCTGCAGGGGGATGCACAGCTCGATCTCCCGCTCCTCCGCGGCCTCGTTGATCGTGACGACCACCAGGTTCCCGGTCTCCTCGTCGAGGTAGGCCGAGGCGAGCACGTCGACGCGGGTGGCGGGCGTCCAGGCGAGGGCCTCGGCCTGCGTCATGCCCTCGGGGACCAGGAGGTCGAGGATGTTGGGGTCCTCGTCGCCGTCGGACCCTCCGCCGAAGTTCCACTCCGAGGCGTTCCTGTGCACCTCCCGCACGCGCAGGGAGTCCGCGGCCATCGACCCCTCGGAGCCGGTGACGACGACCTGGAGGGCCCAGCCGGGCCGCATCTCGCCGAGGAAGGACTTCGGCACCCGCAGGGTGAGGGTGTCGCCGTCGACGGACTGCGCCTCCGCGAGCGGCACGAAGAGCGCCTCGCGCATCGCGGAGGTGACCTTCTCGGCGACGTCCTGCTCGACGACATCGGTGCGCCCGGAGGCGAAGACCGCCCTGTCCCAGGAGAAGCCGTCCGCGACCAGGGCGCGGCGCCCCGGCAGCAGCTCGGTGAATCCGCCATCGGCACCGGTGTCGACGTAGATGTCGATGTTCTGCAGGTCGTAGCCCACCGGGGAGTCTCCCCATGGATCCTCGAGATCGGTGCCGAGCCGGACAGCCAGGAGCACGTCGTCCCCGTCGTCGACCGCCTCGACGGAGAGCAGGTCGAAGCTGCCGGGGGTGAACGCCTCGTTGCCGGGATAGGTGTACTCGCCAGGCCCCCGGTCGTCGCCGGCAGGGTCCTCGACCAGGAAGATCCGATCCCCCGGAGAGGTCCCGGTCGCGATCTGGGGGACCACGAAGGGGATCCGCGCCATGGCGCCCTCGGTCCGCTCCGCCGTCTCGACCTCGAGACCGATGCGTCGGGCGCCCGGCCGGAGGAAGCGGCTGTAGTTGCCCAGCGCCCACAGTCGCTGAGTCTCCTCGATCGTCTCCTCGTCACCGGGAGCGACGAAATCCGTGTAGATCAGGCCGTCACGGTAGTCGTAGCGGCTCACGGCGATCCAGTACTGCCAGGCGGTCGCGTTCGCGATCGTGAGATCGGCGTGCACGGTGCGGGCGAGCACGAGCGCCGAGTCCATGCCGGCGTCGCGGCCGCCGACCATCTCGCACCATTCGGTCATCGCGAGCGGGGCCTGCGGATGCTCGGCCATGCGCTGCGCCGCAAGCTCCCGCTGCTCGTCGGTGGACCAGTAGGAGTGCGTCGCGAACTCGCCGAGCCCGTCGCGGATCGCCTCGTCCTCGAGCAGCCACCCGGCGTAGTCCTGGTCGCTGTACACCGAGGCGTACTCCCCCGCCTCGGGCGCCGAGACCAGGGTGTCGAGGTCGCTCGCCGCGAACGCCTCGATGACCGTGGCGGTGAGATCGCGGACCTGCTCCGGCTCGTAGTGACAGCCTTCCTGGCCGGGGCCGTCCCAGCTCCATTGGGGCTCGTTGATCGGGCTGACGTGGCGGAAGTCGATGCCCTCCTCGTCCCGGAAGTGCCGGACGATGTCGATCAGGTAGTCGGTGAACTCCTCGTGGTGCTCGGGAGGGAGGTTGGAGGTTCCCGGGTCGCCGTAGGTGCGGCCGTTGGCCGTGAGCCTGCGCGGCGGCGAGTTCACGAAGGCGGTGAAGTCCTCGACGCCGTGCTGCTTCGCGAGCTGCAGGAAGCGACGGGCCGCGGCGTCGCGCGACCAGTCGTAGGTGCCGCGGCCGGTCTCGAAAGTCTCTGCGGTGCGCCAGGGATCGTCGATGGTGTCGTCGAGGCCGCCGCCGACGTTGTAGCGGTACTGGGACAGGCCGATGCCCCGGGTGCGGGAGAAGAGCAGCCGTGCCACACGATCACGCCGCGGGGCGGACCATGCGCCGAGGTACTGCGACCACCAGGAGCCCGAGGCGCCGAAACCGTCGAGGCGCTGATGTCTCACCGCGGGGTCGATCGTGAGCCTGTGGGTCGGGGAGTCCGGGGCGGCGCCGTCGGAGAGCGTGCGATCGGCGGAGGCCGGGCCGACGGTGCGGACGGACGCCGCACCGGCGGGGAGCGCGCCGACGCTCACCACGAGTCCCGTCGTGACGCCGGCTCCCATGAGGCCGCGCCTGCTGAGGGTGCGATCGGGGCGTGCCGTGCCGGCACCGGCGGCAGCGTCGGCGGTGCCGGGGACGGCTGTGCCGGGACCGGCTGTGTCGGGTCCGGCGGGGATGCCTCTGGGCTGGGGTGCTGGCTGCATCGGGGCGTCGTCTCCTCGTGTCGATCCTCGTCGATCCCACTTCAAATAACCCTTAGCGTAAGTGGTTGCGTCAGAAGCGTCCAGAGGGACCGTCGAACCGACCATCCCCCTTCCGCTGCTCACGTCCGTGCATTACCGTCGAGCCGTCCCACTTTTAATACTGGGTGAGATAAGGGTGATCGAATGTCGCCCGGCTCGGCACCACGTGCCGATCGACCCGACTCGACGAGGAGTCCTCATGTCCGCATCCCCGCACAGCCTCCGCCGACGCACTCTCTTCGGGGCCGCGCTCGCCGCTCCCCCGCTCGCGATGCTGGGAGCGTCCGCCGCCCGCGCCGACGGAGCCGGCCCCGCCGACGGCCCAGGCTCCGGCACCAGCACCAGCACCAGCACCAGCACCAGCACCAGCCCGGCCTTCACCCCCGGCGAGCCGTGGCTGGACACCTCCGGGAACGTCATCCAGGCCCACGGCGGGCAGGTGGTCATCTCCGAGGACGGGGACGGCCCGCTCTACCACTGGTACGGCGAGGACCGCAGCAACGGCTACGGCTCGAGCCCCGGCGTGCACGTCTACTCCTCCCGCGACCTGTACTCGTGGACCGACGAGGGGCTCGCCCTGCGCGCCCTGACGACGGCGGAGGAGATCGACACCGATCCGTACTTCACCGCGCTCTACGGCGGGTACTCGGAGGAGCAGCGGGCCGCGGTCGTGCGGGATCTCCTGACCACCGCACCGGAGGGCAGCACCGCCGCGATCCTCGAGCGCCCCAAGGTGCTCCGCAACGAAGCGCGGGACACGTGGGTGATGTGGGTCCATGCAGACGGACCCTCCGAGACCTCGGACGCGCAGTACGCGAAGGCCAATGCCGGGGTCGCGGTCTCCGACTCCCCCACCGGACCGTTCCGCTGGATCGACAGCTACCGCCTCCACCACGCTCCCGAGGGCGAGCCGAACTGGCAGCCGGACAACCCCGGGATGGCCCGGGACATGACCCTGTTCCTCGACGACGACGGGACCGCGTACATCATCTACTCGAGCGAGGAGAACTACTCGCTGTTCATCTCCCGGCTCGACGAGGACTTCACGGCGCTCGCCACCCCGGCCGACTCCGCGGTGAAGGGCGTCGACTTCATCCGTCCCTACATCGGCGCCCACCGCGAGGCGCCTGCGCTGTTCAAGCGCGGGGACACGTACTTCCTCCTCACCTCCGGGGCGACGGGCTGGGACCCGAACCCGGCGCAGTACGCGACCGCCACCGACATCCTCGGGGAGTGGACCGACCACGGGAACCCCATCAGCGGGGACGGCGCCGAGGACACCTTCCGCTCCCAGAGCACGAACGTCATCCCCGTCGATCCGGAGCGGGGGACCTACATCTACATGGGAGACCGCTGGACCCCGTCGGACCTCGCGAACGCCCCGTACGTCTGGCTGCCGCTGCGCTTCGGCGAGGGCACGCAGATGTCGCTGGTGTGGGCGGACGCCTGGCGCTGGGAGGACCAGCCGCCCCAGCCCGTCTACACGGTCGACGTCCATCTGCCGGAGGCGCTGCGCCTCGGGGAGTCCGACGGACTCCCGGGAGGCGGCGTCCTGCACCGCGAGGGACTGCCCTCCGAGAGGCGCTCGATCAGCTGGGACGGGGCGCTGGACCGACCGGGCCTGGTCGACATCGTCGGCACGCTCTCCGGCGAGGAGGGGCTCACCGTGCGGCGACAGGTCCTCGTCGCCCCGCGCCACCTCGTCCACCTCGTCAGCGCCGGCGGTGCGGAGACCAGCGACTACCTCGCCCTGCGCACGCAGGCCCGGGGCCGGACGGTGCGGAACTCCGCCGCCGACCAGCCCTTCGGCGCGGACCCCGTCACCGGCGCCCGGTGGGGCTTCGAGGGGAGGTCCCAGGCCGCGGGCGACGAGAGCGACTCGATGGACCGGTCGCTGCGCTACGCGACCGACCACGACGACCTCGTCTACCGCTTCGAGGGCCTCGATGCGGGCCTGTACACCCTGCACGTGGGCTACTACGACCCGTGGCCGTGGGCGGACCGCGCCGCGGAGGTGAGCGTGAACGACGAGGTGGTCGAGACGGAGCGCCTCTTCACCGGCACGCCGGAGGCCGCCGCCTACGACGGCCTGCGGCTCGGGCGCGACGGCGGGATCACCCTGCGCCTGCACCCCACCCGCTCGCCCGACATCCAGGTCAGCTGGATCGCCGTGGTCAAGGAGTGACCCGCCGTCGGCCCTGCCCGCGCGTCCCGATGCGGTCGCCGACCGCGCGCTGAGGGACGGGGCCGGCGGCCTGCGGGACGGGGCCGGCGGCCTGCCGGACGGAGCGGGTCAGCGGCGGGGCAGTGACGCGTCGGCGTGCGGGACCGCCCAGCCCGTACGAGCCGTCCCGGGTCCCGTCGACGCCGCGGCCGGGGAGAGGGCGCTCGACGGGCTCGGCAGGCCGACCCGTTCGAGGAAGCCCTCGAGCGCGAGCACCGCCATGCCCAGGCTCACCCCCTCGCCGTCGGCATCGGTGAACTCGATGCTGAGAGTGCTCGACGGGCCCGGCAGGCACTCCTGGGCGATGCGCTCCCGCACCCTGTCGTGCAGCTCGGTGCCCGCGTAGCGGGTGATCCAGCCGAGCACCGAGACGTGCTCGGGATCGAGCAGGTTGACGAGGTTGCCGATGGCCGCCGAGAGATAGTCGCCGGTGCGCAGCAATGCCTCCTGGGCGGCGGCGTCGCAGGTGGCCTCGGCCCGCATCAGGCGCTCGATGAAGTCGCGGTGGTGGGTGACGGTCAGCAGCTCGTGCTCGGGAGCGATCTCGGACAGGGTGGTGCGGATGCCCTCCGCGCCGATGTAGGTCTCCACGCAGCCGCTCCGGCCGCAGGGGCAGGCGCGTCCGTTCCAGATCAGGGTGGTGTGACCCCATTCGCCGGCAGAGTTGCCGCGCCCGCGCAGGAGCTGCCCGTCGATGATGATCCCCGCCCCCACGCCGGTGCCGAGATTGACGGCGACGAACTGTCGGAAGCGGCGCCCGGCACCGAACCACAGCTCACCGGTCGCGAGCGCCATCAGGGGGTTGTCGATCCGCACCGGGACCGGGACGGCACGCTCGAGGGCCTCCATGAGCGGCACCTCGTGCCATCCCCAGTTCGGGGCGAAGACGTCGATCCCCCGCACGGGATCGACCTGACCGGGCAGCGAGACCCCGGCGCCGAGCACGTGTCCCGCCAGCTCCGGACGGCGACCCAGCAGCGCGTCGGTGCAGCCGCGGATGTGCTCGGCGACGGTCTCGATGCTCTGCGCGCCGGGGTCGAGGTCCACCCGCTCCTGGTCGAGGCGAGCCAGGGAGATGTCGAAGAGATCCACCCGCACGTAGGTCTCGGCGACGTCGACGGCCAGCAGGGCGCCCCTGCTGGGATTCGCCTGGAAGGTCGCGGTCGGACGACCGCCCTGGGAGGAGATCTGGCCGGCCTCGCGCAGCACGCCCTCCTCCACGAGCTCCCCGACCAGGGTGGTGACCGTCGCCGGGCTGAGCCCGGTCTCGGCGCTGATCTGGGCGCGCGTCACCGTGTGGCGCGCGTAGACGGTGCGCAGCACCATGAAGCGGCTCTCGTTGCGGATGTCCTTCGACGTCTTGGTCGCCACCGGTGCCTCCCGTTCGTCCGTGCGCCGTCGGGGGCTGGCTCCACCCTCCGTGCGCCACCCTCCCGGCGCGCTGTCAACGGGCGGTGCGGGTGCGTCTCACCGCCTCGAAGATACCGCCTCGCTCTGCCAGGGCCTCGACCATCAGCAGGACCTCGTCGGCGGGGTCCGTGCGCCAGCCGGACGGGATCCAGGACAGGTGCGGGTCCCCGCCGGCGGTGACCGGGGCCCCCAGCACGTGCCTCGAGACCCGGCGGCCTCCCGCGAGGACTGTGACCTGCACGTCGGCGCCGTGGATCTCGAGCAGCTCGCCGCCGTCGACTCCTCCGGGGCCTCGCCCCTCGCCGGGGGCGACCCGGAGGAGCACCGGCTCACCGGCACCGATGCGCAGCCCGGGCCCGGACGGCCGCTGCTCCTCGGCCGGCAGCGCCCGCCACCGCGAGGGCTCGGCCTCCCGTGCCGTGCGCGTGAGCATCTCGGCGAGCTCCGCCTCCGGCATCCGGCGCAGCGCGTGCACGACGGGCAGTGCGACCTCGAGCAGCTCCGCGCGCTCGAGGAGCCCCCCGGGCACGTGCGGGGCGCGGATCGCGAGATCCGCACTCGCGCCCCCGCCGTCGAGGAGGACGATCGGCGCGGAGGGCATCACCAGCTGCTCCTCGCCGCCGTCGACCGCGACGTGGACGGGCTCCGTCAGCCCGTGCAGGCGCAGCGCGCCGAGGCGATCGGTCCCGGGCAGGGGGACGGTGCGGGCGTAGGTGGTCCCGGCGCCGGGATTGGCGCTCGACCAGCCGCCGAGGTCGCGCAGGGGCGGCACCTCGAGCTCGTCCCTGGTCCTGCGATCGGGCAGGCGCCGCACCTCCCACAGGTCGGTGACGTCCTGTGCCGAGCGCACCTCGAGCACGATGCCGACCCCGCGGCCGGCGCCGATGCGCAGGGCAGGCAGACGGGCGTCGTCGAAGTTCGCCCGACCCCACGTCTCGGCGACGATCCGCAGGCGGTGCTGCGCCCCCGGTGGGAGCGGGAGCGAGAGCGGGGCGCCGTGGGGGACGTGGAGGCCCCGATCGACGCCGTCGAGCTCGAGCCTGACCAGGTCCGCGGCGCCGAGAAGCAGCGCCTCGGTCGCCTCCGCGGAGAGCTCGAGCTCCGCCTGGACCCGGCCGTCGGCGAGCCCGAGCGCCTCCGCACCCGGCAGCGCGCGGCGAGTGGCGGAGGGGACCGGGGCGCCCGCCGTCCGGAGCACGTCGCCGAGGCGGAGCACGCTCCCGCCCGCGGTCTCACGGACGGGCTCGGGATCGGCACGGCTCTCCCCGCGGGGTCCGACCACGATGCGCACCGCCGGGCCCGCGGCGGCGGAGCGGACCGTCCCGTGTCCCTCCTGACGGAGGATCTCCTCACCCTCCCCGCTCGTGGGCAGGACGAGAGCGATCCTCGATCGGGGACCTCCCTCGAACCGGAGCGTCAGCTCGGACCCGGTCTCGTCGTGCTCGACCGCGATCAGCTCGGCGGTCGCGATCGCGAGGGTCCCCTCGACGCCCCACGGCGCGAGGGGCACGTCCAGGGCCCAGAAGGGACAGGCGCCCGGGTCGAGCGCCGCGGCCACGGGCGCCGCCGACCCCTCCGCCCTCGCGAGCGCGGAGGAGCGCAGCCCCACGGTCCGGGCGAGGCCGTCGATCTCGGCGGGTCCGACGATGTGCCCGCCGCCCTCGAGCGCGAGGGCGCCGCCGGCGCGGGCGCCTTCGAGCGGCACCGCGTCGAGCGGGACCGGTGCCGCCGTCGCGAGCCGCTCCCCCCAGGCCTCGAGGGTGGCGGCGAGGGCGATCGCCTCGTCGTACTCGGGGCGGCGACGACCCTCCGGGCTGATGTACCCGCCGAAGTCGTAGTCGTGGGTCATGAGGTTCCCGGGGTCGCCCCAGTTCCCCGCCGAGGGCAGCACCAGGTGGTCGAAGCCGGAGGTCTGCAGGTAGGGCGCCACGAGGCGGGCACCGGCGAGGATCTCGCGGCGCAGGGTGCGGTGCCGCCGATTGGTCTCGGTGACCAGGAGCGGCAGGTCGCGCGCGGCGAGGACGCCTGCGTAGTGCCGGGTCTCCTCGTCGAACGTCGCCGAGGCGTCGTCGGGGTACAGGTTCACGGTGGGCACCACCCCCGCGGCCTCCCCGGTGGCCCCGGCGAGCTCGCCCTGGCCGGCGCACGCGATGATCGGCACCTCGATGCCGTGGGCGCGGGCGCTGCGGGCGAGATGGTCCATGTAGGCGTCCGGGTCCGGGCAGTCGAAGAAGTCCAGCTCGTTCTCGATCTGCACGAGTGCGACCGATCCCCCACGGGTGACCTGCGCATCGGCCAGGAGCGGTATCACCGCGCCGAACCAGCGGTCCACGGCCGCGAGATAGGCGGGATCGGTGGTGCGCAGCGCCGCGGGGGCCCCGTCGGCGTCGCCGTGCAGCCACCAGGGCAGGCCCCCGCCGTCGGTCTCCGAGCAGATGTAGGGCCCCGGGCGGGCCATGACCAGCAGGCCGTGGGTTCGCGCGAGGTCGAGGAAGTGCCCCAGGTCCCGCTCGGGGGAGGTCAGGTCGATGCGGCCGGGGGCCTCCTCGTGGAAGCCCCAGTGCACGTACAGATCGATCATCCGGTAGCCGGACTCCGCCACCAGCTGCAGCCGGTGGTCCCACTGCGACCGCGGGATCCGGAAGGGGAAGAGGGAGGAGCACAGCAGCACCGAGGGGATGCCGTCGAGGTCGAGCCGTGCGGAGGAGAGGTCGATGAGGCCCCGGTTCACAGCGCTGGTCATCACTTCACCCCCGCGCTTCCGGCCGACAGGTTCATCTCGTACATGTATCTCTGTCCGAAGTAGTAGATGACGATCATCGGCAGCGAGAGGAAGATCGAGCCGACCATGATCAGGTTCCAGGGAGGGGTCTGCAGCTCCTGACTCGTCGAGGTCAGATACTGCACGCCCAGGGCGAGCGGCATCTTGTCCTCGGAGTTGATGTAGATCAGCGGGCCCATGAAGTCGCCCCACATCGCGGTGAGGGTGAAGATCGAGATCGCGATCAGGATCGGCGTCATCATCGGCAGGATGAGCCGGACGTAGATCCCGAAGTGGCCGAGCCCGTCGATCTGCGCCGCCTCGTCCATCTCGTAGGGGATCCGGGTGACGAACTGACGCACCAGGAAGATGTTGAAGGCGTTGGAGAAGAACTGCGGCACGATCAGCGGCAGGAAGGTGTCCACCCAGCCCAGCTCGCTGAAGATCCAGAACTGCGGGATCATCGTGATCTGCGCGGGGATCATCATCGTGGCGATCACGACGAAGAACAGGAACTTCTTGCCCGGGGCCCGCAGACGGGCGAAGGCGTAGCCGACCAGCGAGCTCGAGAGCACCTGGCCCAGCGCCGAGGTCACCGAGATGATGACCGAGTTGATCAGGAAGGACCCCACCGGCAGGCTCGTGCGGAAGATCTTCACGAAGTTCGCGAACTCCCAGTCCCGAGGGAGGATCGTGAGCTGCCCGCTCGAGACTGAGGCATCGGAGGCGAGCGCGATGGAGATGACGAAGACCAGCGGGACCATGAAGATCGCCGAGAGGATCACCAGCAGTCCGTAGGTGAAGGGTCCGCTGCGGAAGGCGCTGAGGGTGCGCGGCCGGGACGGTCGCGTGGCGCCGTGTCCGGTGGCGGCCGGGGTGGGGGCCGGGGCGACGGTGCTCATGAGCTCCTCTCCTTCCGCTCGTTCCTGGCAGTTCGTCGACGAGCTGCAGTGCTCATGAGCGCACCTCCGATTCGTAGAAGACCCAGCGTCCGGAGGTCGCGAAGGCGAGGGCGGTGAAGGCCATGATCACGACGAAGAGGATCCATGCGATCGCCGAGCCGTAGCCCATGTGGTAGAAGCGGAACGCCTCGTCGAACAGCATCGGGACGGCCATCTGGCTGGCGTTGTCCGGCCCGCCGCCGGTGAGGATGAAGACCTGCGCGAACACCTGGAACGAGCCGATGATGCCCATGATGAGGTTGAAGAAGATCACCGGGGTGAGCTGCGGGAAGGTCACCGACCAGAACTGTCGGAACCCGGAGGCGCCGTCGATCTCGGCGGCCTCGTAGAGCTCCTTGGGGATGCCGTTCATCCCGGCCAGCAGCAGGATCGTGCCGCCGCCGGCCTGCCACAGGGACATCAGGATCAGCGCCGGCTTGACCCAGTCCGCGTCCCGGAGCCAGTTCGGTCCGTCGATCCCGATCAGCGCGAGCGCCTGGTTCAGCGGCCCCGCCTCGGGAGCGAAGACCATCTGGAAGATCAGGGCGACCGCGACGATCGGGATCAGGTGCGGCAGGTAGACGAGGGTGCGGAAGATCTTGCGGAACCGGATCTTCTTGTTGAGCAGGTTCGCGATGAACAGCGAGGCCACCATGCCCAGCGGCACGGAGATCAGCGAGTAGTACGCGGTGTTGCCCATGACCTTGAGGAAGATCGGATCATCCGTGAGCAGGGTGACGTAGTTGTCCAGGCCCACCCAGACCGGCGCGGTGAACGAGTCCCACTGGGTGAAGGAGAGGTAGATCGAGAACAGCATGGGCCCCAGCAGGAAGGCCAGGAACCCGATCACCCAGGGGGAGATGAACAGGTAGAAGGCGAGCGCCTCCTTGCGACGATGCGGGGGCATCGCCGCGCGGGGGCGACCGGCCCGGCCGGAGGGGCGCTCCGGTCGGGTTTCGGGCAGGAGGTCGGCGGTGGTCATTCCCGGGTCACTCCGACGGCCTGATGACGCGCTCGAGACGGCCCTGGAGATCGTCGGCGGTGGTGCGGGCGTCGGCGTCGCCGAGCCAGAACGCGGCCATCGCGTCCTCGACGGCCTTCTGCATCTCGTTCCACTCGGGGATGAACTTCGGGGTGAAGATCATGTCCGCGGAGTCCGGGAAGGCCTGGAGGTTGATGTCCGCCTCGAGCCACTCGGGATCGAGGAAGGCATCGCTGTCCTGCAGCTCGAGGTTCGCCGGGACGTCCTGCCCCGCGTCGGCGATGGGGGTCTGCCCCTCGACCGAGGTGAGGAACTGGATGATCTCGAAGGAGCCCTGGGGGTTCTTGGCCGCGGTGGGGATCACCAGTGCGGAGCCGAAGGCGCTGACGGCCTTCTCCGCGCCATGGAAGAAGGGCGCGACGTCCCAGTTGAGCCCGTCGATCCCGGCATTGCCGCCGACGGCCCAGAAGCCGGTGGAGTTCATCGCGACGAGTCCCTGCTGGAACGCGCCGTCCGCCCCCATCTCCGGACCCATGTTCGAGTAGTCGACCTCGGTCGGAGCGACCTTGTGCGTGAAGTAGAGGTCGTGCGCGAACTGCAGCGCCTCGACCGCCTCCGGGGAGTTGACCCCGGGGGCGCCCGTCTCCGGGTCGAGCACGTGCCCGCCGTTCTGGGCGACGAGGGAGAACCACTGCGGCCACCAGCCCACACCGCCGTAGCCGAACTGCCCCTTCGAGGGATCGGTGAGCGCCTTGGCGGCCTCGAGGAAGGTGTCCCAGTCCCAGTCCGCGGTGGGGTACTCGATCCCGGCCTCGTCGAAGAGGTCCTTGTTGTAGTACAGGACCATCGCTCCGGAGCGATCGGGGACGCCGTAGGTGGCGCCGTCCCAGGTGTAGTTCGCGCCGACGGGACCGAAGCTCTCCTCGAGGTCGACCCCCGCCTCGGAGAGCAGGTCATCGATCGGGACCAGCTGGTTCTTGGAGGCGTAGACGTTGACGTTCTCGGCGACCTGCATGATGTCGGGGCCGGTCTTCGACGAGATCATCGTCTGGACCTTCTGCTCGTAGTTCTCCGAGGGGATCAGCTGCAGGGTGATGTCGTAGTCGGGGAACCTCTCCTTGGCCAGGTCGATGCGAGCCTGGTAGGCGTTCTTGTCCTCCTCGCCGCCCCAGACGGTCATCACGAAGCTGGTGTGGCTCTCGTCGGACTCGGGGATCCCGCCGTCCGCACCCGAGCTTCCGCCGCAGGCGGCGAGTCCGACGGCGGTGCCGGCGGCGCCCAGGCCGGCCAGGAGATGTCGGCGGGAGACCCCGGCGCGGGAGGAGGGGCCGGCGGACAGGGGGAGGCTCATCGTCGTGCCTTTCGTCGAGCCACGACCTCAGCTCCCCGGCGTGCCGCACGGCCTCGGGAAGTGGTGAGCCCCAATGCCCACCCGTCGCGACATTGCTTACGTTAACCCTTGAGATAAGTGGTGTCGAGAGGGGTGGGTCACGAACAGGTCACGGCGACCAGCCCGACCCCGCCCCGCGGCGGCGAGAGAGCGGTCCGCCCGGCCCCGCCCCGCGGCGCGAGAGCGGTCCGCCCGCCGCCGTCCGTTGGCAACTCGCGGCAACAACGACACACCCCGTCGGGCCTTCGCTTTCCTGTCTGCTCACCCCGTGCTCGACGAGGCCGCGGGGCGGCCGCGGTCCGTGGGCCCGTGCACCGAGGCACAGCCCGACCCCGAGGTCCGGTCGGCGACGCACGCCGCACGACGGCCACCGGGAGACGGCGGCCACCGAGAGGATTCCGATGCCCTTCACCCGCCGCACACTGCTCACCGGGTCGGGCGCCGCCGCCATGGGCCTGGGCGCGGCCGCCTGCGGCTCCGGCGCCGCGATGGACCCCGACGACCCCCTCGACCTCGACGTCGCCGACGAAGACCTCTCCGGGTCGATCAGTCTGCTGACCCCCGACTTCATCGGCGACGACAGGGCCGTCCTCGACCAGGAGGTCATCGCCCCGTTCACCGAGCGCACGGGCCTCTCCGTCGCGGTCGACCAGGTCGACTGGAACAAGCTCAACGAGAAGATCTCGACCGGCATCGCCGGCGGCATCATCGCCGACCTCATCATGACGGGCGTCGGCTGGACCCAGCCCTTCGCGGAGAAGGGGATCTTCGCCGAGATCCCGGCCGACTTCATCGAGAGCCTCGGCTACGACGAGAGCGTGCTCGCCCCGGCCCGCTTCGAGGGGAAGTACTACTCCCTGCCTCAAGCTCTGGACCTGCGCTTCCTCGCGTACCACCCGGAGATGTTCGAGGCGCGGGGGATCACCGAGCCGCCGGCCACCATGGAGGAGCTCGCCGCGGTCGCCGAGGAGCTCACCGGTGACGGCGTCGTCGGCTTCGACTACCTCTCCGGCAGCGCGGGCGGCTCCCGCCAGGCCTTCGTGTTCCTGCTGCACGCCTTCGGCGGCACGATGTTCAGCGAGGACGGCCTGACCACGACGCTGCACGAGGAGCCGGGTCGGCTCGCCCTGCAGTGGATGCTCGACCAGATGGATGCCGGGTCCATCGACTACGACCTGCAGGCGCCCGAGGGCCAGCCCTCCCCCTTCCAGCAGAAGAGGGCCGCGATGTCCCTCGTCGCCACCGGCAACTGGCCGACGTGGCAGCAGATGACGCCCGAGCTGTGCGAGGAGGGTGCCGCGGGCGTCTTCCTCATGCCGCCCGGGAGCGGCGGTGATCCCGTCATGTTCCAGGGCGGCACCTTCCTCTCCGTCTCGAGCCTCTCCGAGAACAAGGACGCCGCGGGAGCCTTCATGAAGCACATGCTCGATCCCGAGTTCCTCGGGATCGCCAATGCCGCCACCGGCAAGGTGCCCCCCACCCCCGACGTCCCCGAGAACGAGGAGATCCAGGGCAGTCTGCTCACGCGATTCGCCCTCGAGAACCTCGCCTACGCCGGGGCCACCGAGGGCGGGACCGCCGCCTACATGCAGATCCGCACGAACCTGGACGGCATCGTCGAGGGCTGCCTGACCCGTCGGGAGAGCGTCGCGCAGACGCTCTCGGACATGAAGTCGCTGTGCGACGACGCGATCAGCAGGCTCCGATGAGCACCACCGCGCATCGAGCCGCCTCGGCCCCTCGCCGTTCCGTGCGGGCGGCCGAGCGTCGATGGGGGCTCCTGCTCGCCGCCCCCGCGACGCTGCACACGCTGATCTGGATCGGTGTCCCGATCATCGTCGCCTTCGCCCTGAGCTTCACCGCGTACGACATCATCCACGCCCCGGAGTTCTCCGGGCTCGAGAACTACGCGATCATCTTCACCGACGGCCTGTTCTGGCGGTCGGTGCTGCACAACGTGATCATCGCGGCCGTGGGCATCCCGGTCTCGATGTTCCTCGCGCTCGTCTTCGCGACCCTCCTCAACCGCGCGATCCCCGGTCGGGGACTCTTCCGCGTCATGGTGTTCCTGCCGCACATCACGGCGACGGTCGCGGTGGCGATGATCTGGCTGTGGATCTACAACCCCTCCGAGAACGGTCTGATGAACGTCGTCCTCGGCGTGATCGGCATCGGCCCGCTGCCCTTCCTCACCAACCCCGACCTCGCGCTCGCCTCGGTCATCCTGGTGACGATCTGGCAGGGCATCGGGCTGAAGATGCTCATCTACCTGGCGGCCCTCCAGGGCGTGGACGGGCAGCTCTACGAGGCGGCGGACCTCGACGGCGCCGGCGTCGTGCAGAAGTTCAGGCACGTGACCGTCCCGATGCTGCGCCCGGCCACGTTCTTCATCCTCATCACCGCGCTCATCGCGAACTTCCAGACCTTCGACCTGATCTACATCCTCACCGAGGGCGGCCCGGCCAACTCGACCTCCGTGGTGACCTACCGGATCTACCAGACCGCCTTCCAGGAGTTCCGCGTCGGCCTCGCCAACGCCCAGTCGGTGATCCTGCTGCTGATCCTCGTGGTGCTCGCCGTCCTGTCCCGCCGGATCGTCGGAGGCTCCGATGACGACTGATGTCCGCCCGACGCCCCGCCCCGGCCAGGAGGCCGTCACCGCCCCGCCCGCGCCGCGCGCGACGAGCCTGCGCCGGCAGAAGCGGGTCGCCTCGACGGCGACGATGGTGTTCCTCGTCGTCGCCTCGCTCGTCATGGCCGCCCCGTTCCTGTGGATGGCCCTGTCCTCGATCCGGGACCCCACGGAGCTCGCGAAGGTCCCGATGCCGCTGATCCCGCAGGACCTGCGCCTGGAGAACTACGCCGAGGCGCTGTCCCGCGCTCCGTTCGCCGTCTATGCGCGCAACAGCCTCATCCTCGCCACCGCGGCCGCCGTGCTCAACGTGGCCTTCGGGTCCGCGTGCGGCTACGCCCTCGCGAAGATGCGGTTCCGCCTGGCGCCGGCGATCTTCGCGTGGATGGTCGCCTGCATCATGATCCCGTTCTACGCGACGGTCATCCCCGTGTTCCTCATGGTGCGGCACATGCCCCTGTTCGGGGGCAACAGCATCCTCGGCGCCGGGGGCACGGGATGGATCGACACCTGGTGGGCGCTGATCGTCCCCGGGGCGATCTCCCCGTTCATGGTGTTCCTGTTCCGTCAGTTCTACGTCTCCACGCCGTCCGAGCTGATCGAGGCTGCGCGGCTGGACGGCGTGAGCGAGTTCGGGATCTACACCCGGATCATCACGCCGCTGATCAAGCCCGGACTGCTCACCGTGGCGCTGCTCAGCTTCGAAGCGGGCTGGAACAACTTCCTGTGGCCGCTGCTGGTGACGACCTCGGAGAGCCTGCGGGTGATCCAGGTGGGGATCGCCTCCTTCCGCCAGGAGGCGGCGACGGACTGGCACCTGCTGATGGCGGGGACCACGATGGCGGCGGTGCCGATGATCATCCTGTTCCTGATCTTCCAGCGCTACTTCGTCCAGGGCTTCGCGGCCTCGGGGATCAAGTGACACGGTCCGTCGCCGGTTCGTCGGCGCCGACGGTGCCGGCGGAACCGACCGAGCCGGTGGCCGCTGCCCCGCTCTCCCGTGCGGAGCGCGGCATCGGCCGACGGGATCCCCTCGAGCCGCGCGGCCTGGTGAGGTTGCTCGCGACCCCGGCGGCCTTCCTCTCGGCCAACTGGGCGGCGATGCTGGGGATCCTCACCGTCGTGGGCATCGTCCCCGCCCTCGCCGCCGCCACCCGCGTCACCGGAGACCTCGAGCAGCATCGGGACTCCGCCTTCACGAGCGCGCTGGCGCACATGCGCCGCACGCTGCGGCGCGACCTGCCTGCCTCGCTCCTCCTGGTGCTGGTGCTCGCGGGGCTGGTCGGGAACGGCCTGGTGCTGCCGAGGCTGGATCCCTCCGTGCGGGTGTTCGCGGTGGGTGTGACGGTCCCGGTCCTGTGGCTGCTGGTGACGGTGATGAGCGCCTATGTCGCGGTCGCCGCCCGGGACCAGGGCGCGGCGCGGGAAGCCGTCGTGCTGAGCGCGCTGTCCCTGGTCACGCGGCGACCGCTCGCGGCGCTCGCGGCACCGGCCCTGGTGGTGCTGCTGTCACCGCTGTGGCTGCTCGCCCCGCTCACGATCGCCTGCGGGTTCAGCGTCCCGCCCTGGATCCTCGGCCGGCTCTGGGGACCGTCGGCGCAGCCGGGAGAGGCGCACCCGCCCCGTCAGCGCTCCGCCACGCGCACGACCACCTCGGCGTCGTAGTCCTGGGAGGTGCGCAGCGCCCCGCGGTACCAGGCCAGCACCTCGCGGGACGGGTCGCCGGGGACGGCGAGGGGACGCACGTTGTCCCTGCCCGAGTCCTCGGTGATCGCCGTCCAGGTCCAGCTCGCGCCGTCGTCGGCGGTGCGGGCATGGAAGATCTCGTGGTGAGCGAGAGGGGTGCCGTCGCGGGGGTCCACCACGGCGGAGAGCCACAGCGCGTGCGGGTCCTCCGGGTCGACGGTGGCCAGGCCCGTGTAGTCCTCCTCGTGGGGGAAGAGCTGGGGGCCCGCTGCAGCGAGCTCCCGGACCTGCCAGTCCCCCTCCCCCGGGGCGAGCACGCCGCGGAAGAAGCGGTGGTCGATCGGAGCGGTCTCGTGGCGGCTGGTGGCGGTGCCGACGGTGTCATCGGCCCGGGCGGTGAACAGCGCCACGAGGGTGCCGTCCGGGAAACGCCGCAGGTCGGTGGTCCAGGCGTGGCTCATCACCGTCCCACCCCAGGTCGAACCGTTGGTGAAGACGCGGGTCAGGTCCTCGGCCCGGGGCGTCGGGTCCTCGAGGGCCCGGCCGAGCGCGCCCACCGCGGTGCCGTCGGCCCGGTGCAGGCGGCCGCCGGCGAGATACCCGTGCCAGATCGAGGTGCCGTAGTCGCGGGGATGGTGCTCGGTGATGATCAGGTCGATGCGGTCCTCGGTGCCGAAGCGGGCGCCCGAGGCGTAGCGGGCGTAGCCGTTGACGTAGCCGACCTTCTCCCGGGTGAGGAGGCGCCCGCCGAACTCCCAGGTGGTGCCGTCGTCGTGGGAGACGAGATAGCAGGGGTCGTCGTTGATCGCGCGGACGAAGCAGTGCAGCACCCCGTCCAGGCGGTGGAGGTTCTGATACGTCACGCCGCGGCCGCCGCCGTGGACACGGGCCTCCTCCGGGGAGTCGAACAGGCTCGTCCAGTCGACGCTCCGCTCGGGGCCCCACCGGGTGGGGTCGTCGACCTCGCTGATCCGCCAGCGGGTGAGGTCGTCGGACTTGTGGCGGCTGTAGACGGCGAGCCAGCGGCCGTCCTCCCGCCGCCACAGGGCGGGATTGTCGTGGTCGTCGGACTCGAGGCCGGCGTGCAGCGGGACCGTGGTGACCGCGTCGTGTGCCCCGAGGCGGTCGAGGTCCACGACGTGCACGTCCACGTCGCCGCCGCGTCGCGCACCGTCCGCCCCGCCGGTGGAGGCGACCGCGCCGAGCAGCAGCGTCCCGGTGGCGGCGTCGACCAGGGCGCGCTCGTCCTGGAACCAGCACCAACCGCCGTTGCGGCTGATCACCGCGGTGCGGGCGGCCGACGGGAAGCTGTCGGCGGCGCGCACGGCGGCGAGCGCGTCGGCGGCCTCGCTCGCCAGGTCCTGCCAGGTGCACTCGATCGAGACCGCGCCGCGGTACCCGCCTTCGCGCAGCGCGTCGAGGAACTCGCGCAGCGGCCAGTCCCCCTGCCCGGGCGGGCGACGATCGGTGTCGGCGATGTGGGCGTGGGCGACGCGGCCCGCATGCTCGCGCACCACGTCCAGCGGCTCCTCCTCGAGCATGATGTGGAAGAGGTCCGCGACCACGCGCATCTCGCCCAGGTCGTGCTCGTCGAGGAAGGCGAGGGCCTCGGCGAGGGTGTTGATCTGGTCGGTCTCGCCGCAGTGGAGCGGTTCGAGGATCGTCTCGAGATCGTGCTCGGCGGCGAGGTCCCGGGCCAGGCGCACAGAGCGCGCGAACTGCGCTCGCGCGGCGGCGGGGTCGACGCCCTCGGGGGTGCGACGGGCGGCGCCGGAGCCGAGGACCACGGTCGCGCCGGGGCGGGCACGGCGCGCCGCGGCGGTCATGACCAGGCGCAGGTGATCCTCGATGTGCTGTGGGTCCGCGGCGGGGTCGGAGAGTCCGAGGCCCGCCGGGGCGATGACCGCGAAGGAGGGGGCCGGCTGCCATCCGTCGGCCGCAGGGGCCTCCTGCCAGGTGCCGTCCGCGATCTGGACCAGCAGGTTCCCGAGCACCGTCGGCTCGATGTAGTCGGCGCCCGCGGCGCGGGCGGCAGGGGCGCCGGCGTGGTCGGTGAGGATTCCGTGCTCCATCGGGTCAGAGCTCCATCAGCAGGGCCGCGATGCGGTCCCAGGTCACGTGCGCCTGGGGCAGGCCCACTTTGTTGAGGTGGCCGTGGGTGACGCCGCGGCGCACCTCGTACTCGACCTCCACGCCCGCCTCGGCGAGCTGCGCGGCGTAGCGGCGGGCGCTCGTGCGCAGGTCGTCGTGCTCGTCGGCCTCGAGGTAGGTGCGGGGCAGGATCGTGAGGTCCTCCGGGGCGGCGAGGCCGGGGAAGTCGTGGACGGTGGCGTCCTCGAGCGGGCGGCCCAGGTAGTTCTCGCACATGATGCGCATCTTCTCGGGCGTGAAGCGCAGCATCTCCGGGAGCTCCTCGAGGGCCGGGGCCTCCTCGGAGGTCGGCGCCGGGTTCTGCGGGTGCAGGGCCGGATACAGCAGCACCGAGACGGCGGGGGTGCGGCGGGCCTCGGCCAGTCGCAGGGAGGCGGAAGCGGCGAGGTTGCCGCCGGCGCTCGCCCCGCCGAGCGCGAGGCGATCCGGATCGATGCCGAGCTCCTCGGCGTGCTCGCGGGCCCAGTCCACCGCGGCGACGACGTCGTCGCCGGGGATCGGTGCCCGCACGTCGAGGCCGGGGTCCGTGCCGGGCAGGCGACGGGCGGGGCTGCCGCCCGGCGGCTCGTCGCACAGTCGGTAGTCGACGGAGACCACGACGGCGTCTGCCCGACCGGCCACGCCACGGGCGGTGTGGTCCGCCTCGGGCATGTCGAGGTCGCCGTGCTGGAAGGAGCCGCCGTGGCAGAGGACGAGCACGGGCCGCGCTCGTTCCGACGGGGCGATCGGGGTGTAGACCCGCAGGGTCACCGGGCCGTGCGGGCCGGGCGCCTCACGGTTCTCGATGCGCAGGTCCCAGCGCTCGGGCGGTCCGTAGGGGGCGTTCCATGCCGCGTCGTCCTCAGGAGCGAGGGGTCCGCGGCGGGCGGCGTCGGCGAGAGTGCGCAGGCGGTCCTGCATGGCGGTGTCCAGCAACTCGGTGTCCTGCAAGTCAGCGGGGTCGGCGGTGGTCATCCGGGCTCCTATTGTGGGGGGACGTGCCCTCGGGCGGCGGCGCGGGCGGAGGCCGAGCGGTCAGCGGCTCGGGCGAGGTGGACGTCAGGCGAGGTGGAAGTACTGCGGGAGCACCTGCTTCTCGCCGCCGCCGGGGGCGAAGTACTCGGCCATCGCAGCCTCCCAGCGCGGACTGACGGCGGCGCGGGCGATCGCCTCCTGCGCGGCGTCGACGTCCTCGGACTCGAAGTAACCGACCACCAGGCCGTCCTCCGGACGCAGGAACAGGGAGTAGTTGCGCCAGCCGGCCGCACGGAGCGCCTCGCGCATCTCGTCCCAGACGTCCTGGTGGGCGGTGACGTACTCGGTGAGCTTCTCGGGCCGTACGTGGAGCAGGAAGCAGCAGCGGTGGGAGCTGCGGGCCGGGGTGGTGGCGAGCAGACGGTCGAGGTCGGGGGTGCTCATGCGGCGCTTCCGGATCGGGGCGGGTCGGGAGACGGGTCGGCGGCGTGCCGGCTCCTCGGGCGTCTCCGCCGGACACCCTGAATCCTCGAACGCGACTTCCCCTGTGTCAAGCGCTTACCAACGGTCCCGCCGACACCCTTGGCCCGGCGTCACGCCCCGTGGTACGGTGCTTTGAGTCGTTTCAAGCATCCGCCCGTTGCCGCGCCGACCGTCACCGTCAACCCAGGTCCCGGTCTGATCCCGAAGGAGCCCCATGCCCACCACCTCCGCCCTCCCCACGGACGTCGCCCGCGACCTCACCGAGTTCTCGATCGAGGTTCCCAGCTGGGGCTACGGGAACTCCGGCACGCGCTTCAAGGTGTTCGGCACCCCCGGCACCCCGCGCGACCCCTTCGAGAAGATCGCCGACGCCGCGCAGACCCACGCCTACACCGGCTCCGCACCGCGGGTCTCCCTGCACTACCCCTGGGACCGGGTGGAGGACTTCGGGAAGCTCGCGGAGTTCGCCGCCGAGCAGGGCGTCTCCCTCGGCATGATCAACTCCAACACCTTCCAGGACGACGAGTACAAGTTCGGCTCGCTCACCCACAGCGAGGCGGCCGTGCGGCGCCGCGCGATCGACCACCACCTCGAATGCCTCGAGGTCATGCGCGCCACCGGCTCGCACGAGCTGAAGATCTGGCTGGCCGACGGCACCAACTACGCGGGCCAGGACTCGATCCGTGCCCGGCAGGACCACCTGGCCGAGTCGCTGCAGGAGATCTACCAGGGCCTCCAGGAGGGCGAACGCATGGTCCTCGAGTACAAGTTCTTCGAGCCGGCGTTCTACCACACGGACGTGCCGGACTGGGGCACGAGCCTGCTGCACTGCCTGGCCCTCGGCGAGCAGGCGATGGTGGTGCTGGACACCGGCCACCACGCCCCGGGCACGAACATCGAGTTCATCGTCGCCCAGCTGCTGCGCCAGCAGCGGCTCGGCGCCTTCGACTTCAACTCCCGCAACTACGCCGACGACGACCTCATCGTCGGCGCCGCGGACCCGTTCCAGCTGTTCCGCATCCTGTTCGAGATCGTGCAGCAGGACGCCCATCGCCCCGCCTCGGGCGTGAACTTCATGCTCGACCAGTGCCACAATCTGGAGTCCAAGATCCAGGGCCAGATCCGCTCGGTGCTGAACGTGCAGGAGACCCTGGCCAAGGCGCTGCTGGTGGATCGCGAGGCGCTCGCCGAGGCGCAGCAGCGGCACGACGTGCTCGAGGCGAACGCGATCCTGATGGACGCGTTCTGGACCGACGTGCGCCCCGCGCTCGCGGCGCTGCGCGAGGAGCAGGGCCTGCCGGCCGATCCCTTCGCGGCATTCCGCGCGAGCGGCTACGAGGAGAAGGTCGCCGCCGAACGCGTCGGTGGGAACCAGATGGGATGGGGCGCCTGAGCATGAGCACTGCACGGGAGACGATCGACCAGCTGCTGACCCGCTCGAACGCGCTCGGCGCGGACCCCACCACCACCAACTACGCCGGCGGCAACACCTCCGCCAAGGGAGCCGACACCGACCCCGTCACCGGGCAGGACGTCGAGCTGCTGTGGGTCAAGGGCTCCGGCGGCGACCTCGGCACCCTGACCGAGAAGGGTCTGGCCGTGCTGCGCCTGGACCGGGTGCGCGCCCTGCAGGAGATCTATCCGGGCGAGGAGCGCGAGGACGAGATGGTCGCCGCCTTCGACCACTGCCTCTTCGGCACGGGCGGGGCGGCCCCGAGCATCGACACCGCGATGCACGCCCTCGTGGACGCTCCGCACGTGGACCATCTGCACCCCGATGCGGGGATCGCGATCGCCACGGCGGCCGACGGGGAGGCGCTGACGGCGGAGATCTTCGGGGAGGCCGTGGTCTGGGTGCCGTGGCGCCGGCCCGGCTTCCAGCTGGGCCTGGACATCGCGGCGATCACGCAGGAGAACCCCCGCGCGATCGGCTGCATCCTCGGCGGGCACGGGATCACGGCCTGGGGCGAGACCTCGCAGGAGGCGCAGGAGAACTCGCTGCGGATCATCGCCGAGGCGACCGCGTTCATCGAGCGCACGGGCGACGCCGAGCCCTTCGGTGCCCACGATGCACGCCGGGAGGCGCTGCCGGAGGCCGAGCGGCGTGCGAAGGCGTCGGCCCTGTTCCCGATCGTGCGCGGCCTCGCCTCGACCGATGCCCCGATGGTCGGGCACTGGACGGACACCGAGGTGGTCCACGAGTTCCTCGCCGGCCGGAAGCTCACGGAGCTCGCCGCGCTGGGCACCTCCTGCCCCGACCACTTCCTGCGCACCAAGGTCAAGCCCCTCGTGCTGGACCTGCCGGCGGACGCCTCGGTCGAGGACTCGGTGGCACGGCTGAAGGAGCTGCACGAGGCGTACCGCGCCGACTACACCGCCTACTACGAGCGCCATGCCGACGCGGACTCCCCCGCGATCCGGGGCGCCGATCCGGCGATCGTGCTGATCCCGGGCGTGGGCATGTTCTCCTTCGGCGCGGACAAGCAGACCGCCCGCGTGGCCGGAGAGTTCTACGTCAACGCCCTCCACGTGATGCGCGGCGCGGAGGCGATCTCCACCTACTCCCCCATCGACGAGTCCGAGAAGTTCCGCATCGAGTACTGGGCCCTCGAGGAGGCGAAGCTGCGGCGCAGGCCGAGGCCCAGGCCGCTCGCCACCCGGGTCGCGCTGGTGACCGGCGGCGGATCCGGGATCGGGAAGGCGACCGCGACGCGGCTCGCGGCCGAGGGGGCGTGCGTGGTCATCGCCGATCTGAACCTCGAGAACGCGCAGGCCACCGCTGAGGAACTGGGCGGTCCCGACCGGGCCGTGGCCCTGCGGGCCGACGTCTCCGACGAGCAGGCCGTGATCGACATGGTCGCCGAGGCGGTCCTCGCCTTCGGCGGGCTGGACCTGATCGTCAACAACGCCGGGCTCTCGCTCTCGAAGCCGCTGCTGGAGACCACCGCGAAGGACTGGGACCTGCAGCACGACGTCATGGCGCGGGGCTCGTTCCTGGTCTCTCGGGAGACCGCCCGGGTGATGATCGACCAGGCCATGGGCGGAGACATCCTCTACATCTCCTCGAAGAACTCCGTGTTCGCCGGGCCGAACAACATCGCCTACTCCGCGACCAAGGCGGACCAGGCCCATCAGGTGCGACTGCTGGCCGCGGAGCTCGGCGAGCACCAGATCCGGGTCAACGGCATCAACCCCGACGGCGTGGTGCGCGGCTCCGGCATCTTCGCCGGCGGCTGGGGCGCCTCGCGCGCGAAGGTCTACGGGGTCGAGGAGGAGGATCTCGGCAAGTTCTATGCCCAGCGCACGCTGCTGGGCCGCGAGGTGCTGCCGGAGAACGTCGCGAACGCCGTGTTCGCGCTGACCGCCGGGGACCTCTCGCACACCACCGGCCTGCACGTCCCGGTCGATGCCGGGGTCGCGGCCGCCTTCCTGCGATGAGCGGCGCGTCCGGCCCCGCTCGGCCCCTCGGCCCGTTCGCGGTCGCGGCGATCGACCTCGGCGCCACCTCGGGCCGGGTCATGCTGGGCGTGGTCGACCACGGCCGGATCGAGCTGGTTTCTGCGCACCGCTTCGAGAACCGCCTGGTGGAGCGCGGAGGCCACCTGTGCTGGGACCTCGAGGCGCTGTGGGCGGAGATCCGACAGGGACTCTCGAACGCCCACGACCTCGCCCTGGTGCGCGATCTCGAGGGGCTGGCCTCGATCGGGGCCGACTCGTGGGCGGTGGACTACGCGCTGGTCGTTCCCGACCAGGCGGGGCCCGACGGCACCCCCGTCCCGGGCCCGGGCGAGCTCATCGGCGAGGTGATCGCCTACCGCGACAGCCGCACCGACTCCGTCGCCGACGCGCTCGCCGAGCGCGTGCCCCGGGAGCGCCAGTTCGCGCTCACCGGGATCGCCCAGCAGCCCTTCAACACCCTCTACCAGCTCGCCGCCGAGGACCGCCTCGCGGCGCTGCCCGCGGGCAGCTCGCTGCTGATGGTGCCCGATCTCATCGGCCACCTGCTCACCGGCGAGCGCCGCACCGAGCGCACCAACGCCTCGACCACCGGCATGCTCGCCGCCGACGGGCGCGACTGGTGCGAGGAGCTGCTGGAGGCGGCGGGCGTCGGGCGAGAGCTGCTCGCGCCGCTGATCGCCCCGGGCGAGCAGCTGGGCACGGTGCGCCCCGCGCTCGCCGCCGAGCTCGGGATCGGCGAGGTGCCGGTGATCGCGGTCGGCTCGCACGACACCGCCTCGGCGGTCCTCGCCGTCCCGGCGCCGGGGACCGGGCCGATCGCCTACATCTCCTCGGGCACCTGGTCCCTCATCGGACTCGAGCTCACGGACCCCGTGCTCACCGAGCAGGCGCGGGAGGCCGGCTTCACCAACGAGGGCGGGGTGGACGGCACCGTCCGCCTGCTGAAGAACGTGGCCGGGATGTGGCTGGTCAGCGAGTCGATCCGGCAGTGGGAGGAGGACGGCGCGAGCGTGGATCTGGCCGACCTGCTCGAGGCCGCGGCGGCGGTGCCCGGGGACCGTTTCCGGATCGACCCCACGGATCCCGAGTTCCTCTCCCCCGGCCGGATGGCCGACCGGGTCGCTGCGGCCGCCCGGCCCCTCGACGGCGAGGACGAGCGCCCCCGCACCCCCGCCCAGCTGGTGCGCTGCATCCTCGAATCGCTCGCCGAGACCTACCGCGACGAACTGCACGCCGCCTGCCGGCTCGCCGGGGCACCGCTTCCGCAGCGCCTGCACGTGGTGGGCGGCGGCAGCCAGAACGCCCTGCTGAACCAGCTCACCGCCCGGGCGATCGGCATCCCGGTGATCGCGGGGCCGGTCGAGGCGACGGCACTGGGGAACATCGCGCTGCAGGCACGCGCGCTCGGAGCGATCTCCGACGCGCCCGGTGCGATCCGGGACCTGGTGCGTGCGAGCGCCGAGCCGGAGGTGTTCAGCCCGTCACCGGCCCGCGCCACAGCGGGCCCAGAGTGAGGCCACCCGGGCCGGAGTCCGAGGTCAGGACCGTTCTCGCTCCCGCCCCGCTCCCCGCACGTCGCGCGGTACCGGGGCGCACCCGGTCGACACGAGCACGCCTTTTCCCGGATCCCGCACCGGCTCAGGGGTTGTGGGGGCGTCACCGACGTTGCTAGCGTCGACCACACCTCGTGTTGAGTCGTTTCAACACACGGAGGCTCCGCGACGGCGCCTGCGGGCGTCGCCATCCCGCCACCGGTTCGAAGGAGAACAGCGTGCCACCACATCACCCCGAGACCACCTCCCCGAGCCCCTGGCTGGTGGCGCTGATCTGCGGGATGGCCTCCTACATCGACGCAGCGGCCATCGTCAGCTCCGGCACCGCACTGGTCCTCTACCAGCACTCCATCGGCCTCACCGAGAGCCAGATCGGCATCCTCTCGGCCACGCTCACCCTGAGCATCGCCGTGGGCGCGCTGACCGGAGGGCAGCTCGGGGACCGCTTCGGCAGGCGCGCGGTCTTCCTGGTCACCATGGCGATGATCGTCGCGGGGTCGGTGCTGCTGATCCTCGCTCCCGGCGTGGGCCTGCTCATGGCAGGGATGGTGCTCGTGGGCCTCGGCTCCGGGGCCGATCTGCCGGTCTCCCTCGCCACCATCTCCGAGGCCGCCTCGGATCACCATCGCGGGAAGCTCGTCGGCTTCTCCCAGATCCTCTGGTTCGGCGGCATCATCGGGGCGAACGTCTTCGGGATCGTCGCCGGCGGGATGGGCCAGCTGGGAGGCCAGATCATGTTCGCCCACGTGGGGATCGTCGCGCTGATCGTGATGCTCGCCCGGCTCAGCATCCCGGAGTCGAGCACCTGGTCCCTCGCGAACCGCGAGCGCAGCTCCGGGTCGGCCACGATCCGGGCGCGGAGCACCGGCATCCGGGACATCCTCGGGAACCGGATGCTGCTGGTCCCGTTCCTGGCTCTCGTCGGCTTCTACACGCTGACCAACATCGGCGCGAACACGGGCGGCCAGTTCGGCACCTACATCGGCGTGAACGTCGTCGGGCTCTCCGTCCAGGCGCAGTCCCTGCTGGGCATCGTGATGCTCGGCGTCGGGATGCTGGGGGCGTTCGTGTTCATGCGCGTCGTGGACACCCCGCTGCGCATGACCTTCTACGCGATCGGTGCGGTGCTGCTCGCCGGTTCCTACCTGATCCCCGTCGCCCTCGGCTTCAGCACGATCCCCTGGATCGCGCTGAGCTTCTTCAACGCCATCGGCGGCGCCTTCGCCTTCGAGGCGATCATGAAGGTGTGGTCCCAGGAGTCGTTCCCGACCCTGCTGCGCTCGACCGTCCAGGGCTACGTGATCGCCGTGGCCCGCGTGATCGCGGCCGGTGTCGCCCTGATGACCCCGGCCCTCATGAACACCCCGACCCTGGCCTACTCGTTGCTCGCCGCCGTGGTGGCGCTCGGCCTGGCCTGCGGCTGGGCCGGATTCCGGCATCCGCGGTTCGACGCCTTCGCCGAGGAGACCGAGACCGACCCGGAGGTGCGCCCCGCCGGGGCCTCGCTCTCCTCGCCGGGATCCTCCTCGACGCTCTCCCCGACCACCAGCCCGTACGCTCCCTCCGAAAGGTGACCTCCGATGACCCACCACTCCCCCGCCGCCCCCGACAGCACCGCCCTCCTCGACTCCCTCACGGAGGCACGCGCCCTCACCGCCGAGCCCCATGACGGACGCGCCCCCGTGCTCTCCACACGCGCCGCGCTCGAGCAGCCGGCCTCCGCCGTCGCCCGCGCCGAGCTGCTGGCCACCGCGCACGGCGTCTACGAGGCGAGCATCAACGGCCTCCCCGCCACCGACTCCGTGCTGAACCCGGGCTGGACCGTCTACGAGTCCCGTCTCCAGGTGCAGCGCTTCGACGTCACCGAGCAGGCCCGCACGAGCGGCCCGGAGCTCGAGCTGTCCGTGCTCCTGGGCCGGGGCTGGTGGAACGGCGACTTCGGCTTCGAATCCGCCGACGCCAACTACGGCGAGGAGAACGTCCTGCTCGCCGCCCTGGAGATCACCTACGAGGACGGCACCGTCCAGCGCATCGTCACCGACGAGTCCTGGAGCGCCACCGACTCCCCGATCACCTCCGCGACCATCTACGACGGCCAGCACGAGGACCGTCGGCTCGCCGCCGGGGCGCCCCGCCCCGTGCGCACCGCCGAGATCGATCGCGCCACGCTGATCGAGCAGACCTCTACGCTCATCACCCGCCACGAGTCACGGCGCCCCGAGAGGATCTGGACCTCCCCCTCCGGGAAGACCCTGCTCGACTTCGGGCAGAACCTCGTGGGCTGGCTGCGCTTCACGGTCACGGGCCCCGAGGGCACCGTGATCACCCTGCGCCACGCCGAGGTGCTCGAGCACGAGGAGCTGGGCACCCGGCCGCTGCGGGCCGCGAAGGCCACCGACTCGATCACCCTCGCCGGAGATCCCGCGGGCGAGGCCTTCGAGCCCACCCTCACCTTCCACGGCTTCCGCTACGCGGAGATCACCGGCTGGCCCGGCGAGCTCACCGCCGAGGACGTCGAGGCCGTGGTGGTGCACTCCGACATCCCGCGCACCGGCTTCTTCGAGTGCTCCCACGAGGGTGTGAACCAGCTGATCAGCAACTCGATCTGGTCCCAGCGCGGGAACTTCCTCGCCGTGCCCACCGACTGCCCGCAGCGCGACGAGCGACTGGGCTGGACCGGGGACATCGCCGCCTTCGCGGCGACGGCCGCCTTCCAGTTCGACGTGAACGACTTCCTGCACAACTGGCTGCTCGACGTGCACGCCGAGGCCGCACTGCCCCCGCTGAGCTTCGTGCCCTTCGTGGTGCCCGACATCCTCAAGCTGCGCTCGGCCGGCTCGGACCCCTTCTTCGGCGACGAGCCGCAGGAGATCCCCACCGCTCTCTGGGGGGACGCCGCCGTCTGGGTCGCCGAAGCGCTGTGGAACGCCTACGGCGACCTCGAGCGGCTGCGGGCGCAGTACCCGGGCATGGTCCTGCACCTCGAGTCCGTCGAGCGGGCCCTGTCCCCCAGCGGGCTGTGGGACACGGGCTTCCAGTTCGCCGACTGGCTCGATCCGGACGCCTCGCCCCACAGCCCGGCGGACGCGAAGGCGGACAAGGGCGTGGTCGCGACCGCCTGCCTGATCCGCTCCGCCCGCTTCGCCGCCGAGACCGCGCGACTGCTCGACCAGGAGGCCGACGCCGCCCGGTGGCAGGAGCTCGCCGACCGCACGCTGGCAGCGTTCACCGACGCCTACGTGCAGGCCGACGGACGCATCCTCTCGGACTGCGCGACCGTCTACGCGCTCGCGCTCGCCTTCGACCTGCTCGATCCGGCCACGCGCCCGCTCGCGGCCGAACGCCTCGCCGAGGTGGTGCGCGAGGCGGGATACAAGGTCTCCACCGGCTTCGCGGGCACCCCGTTCGTGACCTGGGCGCTCTCGGAGACGGGCCATGTCGAGGACGCCTACCGGCTGCTGCTCGAGGAGGAGTGCCCCTCCTGGCTGTACCCGGTGTCGATGGGGGCGACCACGATCTGGGAGCGCTGGGACTCGATGCTGCCGGACGGCTCGATCAACCCCGGGGAGATGACCAGCTTCAACCACTACGCCCTCGGCGCCGTCGCGGACTGGGTCTACCAGGTGGTGCTCGGGATCCGTCCCGCCGAGCCCGGGTACCGCCGGATCCTGATCCAGCCCACGCCGGGGCCCGGCATCGACTGGGCGAAGGGGGCCTACGACTCGGCCGCGGGCCGGATCGAGGTGAAGTGGGACTCGGCGGCCGACGGGAGCTTCGCCCTGGAGGCCCTGGTCCCCGAGGGCGTCGAGGCGGACATCGTGCTGCCCGATGGTGCTCGGCACGCCGTCACCGGCGGACGGCACCGGTTCTAAGACGGCGCGATTCCGCACCGACCTCGGATCAGTCGACGAGCTCCCATTCCGGATCCGTGAAGTGGCCTGCATCGATCAGCGAGCCTTCCGCGTTCACGAGAAGCCTCGGACAGGGATTGCTCCTGCTGCCGTTGGCATGGGCGACTGTCGCGCTGAGACCTCTCGCGCGGTAGAGCAACGGCACCAGGGGGGCGGGAACCCATCCGAGTCGGACGCCATCGTCTGTCGTGATGAGAAGAGCAGAGGGGTCGACGAGATCGTCCACCTCGGGAACGATCCGGAGGGGATCACCCTGAGCGATCCCGTCGATCATCTGCTGCTCCTCCGGAGAACGATGTCGCATGCCGTGAGCGAGGAACCGCAACCTCTCCGTGCCATCCCCCTGCGGAACCGGCAGCTGGATGAGCTCGATGAAGTCTCCGTGGCGTCGGCCGCCGTTGCGCGCGAGGAGCTCGAAGGCCGTGGCGGTCTCGTCGAGCCCGAGCGAGGCCGGGATCCGAGACCGATCAGGCCGTCGGGTGGACAGGACCCGCTGCGCGAACAGAGGGAACAGATTCCGTGACCGGATCGGGGCGTCCGTGGCCGTCAGGCCAGGGAGAGGCGAGATCCCCGGCGTGGAGGCGACCTCCGAGAAGTATCGGAACTCCCAGCCGTCCCGTATTTCCGTGAGCACGCCGAGTTTCTCGTACTGCCGCAACTCCGGGTGCTGGCGCGTGACGAGGAAGGACCGGGAGCCATCGAAGGCGAGCTCGGGTGTGTTCGTGTCCTGCAGGGCGATCGTCGTCATGAGCCCACCAGCCTCCTTCTGTTCTCCTCGAGCATGCGACGGACGAACCCACGTCGGAGGTCCGACAGTCCTGGCGCCGTACCCACGATCCGCTGCTCGTCGGCGATCCGTACCGCGTTGAGACGTTCGATCCAGGGCCCTCCCCACAGATCCAGCGCCTCATGCGCGATATCGATCAGAGGAACATTCTTCCCCTGATCGAACTTTGTGCCATGAGGATACGCGCGGAGGGAACACGAAGCAGTTCCGCGAGTCCGTGTGCGATGAATTCCGACTGTGCATCGAACCATGTGAAGGTGCAAGTAGGTGCTCCGCCCGGGGCGAGAACAGGTGTTCGACGCGAGGGTTTGAACAGCCATCTGACCTGCTTCGGGCACCCGTTGCCCGGTGGCCGATTCACCCAGACCTTCTCCTGGTCACCGAGCCACTCGTCGTCAACAACGGGCCAGCCGGAGACGTCGATGGTCGGGGCTTCTGTGGGACCGTCCCCGTGAGCCACGTCGACGTCGGATCCGCCGCTCATCCTGTCGTCGACTCCCGCTCCACCAGCTTCGGCGTGAAGCTCACGTGCCGTGGGGCGGCGTCGGGGGTCGCGATCTCCTCCTCGAGCAGGGCCAGCGCCGTGCGCCCCATGAGGTCGGCGGGCTGGGAGACGGAGGTCAGCGGCACCACCGTCGAGCGCGCGAAGGCGATGTCGTCATAACCCACCAGGGCGATCTCCTCGGGCACCGCGACCTGGTGGCGGAAGGCGAAGGCCTGCAGCACCCCCACGGCCAGCAGGTCGTTGACGCAGAACACGGCATCGGGCCGGTCGGCGCGGGGCCGGGCCACGATCCCCTCGCCCGCGCTGCGCCCGGCCAGGACGGTGAGATCCTCGGCCTCGATCACCTCGAGCTCGAGGCCCGCCTGCTCGGCGGCGTGACGCGCCCCGCGCAGGCGGTCGGCGACCTGGCGCAGGTCCTGCCGGGCGGCGACGACCCCGAGGTGCCGACGGCCGAGACCGGCCAGGTGCTGCACGGCGATCTCCCCGCCGGCGATGTCGTCCACGCTCACCGAGGAGCCGCCGCGCGCCTCCCGATCGCTCTCCACCAGCACCACCGGCGTGCCGCGCCTCCGGATCGCCGCGACCAGCTCGGCGCTGCCGCCGGTGGAGGCGAGCAGGATCCCGCGCACCCGCTGCTCCTCGAACAGGGAGAGGTAGAGCCGTTCGCGCTGCTCCCGGTTGCCGGTGCTGCCGGCGATGACCATCAGCTGCGAGGCCTCCGCCGCGGCCTCGATCCCGCCCACCAGCTGGGTGTAGAAGGGGTTGCCGGAGTCGAGCACGATCGCGCCGACGGTGCGGGATCGGCCCAGCTTCAGCTGTCGAGCGGCGTCGTTGCGCACGTAGCCGAGCTCGGTGATCGCGGCCTCGACCCTCTCGCGGCGGTCCGGGGAGACGATCTCGGGGCGGTTCAGGACGTTGGAGACGGTGCCGACGGAGACGCCGGCCTGCCGGGCGACGTCCTTCATACCGACCGTGCGGGTCGCGGCCATCCCCACGCTCCTCGCCTCGTCCGTGACGGCCCGGGCGGGCGCCGCGGGCCATGGCCTCGACTTTATCGCGAGCGGCCGGGACCCTCGGGCACCGCCGCACGTGGCCCTGCCGGGCGAGCCCGCCACGGTGCCGCGGCGGGACGTCGCGGCGAGGTGCTGCGGCGAGGTGCCGGCAGCGGTGCGACACGGTGACGGCGCAGCGGCGAGCGCCTAAGCTCGTCCCAGAGGGTCCTCCGGCGCCGCAGGACATCCCGGGAGCCTCCCTGAGCCGACGACGACCCCAGGAGGTCACCGTGACCACGGATCCCCGACCCGACGCCAGGTCCGACGGCGCAGCGCCGCCCGACCCCGCTCTCCGTCCGCGCCCGGGCTCCGGGGTCGTCGCGCGCCTTCTCACCGTCGCGATCGCCCTGGTCGTCACCCCGATCGCCACCGGCCTCCTCGCCTACGGCGGCTTCGGGTGGCGGATGTTCTTCATGAACTACGGACACATGAGCGTCTCCCCCACGGAGCTGCTGACGAGCCCCGTGGGGATGCGGGTGCTGCTGGGCGTCGGCCTCGGCGTGCTGCTGCTCATGGGCGTCGTCGCGACCGGGATCGCGAGCTCTGCGGGGCTCGTCGCCGTGGGCGCCCTGAGCCTGGTCAGTCTCACCGTCACCGCCGTTCCCGGGCTCCTGAACCAGGTGTACGCGAACGTCCCGGACATGCTCCCGAACGAGGTCCTCGACGGGCTCGTCCTCGGCCTCCCGTCCCTGCTGCATCCGCTCCTGGGCGGTCTGGGGGTGGCCCTGGCGCTCGCCCGACGGCGACCGGACGCCCACGTGGCCCTCTCGATCACCGGAGCGGCCCTCGTCCCCGTCCTGCTGCTGCTGGGAGCGGGACTGCACCTGTACGGCCTCGCGGAGGGCGCCTTCGTCGCGGCGGTGACGTTCGACTCGCGCTTCAACCCTCTGACCGCGGTGCTCGTCCTCGCCGGCGCGCTGCTGGTGCTCCTGGGCGCGGCGGCGACCCGCTGGTCGCCGTACTCGCTGGTGGTCCCCGCGCTCGCGATGCTCGCGGTGACGCTCATGGTCATCGTCCCGGGGGCGCTGTCCGCCGTGCCCCTGCTGTGGACCAACCGGACGGGAAGCGCGGTGATCTCGTTCGCGATCACGGGCGGTGCGCTCGCCGCGGCGATGATCATGCTGACGCACACGGGTGTCCTCGCGCTCGTGCGCGGTCGGGCGCGACGCCGGGCGCGTGCTCTGCCGCCGTCGGTGCCCGCCTCAGCACCGGCACCGGCACCGGCACCGGCACCGGCACCGGCGTCAGCCTCCACGCCGACGTCAGCGTCCACCTCAGCCCCCACCTCAGCACCTCCGCCCGCGCAGGGGCCGGGCGCGACCTGACCCCGGCGGCCGAGGGCCGGGATCCGCGTCGGCCGCCGACCGGATGCCGGAAAGCGGTTGACGCTCCCCGCTCCGGAGGCCCAGACTGGCGGTCCGCAGCCGCTCCGGGCCGGAATTCTCACGTGGGCATCGATGCCCGCACCGGCCCGTGGCACCCCCGCTCCCTCGACACGCAGGAGACGACCATGCTCACCCGACGACACCTGCTCGGCCTCCTGGCAGCCGGCGGCGCCACCTCGGCCCTCGCCTCCTGCGGCCCCAACGCCGGATCCTCCGAACCCGACACGCTGCGCGTGTACTGGTGGGGCGCCGACCTCCGCGCCGGCCTCACCCAGGAGGTCCTGGACATGTACACGGAGGATCATCCGGACCTCACCATCGAGCCCGAGTACAGCGACTGGTCGGCCTACTGGGACAAGCTCGCCACGCAGACCGCCGGCGGCGCCGCCCCCGACGTGATCCAGATGGACGAGGCCTACATCGACTCCTACGGAAGCAAGGGGTCCCTGCTGGACCTCGAGAGCATCCCGGACATCCTGGACCTCTCGGAGATGGACGAGGCGATCCTCGAGACCGGGCGGCTGGCCGACGGCACCCTGGTGGGCGCCCCGAACGGCTTCAACCTCTACGCGACCGGCATGAACCCCGCCGTGCTCGAGCGAGCCGGTGTCGAGATCCCCGACGACGCCACCTGGACCTGGGACGACTTCCTCGAGATCTGCCAGCAGGTCTCCGACTGGGCGGAGTCCGCAGGCGAGAGCGTCTTCGGCACCAGCTCCTTCGGACTCGGCGCCGGGGACCTCGCCGCCTGGGCGCGTCAGAGCGGCGACGAGCAGCTCTTCCCGCGGGAGGACGAGCAGCCGGTCAGCAAGGACACGATCGTCTCCCTGCTCGAGTTCACCCGGAAGCTCACCGACACCGGCGCCGCGCCGGATGCGGCCGCGCAGATCGAGAACTCCTCGGCGAGCCTCGAGCAGGGCATGTTCGCGACGGCCGGCTGTGCCTTCCAGCAAGTGCCGAGCTCCCAGATCCTCACCTTCCAGGACTCCACCGGGGATCCGCTGCAGCTGCTGCGCATGCCCGGGCGCACCAGCGGTGAGGCGAAGATGGTCAACAAGGCCTCGATGTACTGGTCGATCGGTGCCCAGACCGCGGACCCCGACGCCGCCGGGGCGCTGAGCGACTTCCTGCTCACCGACGAAGGCGCCGCCGAGGTCCTGAAGATCGAGCGCGGCATCCCCGCCTTCCCGGCGATCCAGGAGGCCGTGCGCCCTCTGCTGACCGAGAACGAACTGGTCTCCCTCGACTTCGCCCAGGCGATGCAGGACGAGGTCGTCAAGCCGCCCGTGGTGACCCCCGCGAGCGCCGTCGGCTTCGGCGACGAGTTCACGCGGCTCGCGCAGGACGCGCTGTTCGACAGGAGCACGGCGTCCGAGGTCGCCGACGAGATGCTCCAGATCCTCGCCGACATGCAGCCCGAGACCTGAGGGCCCGGACCGCCGCGGGGGACCTGCGGGCCCTCAGAGGAGCCGCAGCTGCGGCACGACGGCGAGGCCGGTGGCGACGCCGTCGAGCATCCGCTCGAGCTGCTGCTGCTGGAATCTCTCGCCGTAGGCGGCGTGCGCGGCGGCGACCGTCGCCGCGGCCTCGTGATCCGCGGCGGCGGCGGGAGCCGTGGTGCCGTGCACGAGGATCCGCAGTCGGTTCCCTCCCGGCCGCAGCGCGGCGGTGAGGTCGAGGCAGTACGGCGGGCGCCAGATCACCCCGCATCGGCGGCCGTCGACCTCGACCACCGCGATCTCGCGCACGGGCGGGGCGAGGTGCGCACGGTAGCCCTGGACGCCGGGCACCGGCGGCAGCGGCGTGCCCTCGCCCAGATCCAGCACGATCCGGCCGCGCAGCTGCTCGGCGGTGAGGTGCACGGTGGTCTCGAACACCATCGGGCTCGGATCCGGATCGGGCGCCGGATCGCGCAGATGCGGCAGCGAGACCGGTTGCGCTGCGCGGTCGCCGCGCGCGAGGGTCCAGCCGTCGACGGCGACCTGGTCCGGGGTGGCGACCGGGTCAGGAGCCGTGACCGAGGCGCTCCTGCTCGCCGCGGGCACGGCCCGCTCGCACCGGGTACCGGCCTCGACCTCTGCCCCGTCCTCGTTCCCGTCCTCGCCCCCGCCGGAGCCGTCACCGGAGCCGTCGTCGGCGACCAGCAGCATCGCCTGGTACGGCGCCAGCCGCAGCGACCCGCCGTCGGCCGCGAGAGCGGTGCGCGTCCCGTCGGCGGGATCCCACAGCGCCAGGTGGGTGCGGGGCTCGCGCAGGTGCACGGTGAGCTCGCGGGTGGTCGGCCCGGTGTTGGCGAGCAGGTACAGATCGCCGTCCTCGAGACGGCGTCGCACCACCCCGAGGTCGCCGCCGCCCCCGTCGACCCGCACCGGCGGCTCGAGCGCGGCGCGCAGCGCGGTCTCGAGCGGGTCCGCAGCGCCGTCGGCGGTCGCCCGCGGCGCCTGCTGCTCGTCGGCCCCCCGCCCCGCCTGCTGGGCAGCGGCGGCCAGCAGGGAATGGTCCACGAGCGTCGCATCGTCGAGAGGGTCCGCCGGCGCCGTGGCGGCGACCCCCGCGGGGTAGGTCGGGGAGTCCACCGCCAGGACGGTCCCGCCGGCCTCCCGCACCCGGTCCAGCCATTCCTTCGCGGCCCGAGGGAGGCGGTGCACCCGCGGCAGCACCACCAGCGGATACGCGGCGGGGTCGAGGGTGCTCAGCGCGTCGTCGTCGACCAGGTCGAGGTCGTAGCCGGCTCGGCGGATCCGGGCCGGGATCTCCTCTCCCACATGGGCCCGGCAGGCGCGCCACAGGTCGTGACCGCCGGAGTGGGCGGCTCGCACGTCCGCATAGGGCAGGTAGAGGGCCACGTCGGCCCCCGGCCTGCCCTCGCTCATCACGCCGGCGAGGCGCGTGAGGTACGCGGTGAGCTCGGGCATGGCCGGCCACCAGGCGTTGCGGTCGTCCAGGGCGCCGGCGGCGTAGAAGGTCCAGCCCAGCCCCGGGGCGTCGGGGGCGCTGTAGGGCCAGCCGTGGCCCACGAAGCGGGTGATGCCGAGCAGCAGGTGCTCATGGGCCTCGCCGAGGAGATCGAGCGGGGTGGCGCGGAAGGACGGGGAGTGCACCCAGGTCCAGATCTCGCTGGACACGGAGGGGCGGTCCTCGAGATGCGCGGCCGACGAGGCCCACCTCGACTGGGTCAGCGAGGTCCATCCGGCGCCCTCCCCCTCGATCAGGTGGGCTCCGCGCTGGGCGCTCAGGGTGATCGGGGGCTCGCCGTAGCCCTGCAGACGGAAGCGGACCCCGTGATCCTCGGCCCACTCCCGGCAGACCGCGACGAAGTTCTCCTCGACCATTTCGGACAGCGTGAGGCCGACGTCCTCCCGGAATGCCGCGGCGCCCGGGCCGTCCACCTCGAGCAGGTGCAGCAGCGGCAGCGGGTCGTAGCCGCGGCGGGCCCGGAAGTGCTCGGGCAGGCCTGCGGTCCATCCCGCGTCGTACACCTCGAGGCTGTCGCTGAACACGGAGCCGAGCAGCTCGGCCGGGACGGCCCGGAGGATCCGCTCCCCCACCACCTCGAGATGGTGGCGCGTGGCGGCGGCGCTGAGATGGTCCAGCACCGGCCCCTCGGCGCCGGCGGCGGAGCGCTTGACCTGCTGGCCGGTGGTGGTCGACCAGGCGATCAGCACGGTGCGCGGCCCGCGGCCCGCGGGGATCTCGAGCCGGACCGGGGGAGCGGACGGGCCGCGGTCGGGCGACGGGCCGACGCCGTGGTCGCGCTCGAGGTCGCGCTCGAGGTCCAGCGGGCGCCAGGCCGACGGCGGGAGGCCGTCGCCGAGGCAGGCGACGACCACCTCGTCCCCGGGCCAGGAGGGCACCAGGTCGACGCTCAACGCGGCCGGTCCGAGATCGCGGCGCTCCCAGCGCAGGCGACGGGAGGCGTGCTCGGGCCCGATGTGCGCGCCGCCGTAGCTCCAGCCGCTGCCGAGGGTGACGTCCAGGCGCAGGCCCAGCTCCCGGGCGGTCTCGGCGGCGTGACGGAGGCGGCCCATGGCCCGGTCTGAGAGGTACTGCGGGGAGCTCGGCCGCAGGGGATAGACGAAGGAGACCTCGGCCCCTCCCAGGCCGGCGTCCGCCATCGCTCGCAGCTCACGGTCGATCTCGGCCTCGTCGACGTCGGGCCCGAACCACCACCAGCGCATCATGGGGCGCGCTGTGGGATCGGGCCGGTCGAGGCGGTCCAGGACCTGGGCGACGGTGGCAGCGGGCATGGGGCTCCTTCGTGGTGTGTCCGAGCTCAGCCTCGGGACGGGGTCCAGGTGTGCACGGCGTCCTCCCGCGCCCAGGGGACGCCGAGCTCGCTGAACGGCCGACCGGTCTCGAGAGCCTCCTCCAGGATGCTCTCGATGTCGGCGACCACGGGATGGGCGGCGTCCTCCTCGCCCACCCAGGTGACTGATCCGGGGTCGATGGGCCGAGGGTCCGGGGCGGCCTGGATCGCCTCGAGCACGGCGCTGAACGCCCCGGTGTCCGCGAGCGGGCTGATCAGAGAGATCGACCGGTCGCGCACATGGGCGAGCAGGTTCTCGACCAGGTCCGTGCGGCCGTACTCGTGACGGGTCACGGCGCCGTCGACCGTGCGCACCTCGGCGACGTCCTCGGTGTAGAACAGGCGGGCCGAGCCCTGCGTCCCGACCACGTCCACGCGTGGGGCGGACTGGTCGGGAGCGGTGGTGGTCAGGGCCGCGAGCACGACGGGACGAGCGCTGCCGGCTCCCGCCTCGCCCGCGGCGCCCGGCGCCGCGGCGGGCTCGATCCGCAGGAAGCTCGTGTCGTCGGCCTCGATGTCGTGAGCGCGTCGCAGCTCCGTGACCACCGAGGAGATGTCCTCGGCGGTCCGGATCCCGGCGAGCGCGAGCGCCGCGTGGACGGAGTGGGCGAGCGGGTTGGTGGCGACCCCGTCGGCCACTCGTCGGCCCTCGAGCCGCCGCCGGCCCGCCCAGCGGGAGCGGCGGTAGTAGGCCCGATCGCGCTGCCACGCCCCGTAGGCGCGGACCGCACGGATCTCCCCGAGCTCGCCGCCGGCCATGGCGTCCCGCAGCGCGTCGATGCCGGCGCCGCCGCGGGCCTGGAACCCCACCTGCACGCTGCGCCCGGCGGCATCGGCCGCGTCCTGCAGCAGCGGCAGCTCCTCCAGGGCGGGCACCGGGGGCTTCTCGAGATACACGTCGCACCCCGCGCCGAGCGCCTCGAGCGCGAGCGGCACATGGGTGTCGATCGGGGTGGCGATGATGACCACCTCGGGGCGGTCATCAGCTCCGAGCGCACCGAACAGCTCGGCGAGGTCGCGGTGGTGGATCCCCGCGACCTCCGCCGGGGGCTCGGCGACGTCGACCACGCCGACCAGACGGGCCAGGCCCTCCGCGCTGAGCCGGTCGAGAGTGCGCAGGTGCACGGCCCCGAAGCCGCGGGTGCCGACGAGCGCGACGCGCACGGGGTCGCTCATCGCAGGGCCTGCGCGGTCCCCGCGGGCGCTGAGCTCCCTGCGAGCCCCGCGCTCCCTGCGAGCCGCGACGTGGCGTCCGTCGCGCGCCGGAGGTCCAGGCCCAGGAACTCGGTGACGTCGACCGGGAGGCCGCTGCTCAGGGACTCGTTGCCGCAGATGCCGACCGAGATCGCGCGCAGTCCGTCGCGGTGGTCGGAGGGCCTGCCGAGCTCGTCCTGCGCCGGGCCGACGAACACGTCGCGCAGCAGCAGCGCGTCACCGCCGCCGTGACCGCCCGTGCCCTCGGGGATCTCGACCTCCCGGGCGGGAGCGAAGTGGGTCTGCACCACCAGGCGCTCGCCCCGCTCGCGCGCGCCGGCGTCGGCGGTGGTGACCGCGACGGCGCTCGGGTCCACGTGGGCGGAGGAGCCGGACCCGTCACCGCCCTGCGCGATCACCTCGGCGCGCTCGACCACCTCGAGCTCCGCGCGGCCGGCGGTGCCGTTGACCGCGACCCGGTAGCCCTCCCAGGGGCTGTGGGCGTTCAGGGCGTAGGTCAGCACGGCGCCGCGGGAGTAGTCCACGAGGGCGGTGAGGTTGTCCTCCGCGGTGATCCCGGCATCGAACACGGAGCGGTCGCGCTGGTAGCCGTCGTGCTCCTCGGCCTTCAGGTAGAGGGCCTCGAGACGCTCGTCCGAGCGCAGGTCCAGCTCGAAGGGATCGTGCGGCCCGTCGTGCGTGCCGCGCCCCGGCAGCGGGGCCCGCCCGCGCTGGGCGGCGGCGTCGGCCCCGTAGAAGCGCAGTCCGCCCCGGGCGTACACGCGGGCGGGAGTGTCCGCGATCCACCAGTTCACCAGGTCGAAGTGATGGGCGGCCTTGTGGATGAACAGGCCGCCGCTGTTGGTCTTGTCGCGGTGCCAGCGACGGAAGTAGTCCGCGCCGTGCTGGGTGTCCAGCACCCACTCGAAGGTCACCGAGACCACCTCGCCGATCTCCCCGGAGGCGATGACCTGCTTCAGCGCGGTGTTGCGCGGGCTGTAGCGGTAGTTGAAGGTCACCACCACGGAGCGTCCGGTGCGGTCGATCGCCTCCTGGATGGCGCGGGCCGACGGGGCGTCGATGGTCAGCGGCTTCTCGACCACCACGTCGGCCCCCGCCTCGAGGGAGCGGACCACGTGCTCGGCATGGAGCCGGTCCACGCTGGTGACGATGACGCGATCCACCTGCTGTTCGCGGATCACCTCCTCGAGCTGCTCGGGACCGGCGAGGAGCACGTCCGCGAAGGCGGGCACCCGGTCGCGGTGGAACTCGCTCCGAGCGGGGTTCACGTCCAGCAGCGCCACCAGCTCGGCGACATCGGCATGCGGTCCGGCGATCGCGTCGAGGTACATCTGGGCTCGGTGCCCGGCACCGATCAGGGCGTAGCGGGTGGTCATGTCTCTCCTGGCAGTGAGTGGCGGCGGATGGCGGCGGGATAGCAGCCGAGGGCGGCCGCGGGGTCGGGGGAGGCGGTCGGGACGGTCGGTCGGTCGCCGAGGGGTGATCGGGTCTACTTGATACCGGTGGTGGCGAAGCCCTTGACCAGGAAGCGCTGACCGAACAGGAACACCAGGAACAGCGGCACCAGCGACAGCACCGACATGGCGAACATCGCGCCCCAGTTCGAGGCCCCCTGGGTGTCCAGGAACTGGCGCAGCGCCAGCGGGACGGTGAAGTTCTCCGGGGTGGTCAGGTAGATCAGGGAGCCGAAGAAGTCGTTCCACGTCCACATGAAGGTGAAGATGGTGGTGGTGGCCAGGGCCGGCAGCATCAGCGGCAGGATCACCTGGAAGAAGATCCGGAAGTGACCGGCCCCGTCGATGCGGGCGGCCTCGTCCAGCTCCTTGGGGATGCCGCGGATGAACTGCACCATCAGGAACACGAAGAAGGCGTCGGTGGCCAGGAACTTCGGCAGGATCAGCGGCAGCATCGTGTTCACCCAGCCGGTCTGGCTGAACATGATGTACTGCGGCACGATCACCACGTGGATCGGCAGCATCAGCGTCATCAGCATCAGCGCGAAGGCGATGTTGCGGCCCCAGAACTTCAGCCGCGCGAAGGCGTAGGCGGTCAGCGAGCAGGCCACCAGGTTCCCGATCACGCAGCCCAGCACCAGCAGGGTGGAGTTCATCAGGTAGTGCGAGAACGGGTGCGCCAGGGCGTTCCAGCCCGAGACGAAGTTCTCGGTGTTGAAGCTCAGCGGCCACAGGCCGGGATTGCGGAAGATCTCCTCATTGGGTCGCAGCGAGGAGACCACCATCCACAGCAGCGGATAGATCATCGCCAGGCTCGCCGCCGCCATCAGCACGTGCTTGACGGTGCGCCGCACCAGGCGGCGGGGCCGGGCCTTGGGGGTGATGGTCGTGGTGCCGGCGGCGGGATCGCTCGCGCCCGTCTCGGGCCGGTGGTGGAGATCAGTCATCGTAGAACACCCAGAACTTGGAGACGAAGAAGTTGATGGCGGTGAAGATGGCGACGATGATCAGCAGCAGCCACGCCATCGCGGAGGCATAGCCCATGTCGAACTGGGTGAAGCCCTTCTGGTACAGGTACAGCGTGAAGAACATCGTCGAGTCCGAGGGACCGCCGGTCCCGCCCGAGACCACGAAGGCCTGGGTGAAGGTCTGGAACGAGTTGATCACCTGCAGGACCACGTTGAAGAAGATGATCGGGGTCAGCAGCGGGATGGTGATCTTGAAGAACTGCGAGACCTTCGAGGCCCCGTCGACCGAGGCCGCCTCGTAGTACATCTCGGGGATCTGCCGCAGACCGGCCAGGAAGATGATCATCGGCGAGCCGAAGGTCCACACGTTCAGCAGGATGATCGTGCTCAGCGCCGTGTCCGGGTTCGAGACCCAGCCCGGCATGCCCGTGAAGCCCAGCACCTCCAGCAGCTGGTTGACCAGACCGTTGGCGCCGAACATCTGGCGCCACAGGATCGAGATCGCGACCGATCCGCCCAGCAGCGACGGCAGGTAGAACACGGAGCGGTAGAAGGACAGGCCCTTCATCCCCTGGTTCAGCACGACCGCCAGGGCCAGCGCGGCGATGAGCTGCAGCGGCGTGCCGACGAACACGTAGATGAACGTGACCACGAGCGAGTTGTGCAGGCGGGTGTCGCCGATCATCTCCCGGATGTTCGCCAGCCCCACGAACTCCGGCGGGGCCAGCAGGCTGTAGTCGGTGAACGCCAGGACGAACGAGGCGATCATCGGCAGCAGCGTGATGCCCAGGAATCCCAGCAGCCACGGCGTCATGAACAGCAGCGCCGGTTTGTTGTCCGGATGCTCCGCCTTCGCCCCGCCCTTCTTCCTCTTCGACACCATCTGTGTCAGTTCTCCGACCGCACTCATACGGTCACTCCCTTCTGCGCTGGAGGCCGTTCCGGGGCCGGCCGGGGCAGCCGCCCCGGCCGGCCCGCGAGTCACCCGGAGCGGTCGATCCGCTGCCCGAGTGGCCAGGCCCTGCGGCCCCGCCCCGCTCTCACGGGACGGGTGCCAGGTTGATCAGGACAGGGCTGCTTCCAGCTCGTCGACGAGTCGCTGGGCACCCTCTTCCGCGGTGATGTTGCCGAAGAGGACGTCCTCGCTCGCCCGCTGGAGGATGGACTCGAACTCGCCGCCTCCCTGCGGGGTGATCTCGGGGGCCTCGCCGAGCTCGTCCTCGATGGCCTCGAGGTAGTCGACCGCCAGCAGGTTGGACTCGTCGAGGTCCGGCGTGATCGCCTCGCGCACTGCGAGGTTCCCGGGCACGCCCCGCTCGACCGAGATGATCTTGCCGGCCTCCGGGGAGTTGACCAGGAAGTCGACGACCTTCAGCGCCGCCTCGGGATCCGCGGTGGTCGCGGAGATGGACCAGTACATCGACGCCTTGTACCAGAGCTGCGCATCGGCGGCGGAGCCGGACATCGACGGCGGCCGGAGCAGCACGGCGCCCCCTCCGATCATCGAGTCGAAGGCGACGGCCTGGTTGGACCACGCCGGGATCATCGCCTGCTTGCCGGTGGCGAAGAGCGTCTGGTCCTGGGACTGGTTGCCGTCCTCGACGGAGACGCTGGCACCGGGGCTCGCCTCCGAGTCCTGGAGGCGCAGCGCGTACTCGAGCAGCGAGGTGGCCGCGTCGACGTCGAAGCCGGCGCCGCCGTCCTTGTACTGGTCCTGCCCCATCTGTCGCACCCAGACCTGGAACAGGGCCTGGACCCCGCCGAACTGGCTGCTGCCCCAGGTGCCGTCCTCGGTGTTCTCGGTGATCTCGGTGGCGATGTCGATGAACTCGTCCCAGGTCCAGGTGGAGTCGTCCGGGAGGTCGACGCCGGCCTCCTCGAACACCGCGGGGTTCGCCAGCATGGTCACCGCGTTCAGGCCCGCGTTGATGGCGAGCAGCCCGTGGTCCGGCAGCTCGCCGACCTCGACGGCGCCCTCGGCGAACTCGGAGGTGTCCAGGCCCGCTTCGGCGAGGTCGAGCAGCTGCCCGCGACCGCCGTACTCGGCGATGTACTTCTCGTCCATCTGGATGATGTCGGGGGTGTCGCCGCCGGCGGTCTGGGTGGCCAGCTTGTCCCAGTACCCTCCCCATTCCCCGGGCTCGAGGGAGATCGAGATGGAGTCGTCGACCTCCTCGAAGGCCTCGACGACCTCCTGGGTGTCGGCGTCACGGGTGGGATTGCCCCACCAGGCCAGGCGGAGCGAGGCGGAACCGTTCTCGCCGTCGTCCCCGCCGCCGGTGCCGCCGGCGGCGTTGGGGCCGCAGGCCGCGAGGCCGGCGAGGGCGGGGAGGGCGAGGCCGGCGGACAGTGCCATGCGTCGGTTCAGCATGAGATCTCCTTTGATCGTCGTGGTGCAGGTGAGGGGCGGAGCGTCGGAGCGGCCGTCGCGGACGATCCGGCAGGAGGCCGACGGTGCGGGCAGGGGTGACCCGACGGACCGTCGATGGAAGGTTTCAACTCGGTGGTGCGGACCTCGCTGCCCGCCGTCCGGGTGGACGGCTCGACCGTGAGGTGATTCACTACAGGAAAGCGCTTCACGAGAGTGCTGTCAAGCCCGCTCCATCACGCCCGGGTCACGATGCTCCGAGGCCGCGCGACGCGGTGCCCCTCGAGAGCACCGCCCGCGGGAGCACCCGAGGGGTCGACCCGTCGGCATGGGACACTGTTGCCCCGTCTGAGACGACTCAATCTCCGGCATCGATGCCGCGAGGAAAGGATCGATGATGATCACCCGTCGCAGCACCTTCGCCCTGCTCGCCGCCGCCGGCGGCCTGCCCGCCCTGGCCGCCTGCGGCCCCAACGCCACCCGCGGATCCGGCGACGGGGACGGGGACGCCGGCCCGGTACGGATCTACTGGTGGGGAGGCGACCTGCGGGCGGAGATGACCCACGAGGCCCTCGACCTCTTCGCCGCCGCGCACGAGGACGTCGCGGTCGCCCCGGAGTACAGCGAGTGGACGGGCTACTGGGACAAGCTCGCCACGCAGTTCGCCGGCGGGGACGCGCCCGACGTGCTCCAGATGGACGAGTCCTACATCGACTCCTACGGCACCCGCTCCTCCCTGCTGGACCTCGAGACGCTCTCCGACGTGCTCGACCTCAGCGGGATGGAGGATGCCGTGCTCGACACCGGGCGGCTCGCCGACGGCACCCTCGTCGGCGCCCCGCTCGGCATCGGGATCTTCTCCGTCGGCGTGAACCCCACGCTCCTCGAGCAGGCCGACGTCCCGATGCCCGACGACACCACCTGGACCTGGGACGACTTCGCCGAGATCTCCGCCCAGGTGAGCGACTGGGCCGCGAGTGCGGACGAGGACGTGGTGGGCTTCGACTTCTTCGGCACCAGCGCCGCGGAGCTCGGCGCGTGGGCGCGGCAGAGCGGCGAGCAGCTCTTCCCCCGTGAGGACGAGACCCTCATCAGCCACGACACGATCGTGGCGTATCTCGAGCACGCCCTGTCCCTGGTGGAGTCCGGCGCGGCCCTGGGCCCCTCCGAACAGCTCGAGGACTTCGCCGCCGGGGTCGAGCAGGGCCGCTTCGGCAACAACCGCGCGGCCTTCCACCTGCAGTTCCACACCCAGGTGCAGACCTTCCAGCAGTCCTCCGGCTCCCCGCTGCGGCTGCTGCGCCTCCCCGCCCGCACCAGCGGGGACCACCAGATGGCGAACAAGGCCTCGATGTACTGGTCGATCGCCGCCGGGACCACGAACCCCGAGGGCGCGGGGACCCTGGTCGACTTCCTGCTGCGCGACGAGGACGCCGCGCGGGTCCTCCGGATCGAGCGGGGGGTGACCGCCTTCCCCGAGCTGCAGACGGAGATGGAGTCGGTGCTGGACGAGGGCGAAATGGTCGCCCTGGACTTCGCGCGGGACATGCAGGCCGAGGTGTCCAGCCCGCCGCTGGTCACCCCCGCCTCAGGCGTCGGCTTCGGGGACGAGTTCTCCCGGCTGGGCGAGGAGTCGCTGTTCGGCAGCCGACCTCCCGCCGAGGTCGCCGAGGAGATCCTCACCATCCTCACGGACATGCAGCCCGAGACCTGACCGGCCCCGTCCGCCCGGCGCCCGAGTCGCTGCGCACCACCGCACCACCGCACCACTGCCCCCCGCACTCCCGCACTCCCGCACTCCCGCACTCCCGCACTCCCGCACGAGAGGCTCACCGATGATCACTCGCCGAAGCACGCTCGGACTGCTCGCCGCCGCAACCGCCCTGCCCTCCCTGGCCGCCTGCGGACCCAACGCCTCCCCCGGGGCGGACGCCGAGGACACCCGGTTGCGGTTCTCCTGGTGGGGGAACCCCGAACGCGCCGCCACCACCGGGGCCGTGATCGATCTCTTCGTCCGGAAGCACCCCGAGATCGAGATCGACACCGAGCCCGGAGACATCTCCGGGTACTTCGACAAGCTGGCCACCTCCGTCGCCGCCGGGGACGAGCCCGACGTGATGACCATGGGCGGGGCCTATCCCGCGGAGTACGCGGCGCGCGACGTGCTCCTGGACCTCGGCGAGGTCGAGGACGTCCTCGACCTGAGCACGATGGACGAGGCCGCCCGCACCAACGGGCAGGTCGACGGGGTCCAGATCGCCGTGACGACGGGGATCAACGCCCCCGGGATGATCGTGAACCGGGCGGTGCTGGAGGCCGCGGGCGTCGAGCTGCCGGACACCGAGACGTGGACCTGGGACGACTTCGCCGAGGCGGCGGCTGCGGTGAGCGAGAGCTCCCCCGAGGGGACCTACGGCTCCGGCACGGTGTTCTCCCACGACTCGATCGATCTGTGGGCCCGCCAGAACGGCCAGATCCTCTACACCGAGGAGGGCGAGATCGGCGTGGACGCCGCGACCGTGGAGTCCTTCTTCGCGTTCTCGAAGAGCCTCGTGGACAGCGGTGCCTCCCCCGGAGCGGATCAGCTGGTCGAGCTGACGGACGTCGGCCCCGAGCAGACTCTCGTGGGCCGCGGCCTCGCCGCCTTCATGCTCACCTGGTCCAGCTCGCTGACCGCGCTGTCCGAGGCCGCGGGCGCCGACCTCGAGATCGTCAAGGTCCCCGGCGAATCGCAGGAGACCGGGGTGTGGCTGCAGTCCTCCCAGCTCTACACCATCTCCGCCCGCACCGCCGCTCCCGAGATCGCCGCGACCTTCGTCGACTTCCTGATCAACGACCCCGAGGCCGGGACGCTGATCCTCACCGACCGCGGCGTCCCCGCGGTCGAGGAGGTGCGGCAGGCGATCCTGCCCGAGCTGTCCGGGACCGCGCAGCGCGAGGTCGAGTACATCTCCGCCCTGGGCGAGCAGGAGCTCAAGCCCACCTGGATCGGGCCGGCCGGCTCCACCGCGGTCGAGGAGATCACCCCTCGCCACCAGAACGACGTCCTGTTCGGGAACGCGACGGCGGAGCAGGCCGCGCGGTCCTGGCACGACGAGGCCGTCGCCGCCGTCGCCGGATGAGCACCCGATGAGCACCCGATGAGCACGAGCATCGATGTCCGCACCGTCGTCTCACGCCACTCCCCACGGCTGAGCGGCGACGACGACGTGATCCTCTCCGTGGGCAACGGAGGGTTCGCCGCAGGCGTGGACCGCACCGGGACCCAGACCTTCTGCGGGCCGGGCAGCAGCGAGACCAGGGTCAACACGCTCGCCGAGTGGGGGTGGCACACGATGCCCGATCCGCCGGCCGCGCCGTGGGAGTCCCTGCCGCGCCCCTACGACTCCCCGCGCGGCCGGGCCCTGCACATGGACCTCGAGGAGGGCACCGAGAACCCGGGGCCCACCGCGGCCTGGTTCCGGGAGAATCCGCACAAGCTCTCCCTGCTCCGCTTCGCGCTGTCCGATCCGGCGAGGGGCGCGAGCCCGCGTCCCGAGGAGATCACGGACGCCGACCAGCAGCTGGACCTGTGGACTGGCACGGTCCGTTCGACGTTCCGGTACCGCGGGACCCGCTGCACCGTGAGCACCACCTCGGACCCGACCCTCGACGCGCTCGCTCTGCGGATCGACGCTCCCGGCCTGGAGCTGGTGCTGGACTTCCCCTACGGGTCACGGGGCTGGGACCTCGCGGCCGACTGGACGCGCCCGTCGGACCACAGCACGTCGACGCAGGGGAATCGGATCCGTCGCCAGGTCGATGACCTCGAGTACGACGTCCTCGTCCACGGCGCCCGGCCGATGCCTGCCGACGGGCAGACGGTGCGCCTGGAGCCGGACCCCGGACGCGGTGCTCTCGACGTGGTCCTCGAGCTCCTCCCCCGCGCGTCCCGCGCCGCTCCCCCGGCAGCGACGGCCCGGGGCCGACTGCCGGAGCCGACCGGTCCCGCGGTGCGCGAGAGGGCGGCACGCTTCTGGGCGGAGCACTGGGAGACGACCGGCGTCCTGGATCTGGGCGCGGCGGACGACCCCCGGGCCGAGGAGATCGAGCGGAGGGCGGTGCTGTCCCGCTACCTCCAGCGGGTCCATGCCGCCGGGGAGCTCCCGCCGGCGGAGACCGGTCTGCTCGCGAACTCGTGGCACGGCAAGTTCCATCTCGAGATGCACTGGTGGCATGCGGCCCACTTCGCCCTCTGGGGCGATGCGCCCTCGCTGCGCCGCAGCCTGTCCTTCTACGCCACGGCGCTGCCCGTCGCGCAGGAGACGGCCCGACGGCAGGGATGCCGCGGGGCGCGCTGGCCCAAGCAGATCGGCCCCGACCTGCGAGAGTCCCCGAGCGACATCGGGCCGTTCCTGCTGTGGCAGCAGCCCCACCCGATCCACCTCGCCGAGCTCGTGCGCCGCGCCGATCCCGCCTCCGGCGCCGATCCGATGCTGCAGGAGCTGGTCGAGCAGACGGCGCTGTGCCTGCAGGACCTGCTGCGGCCGGACGGGAAGCGCCTCGGCCTGGGGCCGCCGCTGATCGGCGCCCAGGAGCGGCACGTCCCGGAGCGGCGGCATCTGCGGGACCCTGCGTTCGAGCTCGCCTACACGGCGTGGGCGCTGCGGGTGGCCGACGGCTGGCGCCACCGGCGCGGGGCGCGGGATGCCGGGGAGCTCACCGCGATCGCCGAGCGGATCCACTCCCCGCTGGGCGCCGACGGCAGGCTCACGACCTTCCGGGCGGGACCGGCGATGAACAGGTCCGATCATCCCTCGCATCTGCTGGCCCACGGCATGGTGCCGCCCACCGGGACGATCCCCGACGAGGCGGCCGGGGCCGCGCTCGAGGACGCGCTGGCGGACTGGGACTGGGACTCCACCTGGGGCTGGGACTGCCCGGCGCTGGCGATGACGGCGGCTCGTCTGCGACGTCCGCAGGATGCGGTGGACGCCCTGCTGCTGCCGACGGTGAAGAACCGCTGCGACCGCGCCGGGCACTTCCCCCAGCGCCCCGGACTGCCCGCCTACCTGCCGGCCAACGGCGGCACCCTCGTGGCGCTGGCGCTGATGGCGGCCGGGTGGGACGACGGCCCGGACTCCCCCGGCCTGCCGGCGCGCTGGGGAGCCCGTCACGAGAGGATCCTGCCGCTGCCCGCCCGCTGACCCGCGACGGCGGAGACGGTCGCCCGCGACGCCCGGGCCCCAGCGCCTACGCTCGAGGGATGAGCCGCGCGCACCGCTCCGACACCGAACCGGACGCTCCCGTCCCGGGCACGGCGGGCCCCGCCGCCGACGTCGGCCGCTGGTTCTCCACCGCCGCCCGCGCACCGCTGGACGGCCCCGGTCCCACCCGCGGCGGGCCGCGCCTGCCCGCCTGGGGGCCGATGGAGGGGGCGCAGTACGGCCTGCGGAGCGTCCCGGACGAGATCGACGCAGGGTTCGCGCTGCTGCGCGGACGCCCGGTCGCGGTGCTCACCGGTGCCGGCATGTCCACGGGCTCCGGGCTGCCGGACTACCGAGGTCGCGATGCGGTGCCGCGCTCCCCCATGACCTACCAGGAGTTCATGCGCCACGACCTCGCACGGCGCCGCTACTGGGCACGCTCCACGGTGGGCTGGGAGCAGTTCCGCAGCGCCCGTCCCGGCGCGACCCATCGACTGCTCGCGGCGCTCGACCCGACACCCCTCCCCCTCACCGCGGTGATCACCCAGAACGTGGACGGGCTGCATGCGGCCGCGGGCTCGGATCCGGTGGTCGACCTGCACGGACGTCTGGACCGGGTGCGCTGCCAGCAGTGCGATGCGCTCTCCGCGCGCACCGCTCTCCATCAGCGGATGCTCTCGATGAACCCCGAGCTCGCCGCGCGCCTGCCGGAGCTCGCCGCCGATGCGGCCCAGGCCCCGGACGGCGACGCCGAGGTGGATCGCACCAGCACCTTCCGCTATCCGCCGTGCGCCCTGTGCGGCGGGATCCTCAAGCCGGACGTGGTGTCCTTCGGGGAGTCCGCCCGGCCCGAGGTGGTCGCCGCGGCCTTCGCGGCGCTGGAGGCCGCCGAGGCGCTGCTGGTGCTCGGCTCGAGCCTCACGGTGCAGTCCGGGCTGCGCTTCGTGCGCGCCGCCGGGAAGTCGGGCAAGGACGTCGTGATCCTCAACGACGGACCCACCCGCGCCGACCCCGAGGCGACGCTGCGGCTGCACGGTCGGCTCGAGGACGTCCTGGCACGGTGGTCGGCCCTCGCCGGCTGAGGCCGGCTCCGGCAGCGGCTCAGGGCTGCGAGGAGTCCGCCGACCAGGCCGCATAGCCGCCCTGGAGATGACGCAGGTGCCCTTCGCGCCCGCTCCAGGCCGGTCGCAGCCTCTCCAGGGCCTGGGCGGAGCGCACCCCGCCCTGGCAGAACAGCACCACCTCGCCCCCGCCGACGCCGCCGGGCAGCGCCTCCGCGCCGCGGTCCAGGACCTCCCCGAGCGGGATCGGGTGCGCACCGTCGATCGTGCCCGCGGCGGTCTCCCACGGCTCGCGCACGTCCACGAGGGTCACGCCGCCGTCCAGCAGCCGGCGCAGCGCCGGGACGTCGAGGGTCTCCTCCTGCGTCGGACCGCCGCTCCGGCAGGACGGGTCCGCGGCGGCGGGCACCTCGACGCGCGTGGCCGGGGCCCGGTCCGGATCCCGCGCGATGCGCAGTGAGCGGGTGGAGCTGGTCGCCTCGTCCCAGAGCATGAGCGTGCCCACCAGCGGCCGGCCCGTCCCGGTGACCAGCTGGACCACCTGGGAGGCCATGACCGTGCCGATCATCCCGGGCAGGGTGCCGATCACCCCGGCTTCGGCGCACGAGGGCGCCTCGCCCGGTGCCGGCGGCTCCGGGAACACGTCGCGGTAGTGGGCGCTGCGACCGGGCCAGAACACGCTGACCTGACCGTGGTGGCGCAGGACCGCACCCCAGACCACGGGCACGCCCGTGATCTCGCTGGCATCGGCCACGAGGTAGCGGGTGGCGAAGTTGTCGGAGCCGTCCAGCACCACGTCGTGGCCGCGCACGAGCTCGACGACGTTCTCCGCGTCCAGGCGCGTCCGATGGGTCTCGACCGAGACCTCCGGATTGATCCGGCGCACCGCGTCGGCGGCGGAGTCGACCTTGGGGGTGCCGAGACCCTCGGTGCCGTGGATGACCTGGCGGTGGAGGTTGGAGAGGTCCACGACGTCGTCGTCCACGACGGCGAGGGTGCCGATGCCGGCGCCGGCGAGGTACTGCAGCGCGGGGGTGCCCAGGCCGCCGGCGCCGACCACGAGGACGCGGGCGGCGCGCAGGCGCCGTTGGCCGAGGGTGCCGATCGCGGCGAGGGTGATCTGGCGGCGGTAGCGGTCGATCTGGTCGGGGCGCAGCTCCGGCCCGGGCTCGACCAGCGGGGGGTGGGTCACCACGACTCGGCCTCCCGTCCGCCGCTCTCTCCGCGCTCGACGGGGTCGATGAGCCCGTCGGGGGCCGAGGAGGCCAGGGCGAGGCGGCGGCGCGGGATGCGACCGGCCCCCGCGGCCGCGCGCCCGGCGCGCACGGCCAGGTCCATGGCGCGGGCCATGTCCTCGGGCTCGCGGGCACGGGTGACGGCGCTGGCCACGAGCACGGCGGAGCAGCCCAGCTCCATGGCGAGCGCGGCGTCGGAGGCGGTTCCGACCCCGGCGTCGAGGACGACGGGCACCCCGGCCCGCTCGCAGATCATCTCGATGTTGTGGGGGTTGAGGATCCCCAGTCCGGTGCCGATGGGGCTGCCGAGCGGCATCACCGCGGCGGCGCCGGCGTCCTCGAGCCGGCGGGCGAGCGCGGGGTCGTCGCTCGTGTACGGGAGCACGGTGAAGCCGCGCCGCACGAGCTCCTCGGTGGCCTCGAGCAGTTCCACCCCGTCGGGAAGGAGGGTCTCCTCGTCGGCGATGACCTCGAGCTTGACCCAGTCGGTCTCGAGCGCCTCGCGGGCGAGCTCGGCGGTCAGCACCGCGTCACGCACGCTGTAGCAGCCGGCGGTGTTCGGGAGCACGTCGATGCCCAGACGGCGCACCAGCTCGAACACCGAGCCGCGGGTCTGCGTCGAGTAGCGGCGCATGGCGACCGTGGTCAGAGCGGTGCCGGAGGCGATCAGGGCCCGCTCGAGGGCGGCGAGGTCCCGGGCTCCGCCCGTTCCCATGATCAGCCGGGAGGCGAAGGCCCGGCCGGCGACGACCAGCGGGTCGCCCGCAGGAGAGGGAGCCCCAGGAGAGGGAGCCGCGGGAGCGCGATCGGTGGTGGTCATGCTCAGCCTCCCTGGACGGCGGTGACGATCTCGCAGCGCGCACCGTCGGTGAGAGCGGTGGCGGCCCAGCGGCTGCGGGGGACGACGGCGTCGTCGACGGCGACGGCGACGCCGAGCGATCCGCCGTCGGCGGCGCGACCGTCCTCGCCGACCTCCTGGCCGACCTGATCGGCGACGAGATCGCGCACGGTCCACGCGGCGGGGACCGCGCGCTCCTCGGCGTTGACGGTGAGAGCAAGGGTGCTGGTCATCGGGCCTCCTCGAAGACAGGGGCGCCGGTCGGAGCGGCGCCGGGGGTGAAGCGGTCGGGGCGCACGGCGTGCAGGTGCTCGGCCGTGCGGGAGTCCGGGGGGACTGCGTCGATCAGATCGGCGGTGCGCTGCGCGGCCCAGGCGGCCAGCAGGATCCCGTGGCGGTGGTAGCCGGTGGAGACGATCACGTGCTCGGCTCCGGGGACCGGGCCGAGCAGCGGGAGGTCGTCGGGCGTGCCGGGGCGGTCGCGGGTGGTGACCTCGAGCAGCTCGGTCTCGCGCACGGCGGGCAGGATCTCCGCGGCGTCCTGGAGCAGCTGCAGCACCCCGCCGGCGGAGGTGCCCGCGAGGTCGTCCTCGCGGCTGGTGGCGCCGAGCACGAGGGTGCGGTCGTCGCGGGGGACGAGATAGACGGGACGGCCCCGCACGAGGGCGCGCACGGTGCGTCCGACGAGGTTCTCCTCCCCCGGCAGGAGCAGCGACTGCGGGACCCGCAGGCGCAGGATGTCGCCGTGGACGGGGCGCAGGGAGAGGTCGAGCGCGCGATGGGGTCCGTCGATCGCCGGGACGCCGAGCCCGGCGGCGAGGACCACGGCGTCGGCCTCGATCCCCGCGCAGTCGGTGACCGCGCCCCGCCGGATCTCGACGGGCGGTCCGGCTCCGGGCACGGAGCGGGCCGAGCGCGGCGCGGGGTCCGAGGGCCCCGTCGCCCCGAGGGCGTCGAGGACGCTCGCCGCGAGCCGTCGCGGGTCGACCTGGTGATCGCGCTCGAGGAGCACGCCGCCGGCGAGCCCGCGCAGCAGCGCCCCCTCCTCGCGGTGCAGCGCGGCGCCCGTGAGCTCCCGCACCTCGGCCCCGGTCGCGCGCTGGACGGCGCCCAGGGCGCGCAGGTCCGCGAGATCCGCGGCGTCCCGGCCGACGACGAGGGTGGAGGCGTCGCGGTACCCGGCGCCGGGGAGCTCCGCGGCGAGCTCGCGGTGCAGCTCCCCGGCCGCGCGCATGATGTCCCACAGCGGCCCCTGGCCGTGCTGGATCTCGGCGGCGGGGGCGAGCATCCCGGCGGCGGCGAAGCTCGCCCCCTCGGCGATCCCCTGCGAGCGCAGCTCCACCCGGTGCCCGCGGCGGCGCAGCTCGTACGCGGTGAGCAGGCCCACGATGCCCGCTCCGATGACGACGACGTGCTGCATGAGCGCTCTCCTCCTGACGACGGCATGATCCGCATCCAGTGCTGGTGGTCGGCGCTGCGCGCCCTCTCAGCCCGGCACCCCGGGCTCCCACGGAAGGTCTCGAGTCTATGCCGTCGAACGCCTCCCGCGCAGAGAGGTCACCCGGGCGCTCCCCCGCCGGTGATCAGGACGGTGGCGAGGGCGCGCAGGTCCTCGGCGTCCACGGCGCGGAACTCCAGCTGCGGGTCGTCCGCGCCGGGATCGAGGGCCTCCATCGTCAGCACCCCCTCCGGTGTCGCGTACACGCTGGCCTGCTGCACCGTCCCGTCGGCCGTGCGGACCACGGTCAGCACGGTGAGCGCGCGGGTCAGGGCGAGCTGCTGGGCGATCGCGCTGCTCGCGAGAGCGGAGGAACGCACCCGCAGCGGCTCGCCCGACCGGGTGGTCGTGCCCTCGGGGTCCAGCAGGTGCACCAGCCGGGCGACGGCCTGCTCCCGCCGCAGCGGGGTGAAGCGGTGGATGCCGAGGGGTGTCACCTCCTCCTCGAGCACCCCGTCGTCGTGCACACAGTGGTGCAGGCGCTGCACCTGGGGGCCCTGGGCGGTCTGCACGGTGCGCTCGGCGGTGAGGAAGAGGGTCGCGGTGCGCCGCAGCACCAGGCAGCCGGCGAGCTCGGGGTCCGCTCGCCACTGCGCCCGTCCGCTCTCCGGGTCGACGGTCTCGCGGACCTGACCGGCGGCGATGAGCGCCCGCAGCCCGACCCCGGCCGCGAAGCTCCGCCGGTCGGGGTGCTCGTCGAGCCAGGGCGTCGCCGTGAACTGGCGCCGCTCGTAGCCGTCGAGCGCGGCGAGCTGCTCGTCGGTGAGGGCGAGCAGCAGCTCCGCGTCGCCCTGCTCGGACCGCTGCAGCACCTCGGCCGCCGCGGAGACGTCCGACGAGGAGAAGCGGATCGGGGCCGCAGGATCGCTCGATCCCAGACCCGCCGGGAGGTCGGGGACCGCCCCCGGCGTGGTGGGGGACGGATCCTGGGTGGCGCCGACGGGCCGGTCGGCGGGGTTCTGGCTCATGATTCGACACTATCGGCCTCCGGAGGGCCGACAATGGACATGCCCCGCCGCCCCGCGTGAAGGAGAGGATCCCCGATGACCGCCCAGCTCACGCCGCTCGACCTCAACGCCGACCTCGGGGAGGGCTACGGCGCCTGGTCGATGGGGGACGACGCCGCGATGCTCGACGTGGTCACCACCGCGAACATCGCCTGCGGCGGGCACGCCGGGGACCCGGGGACCATGCGGGCGGCGACCCGTGCGGCCCGCGCCCGGGACGTCGCGATCACCGCGCACGTCGCCTATCCGGATCTGGGCGGCTTCGGCCGGCGCTTCCTCGACGTCTCTCCCGCCGACCTCACCGATCTGCTGATCGTGCAGGTGGGGGCGCTGCAGGCGATGGCCGGGGCCGAGCGGGCGCAGGTGCGCGGGGTGAAGCCGCACGGCGCCCTCTACAACGCCCTGGCCCATCACGAGGCCCAGGCGGCCGCCGTGGTGCAGGCGCTGCAGGAGCTCGGCGGCGAGCTGCCGCTGGTCGCCGCGCCCGGCGCCGTCGTGGTCGACGTCGCGCGGAGGGCCGGGATCGAGGTGGTGCTCGAAGGGTTCGCGGATCGCGCCTATCTCCCCGACGGCACCCTGACGCCGCGCGCTCTGCCCGGCGCCGTGCTCACCGATCCCGCGGCGGTCGCCGAGCAGGCCCTGTCGATCGCCACCGAGCAGCGGGTGCGCGCGGCCGACGGGAGCCGGGTCGAGCTGCCGGTCCGCTCCCTCTGCCTGCACGGCGACACCCCCGGCGCGGTGGAGCTCGCCCGGGCGGTGCGCGCCGGCCTGGAGTCGGCGGGCGTGCGGCTCGAGGCGGCGCTGTGAGCGGGAACGGCGAGGTCGCGCGGCCGACGAGCACGATCCCCGACACCCTCGACCCCCCGCTGGCCGTGCATCGCGCCGGCGAGACCGCGCTGCTGGCCGAGTACCCGGACACCGCCGCGGTGCTCGCCGTCGCGGCCGCGGTGCAGGCCCTGTCCCCGGAGCACCTGGTGGACCTGGTCCCGGCCGAGCGCACCCTGCTGCTCGCCGGCACCGCCCCGCAGGACCTGCAGGACTTCACCGCGCTGCTGCGCGAGCTGCCCGTCCCGGACCGGCAGGACTCTCCGGGCGAGGAGGTCACCGTCGACGTGGTCTACGACGGCGAGGACCTGGACGTGGTCGCCGCTCTGCTCGGGATGGGGACGGACGCGCTGATCGACGCCCATTCCGCGGCGCGCTGGACGGCGGCCTTCGGCGGCTTCGCCCCCGGCTTCGCGTATCTGCTCGCCGAGGACTCCGCGGCCCCCGTCGGCCCGCCCTGGGACGTGCCCCGCCGCGGCGAGCCGCGCACCGCCGTGCCGGCCGGCGCCGTCGGCCTCGCCTCCCGGTACTGCGGCATCTACCCTCGCCCGTCCCCCGGCGGCTGGCAGCTCATCGGCCGCAGCGACGCCGTGCTGTTCGACGTGGACCGGGAGGCCCCGGCCCTGCTCGCCCCCGGCACCCGGGTGCGCTTCGCCCCGCAGCGGCCGACGGCACGGGCCGCCGCACCCACCACCGCGCTCTCCCGCGCCGCCCGCGGCGCCGCCGCCGTGCCCGGTCGTCTGGGGCGCCGTCGGCCCCGGTCCGCGCAGCCCGTGCCCGGCAGCCCGGTGCTCGAGGTGCTCTCGCCCGGGCCCCGGTCCGTGGTGGAGGACGACGGCCGTCCCGGCCGCGCCGCCATCGGCGTGAGCCGCTCCGGCGCCTTCGACCGCGGCGCGATGCTGCGTGCGAACCTCGCCGTCGGCAATCCCGCGCGCTCCGCGGTGCTGGAGACGGCGATCGGGCCGCTGCGGCTGCGCGCCATGGCGCCGACGGTGGTCGCGGTCTCCGGTGCCCGGGCCCCGCTGGTCGTGCACCGCCACGACGAGGACGGTCGTGACCTCGAGCTCGATGCCGCCGAGGCCCGGGAGCGGCCGATCGCCCTCGATGCCGGGGATCTCCTCGACGCGGGACCGGCGACGCAGGGCCTGCACCTGGTGCTCGCGATCCGCGGCGGGATCCGCGGGGTGCGAGCGGCCGACGGGACGGGACCGGCGCCGGACGCCCGAGTCCCCGGTCCCGGCGCCGGGACCGGCTCCGCACCCGCCGACGTCGGGCCGTCGGACGGGCACCAGGGCGGGCCCGTGCTCGGCGCCCTGTCCCGCGACACCCTGGCCGCGCTCGGGCCCGCGCCGCTCCGGACCGGGGACGTGCTGCTGGCCGGCCCGAGCGACGGGCTGGACGCCGTCCCCGCCGCCGTCGCGCCCGCCGACTCCCCGGGCGACTCGGACGCGGGCGTGCCCGTCCCCCCGACGGCACCGACGGCAGGGCCGGCAGCGACGGCGGGGCCGGCAGGGTCGGCGCCCGCTCTCGAGCTCCCGGTGATCCTGGGCCCGCGCGAGGAGCTGCTCGGCACCGAGGCGGTGGATGCGCTGCTGGCCACGACCTGGACCGTGCGGTCGGACTCGGACCGCGTCGGGGTGCGCCTGGAGGGGCAGGCGCTGCCGGTGCCCGCGGAGACCGGCTCGCTGCCGAGCGAGCCGATGGTGCCGGGCGCGATCCAGGTCCCGCCCTCGGGGCTGCCCGTCGTCTTCGGACCGGACCATCCCACCACCGGCGGCTACCCGGTGATCGCCGTGCTCACGCGGGCGGGGACGGACCTGCTGGCCCAGGCACGGCCCGGAACGGCCCTGCGCTTCCTCGCGGAGGGGTGACACGATGGGGTCATGCCGCGACTGCTCCCGGACCCCGCCTACTTCGCCTCGCTCCCCAAGGCGATCACCTCCGGTGCCGTGATCCTGCGCGACGAGGACGGCCGCTTCGTCATCGAGAAGCCGAACTACCGGCCCCACTGGCTGCTGCCCGGCGGCGGAGTGGACGCCGGGGAGGATGCCCGTGCCTGCGCTCAGCGGGAGGTGCAGGAGGAGCTCGGCCTGGACGTCGAGGTGGGGCGCCTGCTGGCGGTCGACTGGTTGCCCTCGAGCGCGGTGCGCAGCGCGCCGATGGGCGTGCACTTCGTCTTCGACGCCGGCATGATCCCGCGGGCCCAGCTCGAGGGATCGGTGGTGGCGCAGGTCGAGGAGCTCGACGACTGGGCGCTGATCGAGGAGTCGGACGCCGAGCTCCTCTCTCCCTGGGGTGCCTCGCGGGCGCGCCGCGCCCTCGCCGTGCTGCGGGGTGAGGCCGAGGTGGACCTGTTCTGCCACCCTCCCCGCTGATCCGCACCGGGTCGCGGGCAGCTGACGCCCTCCGAGGGCTGCGGGGTTCCGACGACTGCAACACTTCTGAGACCTCCGACTTTTTCTCATACTGACCGGGAGTGGGAGTGTCGTCGCCCCGGCGCCCACCCGGAGCAGTGTGATCCACGCCTCGGGCCCCGCGCGTCCCGTGCGACATGATGTGCCCACCCGTCCCCACGTCCGCCCCCGTCCCCACGTCCGCCCCCGTTCCCTTCCCCTCCCGGAGATGAGAATGCACCCCACACCCACCGCGGCGTCGGCCCACACGGCCGACGGCCCGCTGACCAGGTCGCAGCGACTGGACCGTCTGCCCTTCACCCGCAAGCACGGCAAGCTGCTGGGCGCTTCCGGCATCGGCTGGGCGCTCGACGCGATGGACGTGGGCCTGATCTCCTTCGTGATCGCCGCGCTGAGCGTGCACTGGGAGCTGAGCAAGGGCGACGGCTCGCTCATCGCCTCGGCCGGCTTCGCCGGGATGGCGATCGGGGCGAGCGTGGGAGGCCTGCTCGCCGACCGCATCGGCCGCCGCTCGGTCTTCGCCCTCACGCTGCTGGTCTACGGCCTGGCCACCGGCGCCTCCGCACTCGCGATGGGCGTGGGCGCGCTGATCGTCCTGCGCTTCGTCGTCGGCCTCGGGCTCGGTGCCGAGCTCCCGGTCGCCTCGACCCTCATGAGCGAGTTCGCCCCGGCCCGCATCCGCGGCCGAGTGGTCGTGTGGCTCGAGGCGTTCTGGGCGCTGGGCTGGATCCTCGCCGCCGTGATCGGCACCTTCGTGGCCGCCTCGGGGCCGACCGGGTGGCGCTGGGCGCTCGCGATCGGCCTGGTCCCCGCGGCCTACTCGCTGGTGATCCGGCTCGGGATGCCGGAGTCGGTGCGGTTCCTGGAGAAGAAGGGACGCACCGAGGAGGCCGAGCGCGTGGTGCGCGAGCTCGAGGCCTCCGCCGGGATCGACGCCCCGGCGGACGACTCCCGTGCCGGCTCCGAGCCGGTCACGAGCGGGGCCGGCGCCTCCGACGCGTCCGCGCCGTCCGACGCGCCGGTCGCCACGTCCCGCGTCGCGGCCGACGAGGTGGGCGCGATCCCCGTGGCGGACGAGGTCGAGGCCACCGGCGGGATCTGGTCCTCAGCCCTGCGGACCCGCACCGCCGGGCTCTGGGCGGTGTGGTTCTGCATCAACCTGTCCTACTACGGCGCCTTCATCTGGATCCCGACGCTGCTGGTGGACCGCGGATTCGACCTCACCCGCTCCTTCACCTTCACGCTCATCATCACGCTCGCCCAGATCCCCGGCTACGCCGCCGCGGCGTGGCTGATCGAGGTGCTCGGGCGGCGCTGGACGCTGACGGTCTTCCTCGCGGGCTCCGCACTCTCCGCCGTGGGCTTCGGCATGGCGGACTCCGAGGCGACGATCCTCGCCGCGGGCTGCCTCCTGAGCTTCTTCAACCTCGGTGCCTGGGGCGCCCTGTACGCGATCGGCCCGGAGCTGTACCCCACCGCGGTGCGCGGCACGGGCACCGGTGCGGCCGCCGCCTTCGGCCGCCTCGCCTCGATCATCGCTCCGTTCCTGGTGCCGGCGCTCGTGGTGGCCGGCGGCCAGTGGCTGGCCTTCGGCGTGTTCGCCCTGTCCTTCGCCCTCGCGGCCGCGGCCGCGTTCACCCTGCCCGAGCAGCGGGGGAAGGCCCTCGCGGAATAGCCCCGGCCGTGCCGTCGCGCGGCGGTCAGGCCTGCTCGAGCGAGCCGTCGTAGGCGCAGATCGCGTCGACCTTGGCCGCGGAGGAGGAGGCGGGGTCGAACTCGAGGTCCAGCCACACCTTGACCAGCTCCTGCGCGAGCTCGAGCCCGACGACCCGCTCTCCCATGCACAGCACCTGCGCGTTGTTGGAGAGCACCGAGCGCTGCACGGAGTACAGGTCGTGGGCGGTCACGGCGCGGACGCCGGGGACCTTGTTGGCCGCGATCGCGACGCCCAGGCCGGTGCCGCAGATCAGCAGCGCGCGGTCCGCCTCGCCCGCCGCGATCCGCTCGGCGGCCTCGACCGCGACGTTCGGGTAGTAGGTGCCGTCCTCGCGGCCGGTCACGCCGACGTCGAGGACCGCGTCGACCCGCGGGTCGCTCTCGAGCAGCTCCTTCAGCGCGCTCTTGTGGCCGTAGCCGGCGTTGTCGGATCCGGTGACGATCTTCCAGCCCATGGGGGGCCTCCTTCGTGTCGTGGGGGTCGCGCGGCGAGAGCGGCGCAGTGGTCGGTGGGGCGGGAGAGCGGACGTGCCCGGCCCCGCGGGTGCCTCAGTCGGCGAAGGCCTCGCCGAGCAGGGTGACGATCTTCGCGAAGGAGATCGCGCCCGGGTCCGGGGTGCCCACGGACTTGTCGCCGTGGTTGCGGGCACGGCCCATGCTGGCGGCGATCTCGGAGGTGGCCTCGGCCGCCTCGGTGGCGCGGGCCGCGGCCGTGGTGATCACGCGGCCCAGCGGCTCCTCGCCGCCGGAGGCCTGGGCGAGGGCGATCGCCTCGCGGAAGGGCACGGCGGCGTCGACCATCGTCTTGTCACCGGGCTTCGCACGCCCCAGCCGCTCGACGGCCTCGACCGCCTGGACCAGACCGGTGAGGAGCTGATCGGCGCTCACCGCGGAGTCGTCGGAGAAGGCGCTGCCCATGCTGGTCAGCGCCGCTCCCCAGAGCGCCCCGGAGGTGCCGCCGGCCTCGGCGGACCACGCGGCGCCGGCCTGGACGAGCACGGTGCGGGCGCCGCTGCCGGCCTCGACGGCGCGGTGGGCGGCCTCGTCGGCGGCACGGGAGCCGAGCACCATGCCCTGGCCGTGGTCGCCGTCGCCGGCGACCTGATCCATCCGTCCCAGCTCGGGCTCGAGCTCCACCAGCAGCGCCGCGACGTCGCCGAGGAGGCCGCCGATGCGCTGGGCGGAGCCGCGGGACTCCTCGCTCGCCTCGGGGATCGGGTCCTCGCCGGGGGTGTAGATCTCGCCGCGCTCGTCGCCGAGGTCACCGGCCACGGTGCCGCCGCGGCGGAAGGCGGGGGTGTCGGCCGGGGCCAGCCACAGCTGTTCGAGCTCCTCGTCCAGCCGCATCACGGTGAGCGAGAGGCCGGCCATGTCGAGGCTGGTCACGTGCTCGCCGACCTCGGGGCGCACGACGGTCAGGCCCGCCTCCTCGAGCAGCTGCGCGGCGTGCTTCCACACCACGAACATCTCCTCGTACTTCACGGTGCCCAGGCCGTTGAGGATCACCGCGACCCGGTCCGAGTCCAGCTCGGGGGTCTCCTTCAGCACTCCGTCGACCAGGACCTTCGCGAGCTCGGAGGCGCTCGGCATGTCGACCTCGTCGATCCCGGGCTCGCCGTGGATGCCCAGGCCGATCGCCATCCTCCCGTCGGGGACGTGGAAGAGGGCGTCGTCGGCCCCGGGGAGCTCGCAGCCGTCGAAGGCCACGCCGAGGGAGCGGGTGGCGTCGTTCGCCTTCCACGCCAGGCGCTCCGCCTCGTCGATGTCGGCGCCGGCCTGGATCGCGGCGCCGGCGATCTTGAACACCGGCAGGTCGCCGGCGATGCCGCGGCGGTCGCGGTGCTCGCCCGTCCGCCCGGAGGCGACGTCGTCGCTCACGGCGACGATCCGCACGTCGATGCCCTCGGCGCGCAGCTTCTCGGCGGCGACGCCGAAGTGGAGCACGTCGCCCGCGTAGTGGCCGAAGCCGAGGATCACGCCGCCGCCGCGCTCCGCGTTGCGGGCCACCGAGTACACCTGGTCGGAGGACGGCGAGGAGAAGATGTTGCCGCAGGGGGCGCCGTGGGCGAAGCCGGGGCCCACCCAGCCGGCGAAGGCCGGGTAGTGCCCGGAGCCGCCGCCGACGACGAGGGCCGGCCGGCCCTCGGGCGTGGCCCGCTTGCGCACCACACCTCCGTGCACGCGCAGGAGCTCCTCGGGATGGGCTGCCACCAGGCCCTCGACGGCGTCGGAGGGGAAGGTCTTCGGATCGTCGAACAGATAGGTCACGGCACTCTCTTCTCAGGTGTCGGCGGAGGGGCGGTCAGGCGGCGGTGTAGCCGCCGTCGATCGAGAGGATCGACCCGGTGACGAAGGTGCTGGCGTCGGAGGCGAGGTAGACGGCGGCACCGCCGAGCTCGTGCGGCTCGCCCGGACGACTCATCGGGGTCATCATGTTCCACTGATCGATCTGCGGTCCACCCTCCTCGTAGAACCCGCGGGTCAGCTCGGTGCGCATGTAGCCGGGGGCGATCGCGTTCACGCGCACCCCGCGCTCGGCCCATTCGAGGGCGGCGGAGCGGGTGAGGTTGTGGACGGCGGCCTTGGAGGCGTTGTAGGAGGCCTGCGTCTGCGGGACGTTGGCGATGATCCCGCTCATGGACCCGGTGTTGATGATCGAGCCGCGTCCGCGCTCGAGCATCTTCCGCCCGACGGCGGAGAGCACGTGGTAGACGCCGTCGAGGTTCAGCGACATGACCGCGCGCCACTTCTCCCCGTCGCCGTCCTCGAGGGGGTGGTGGATGGTGCGCCCGGCGTTGTTCAGCAGGATCTCGATCCCGCCGACCTCCTCGTCGATCTCGGCGACGACCGTCTCCACCAGCTCCTGGTCGGTGACGTCGAGGTGGCGGTAGGAGACGTCCACCCCGGTGTCGGCGGCGAGCTGCGCGGCGGCCTTCTCACCGGCCTCGTCGTCGATGTCCGCGAGGACGATCGGGGCGCCGTGCTGGGCCAGGGCGGTCGCCATCGCGAGGCCCAGGCCCTTCGCGCCGCCGGTGACGAGGGCGGTGCGGCCGGTGAGGTCGAAGAGGGGCGAGATCGGCTGTGCCATGTCGGGACTCCTTGGTGGTGTGCGGGTGATGCGCGGCGGGCGGCGGGGGCCGGCGGATCGGCCCCCGCCGATCCGCTCAGGCCTCGGCGGCCGGGATGTCCTTCTTCCCGATGCGGGGCTGGTCGACCTTGAGCACGAAGGTCATGAGGAACGCGCAGAGGTACAGGGCGACGAAGGCCCAGACCACGCCGACGTCCCCACCCCAGGGGCGGACCACGGCGACCACGGCGGAGCCGAGGAAGGTCGCCCCGCCGGCGGCGGTGGTGTACATGGCCATGGCGGCGCCCTTGTGGTCGGGGGCGAGCGCGGGCATGATCGCGCCCAGCGGCACGAAGCCGGCCAGCAGGATGCCGAAGACCGTGCCCGCGATGACGGCGACCACGAAGCCCCAGTCGGAGCCGGCCGGCACCCAGTGCGGCACGTACCACCACAGCAGCAGGCCGATCGCGGAGCCGACGATGCCGAACCAGCGCACCGTGGTGGTCCAGCCGATGCGGTCGCCGAGTGCGCCGAAGAAGGCGTTGAACAGGATGTTGCCGGCGAAGATGACGGAGGTCATCAGCAGCCAGCGGGACTGGCCCCAGCCCAGGGTGTCGGCGATGACGGTGGGCAGGATGATGAACATGCCGAACTGCGGGGCGGTGTTGATCAGCCGGGTGAGGAAGCCGGCCAGCACGCGCTTGTTCTGCCAGGAGAGCACCACACCGGAGAAGATGACCCGCGCGGAGCTCTCGCCGGCCGGCGCCAGGCGTCGGCCGCCGTGCTCCTCGCGCACGCCGAGCCAGGCGATCAGGAAGCCGCCCACCACGATCGCGGTGGAGGCGACCATGGCCCAGCGCTCTCCGAGCGGACCACCGCCGAAGGCGGGGATCATGCCGATGGCCACCAGGGAGCCGATGGTGGGCATGCCACCGGTGAACATGACGTAGAACCAGCCCACGGCCGTGCCGTTGCGCTCCTTGGGCACCACGGCGTTGACCCACACCAGGAAGGAGAAGGCGAACAGCGGGAAGCCGAAGCCGCGGATCGTGTAGGCGGCGAAGATCAGCACTGCCGACTCGGTCGCGAGCGCCCCGATGAAGGCGGCCTGGAAGACCACCCAGATGACGACGCCCAGCAGCATGACCCTCCGCGGGCCCCAGAGGTCCGAGAGGGCGCCGGCGAGGTAGGAGCCGACCAGGGCGCTCAGGGAGTAGAGGGTGATGGCCGTGGCGGCGAGGTTGATCATCTCGTCGCCGCCGCCGAAGACGTTGGCCATGTGCGGGGAGACGAAGTTCGTCTCGACGCCGTTGCCGGTCATGAAGATCAGGACGCCGAGGAACCCCCAGCGCAGGGCATGCGGGATGCCGATCCGGTCGAAGCGGGTCTCCTGGGCGGAGCCCGCGGGAGGGACCGCTTCTTCGACTGTCTGCGACGCCGAGGTCATACAGAACACTCCTTCGTGTGGCTGCGGTCGGGGAGCCGACCATCGTGCACGACCGGACGCTCGTCGAGTCGGGCGCGGTCGGGGTGACCTTAGGACGAACGGAGAACAATCGTCAAGCACAAATGTTCTGGGGTTCACGGTTCGTGCCGTCCGTCACGTCGCATCGGCTCCCCGGGGACGGCGCGAGGGCCGACGACCCCACGGTCGTCGGCCCTCAGGACGCCGTCGGGAAGACGACCTCACTCCGTGTAGGTGAACGGCGCGGTCATCTTGTCGACGTTGTCCTCGGTGATGAGGATGCAGTCCAGCGCCTGCTTCTCCTCCTCCGGCTCGGTGCCGTTGCGGAGGAGGTCGTCGGCCATCTCGATGACCAGCTCCGCGAACTGGGCGACCGGCTGCAGCACCGTGTAGGCGAGCTCGCCGTTCTTGATCGCCTCGACCGCGTCGGGGGAGCCGTCGAACCCACCCACCACGATGCCGTCGAGCGCCCCGGCCTCCTTGAAGGCCGCGATCGCGCCGAGCGCCATCTCGTCGTTCCCGGAGATCAGGCCGGCGATGTCCGGGTTCGCCTGCAGCAGCGACTGCGCCTTGTCGTGGCCCATGGTGCGATCCCAGTCCGCGACCTCCTCCCCCACCTTCTCGAGATCCGGGTACTGGCTGATGGTCGTGGTGAAGCCGTTCGAGCGGGTCTGCGCGTTGTTGTCCGAGGGCAGCCCGAACAGCTCGACGTAGGTGCCCTCCTCCCCCATCCGCTCGACCCACTCCTGGGCGCCGAGGGCCGCGCCCTGGGCGTTGTTCGAGACCAGCTGCGCCTTGACGATGCCGGACTCGTTGATCTCCGCGTTGATGAGGAACACCGGGATGTCCGCCTGGATGGCCTTCTTGATGGTGCCGATCGACCCGTCGGCATTGGCCGGGTCCATGATCAGCGCGACCGACTGGTTCGAGATCGCGGTGTCCACGAGGGTGTTCTCGGTGTTGGTGTCGCCCTTGTGGGCGCCGACGGTGGTGGTGTACCCGAGCTCCTCGGCCTTGGCCGCGGCGACGTCCCCCTCGGTCTTCCAGTAGGGGTTCGAGGGGTCGTTGACGATGATCGTGATGAGTCCGCCGTCGGTGCCGCCGCCGTCGTCGCCGGCCTCGTCGGTGCCGCCGGAGCCCCCGCCGCATGCGGAGAGTCCTGCCGCTGCGGCGCCGATGCCGAGCGCGGAGAGGAAGTGCCGTCGTTCCATGGTGTGTTCCTTTCGAGGGGATGCTCCCCGTCCGGGGTGCATCGGAGCTGCTGGTCGAAGTGCCGGTCGATGAGGTCCTGCGGCTGTCGGGCGAGACGGACGGGGCCTCGGCTCACGGCCGGGGGTCGTGAGCGGTCGGGTCGGCGTCGGGGCCGGGGGCGGGCTCGGAGTCGGTGCGCGTCCCGAGGCCTCCGGGGGCGGGATCGTGCTCGTCCTCGGAGCCGGCAGCGGCCCCGGTCGCGGCCGTCGAGACCCCACCGGCCGCGCTCGCCCCGCCGTCGTCGGCGGCCCCCGCCCGGACACCGGCCTTGGCGGCCCGCCGGGGGCGCCCGTACTGCAGCGAGTTCAGCAGCACGGCCACGACGATGACGGCGCCGACGAAGACCGTCTGCCAGTAGGCGGAGACGCCCACGAGCACGAGGCCGTCGGAGAGGAAGCCGATCACGAAGGCGCCCAGCAGGGTTCCGCGCACGGTGCCGCGCCCGCCGGAGAGCGCCGCACCGCCGATCACGACCCCCGCGATCGCGGTCAGCTCGTAGGTGTTCCCGGCCGTGGGGCTCGCGCTGGTCAGGGTCGAGGCGAGGATCAGACCGGCCACCGCGGAGCAGAGGCCCGCGACGACGTACACCCAGATCGTCACCTTCTTCACCGGCACGCCCGAGAGACGGGCCGCCCTCTCGTTGCCGCCGGTCGCGTACAGCCAGCGGCCGAAGGTGGTGCGGCCCAGGACCACGGCGATCGCGAGGGCGATGACGGCCATGATCAGCACGCCTGCGGGAATGCCGAGAACGCGGTTGAACCCGAGCCACTCGATGCCGGTGTTGCCCATGGCCTCGTCGCCCGAGATGTCGTTGATCGTGCGCCCGTTGGTCATCAGCAGCGCGAAGCCCCGGACCACGTAGAGCATGCCCAGGGTCGCGACGAAGGGGGCGACCTTGAACCGGGCCACGAGCACGCCGTTGATCAGCCCGATCAGCCCGCCGAGGGCGACCGCGATCACCACCGAGGCGACGACGTTCGGGTACAGCGTCACCCCGAAGATGCTCAGCGGCACGCCGCGCAGCAGGAAGCCCCCGATGACGGCCGTGAACCCGAGGGTCGAGCCGACGGACAGATCGATCCCGCCCGTGAGCACCACGAGCAGCTGCCCCAGGGACAGCAGCGCGAAGATCGCCACGTGCGAGGCCATGATCAGAAGGTTGTTGACGGTCAGGAAGTTCGGGGACAGCGCCGAGAAGACGACGATGATCAGTGCGAGCGCGAGGAAGGCACGCCCCTCCAGGAGGAGCTTGGAGATGTCCCGCTTCTTCGCGACGTCGCCGGTGACGGTGGTGGTCATGGTGCGTTCCGTTCTGGAGGCTGGATCAGGGGGTGACGGCTTCGCCGGAGGCGGCCATGACGTCGGCCTTCGCCGCGTCGGGAGAGAACTCGGCCGATATCCGGCCACGTCGCAGCACGACGATGCGGTGGGCGATGCTGAAGCACTCGTCGACCTCGGAGGTGGTGAAGACGACCGCGAGGCCCTCGCGAGCGCGTTCCGCGAGCAGGCCGAAGACCTCCGCCTTCGCCCCCACGTCGATCCCGCGGCTGGGCTCGTCCAGGAGCATCACCCCGGGGTGGGTCGCGAGGATCTTGCCGATCACGACCTTCTGCTGGTTGCCGCCGGAGAGCGAGCCGATGGGGACCTCCGGCCCGGGCGCCTTCACGGTGACGTCCCGGATCAGGTCCCTGGCCAGCGCCGTCTCGGCGCGCCTCGAGGTGAAGCCGCGTCGCAGGAAGCGGCGGATGCTCGACAGGGTGAGGTTCTGGCCGACGGACATGGTCTGGACCAGCCCGTCGCGCTGACGGTCCTCGGGGACCAGGCCGATGCCCATCTCGAGGCGGTCGCGGAGCGACGTCCCGGACAGCTCCTGACCGCGGTAGACGATGCTGCCGCCGGCGATCTCCCCGCCTCCGGACACGGCCTCGAGGGTCTCGGTGCGTCCGGCGCCCATCAGCCCGTAGAGGCAGACGATCTCCCCGGCGCGCACGTCGAGGGTCAGCCCGTCGACGACGGAGCGCTCGGGATTCTCGCGGTCCCGCACGACGAGGTCACGGATCTGCAGGACGGACTCGCCGAGCTCCTGACCCTCCGGCGGGGAGCCCAGGTCGAAGTTCTCGCCGACCATGTGCCGCACGATCCAGTCGAGGTCGATCTCGTCGCGATCCCCGCGGGCGGTCACGCTGCCGTCCCGCAGCACCACGGCGTGGTCGGTGACCTGCAGCGCCTCCTCGAGGTGATGGGAGATGTAGACGAGGGACACGCCGCGCGCGGTGAGGTCGTCGATGATCCCGAAGAGGGTCTCGACCTCGCGCGCCGCGAGGGCGGAGGTCGGCTCGTCCATGATGAGGATGCGTGCATCGATGGACAGCGCCCGAGCGATCTCGACGATCTGCTGCTGGCCCACGCGCAGGTCCCCCACCGGTGTGGAGGGGTCGACGTCGAGCTTCATCTCCTGCAGCAGCGCCGCGGTCCGGCGGCCCTCCTCGGCGAAGTCGACGCGCCCGCCCCGGGTGATCTCGCGGCCGAGGAAGATGTTGTCGCGCACCGACAGGTTCGGGGCGAGCGAGAGCTCCTGGTGGATGATCGTGATCCCGAGGTCGCGGGCGTCGTTGGTGGTCGCGAAGGCCACCGGCTCACCGTCCAGGAGGAGGTGGCCCGACGTGGGCTGCTCGACGCCCGAGAGGATCTTCATGAGGGTCGACTTCCCGGCGCCGTTCTCACCGAACAGCGTGGTGACCCTGCCTCGGTGGACCCCGAAGTTCACGCCTGCGAGCGCGCGCGTGCCGCCGTAGTCCTTGACGATGTCCCGGGCCTGGAGCACGACGTCGTCCTCGGCGGCGCCGCCCGGGGCGGCGGGCCGGATGTCCGCGGCGGTCACCGGACCTCCAGGGAGACGGGGGTGACGAGCCACCCCTCCGGGTTGATCGCGGTGAAGGCGCCGGTGACCGTCACGTCCTCGCCGCTGAGCGAGTCCGGGTCCACCGGGTCCAGCACCTGGACCTTCATCTCCTCGTTGAGGGCGGCCCCGGCATCCTGGAACTCGATCTGGTTGGTGAACTGCCCGAAGTCGTACTCACCGGTCGCGTCCCGCAGCTCCGTGCCGTTGATCGCCGGTCCGGTCTGGATGCGCACGGTGACGTCCTCGGGCATCCCCTCGATCTCGACCTCGTAGATCCCGCCCGAGCCCTCGCCGACGGTGCCGGTGAAGGCGGTGCTGTAGACCGTGTTGCCCGCGGCCTCGACGCCGTGCTCCTCTGCAGCGGCATCGGGATCGGCGGCGATCGCCTCGGCGAGCTCGGTCGCCGGGACGGCACGTTCGGTGACCGCCTCCTGCACGACGGGGAACTGCTCCTCCCCGAAGGTGGCCTTGTCGAAGGCCGCCGACTCGGCGGCGATCTCCTGTGCCTGGTCGTCGGGCACGACCTTCGTGCCGAGCACGACGACGAGCAGGGCGAGGACGGTGAGAGCCGCGCCGATCCAGCGGCCGAGATGCTTCTTCCTCGGTGCCGGGCGGGGAGCGGTCGGCGGGGCCGCGGCGGTGGCGGTGCTCATGCGGAGCCTTCCTGTCGGATGTCCGGGACGGAGACCGGGACGGACGGGGACCGAGACGGACGGGAGCCGTGTCGGCGGGAGGGCCGGCCCCGAGGGGTCGGCGAGGGGTGCGGGTCGCCCACGACGCGCCGATGCGCCGCGGTGCCGACGCGTCGATGCGCCGTGCTCGAGGCCCGCTGAGGGGTGCTCGTCGGTGAGCAGGTGGTCGATCGGCGGCCCGGAGGCGTCGCCGAGGACGGCGGTGGTCCGTCCGCCGCGGTCGGTCCTCGGCCTCGAGGCCGCCCGCGGTGGACGCGGTGCCGGTCAGGAACCGGGGACGATGGACACCTTCACCGAGGCGCCGCCGGAGTCGGCGACGGTGTCGAGCGCCTTCTGGACGTCACCGAGGCCGAACTGGTGGGTGCAGATCTCGTCGAGAGGCAGCACACCGGACTCGATGATCTTGATGGCGGCCGGCCAGCAGTGCGGCCCCAGGTGGGCGCCGAGCACGTCGAGCTCCTTGTCGTCGGAGATGATCGACCAGTCGACCGACACGTTCTCCTTGAACACCGAGTACTCGACGTAGCGGCCGAGCTTGCGCAGCAGGTTCAGGCCCTGGCCGACGGCGCTCGGATGGCCGGTGCACTCGATGTAGACGTCGGCCCCGTAGCCGCCGGTGAGACCGCGGATCTCCTCGTAGACGTCGACCTTCGAGGGATTCAGCGTCAGATCGGCACCGCACTTCTCGGCGAGCGCGAGCTTGTCCTCGTCGAAGTCGAGCGCGATCACGAGCTTGGGGTTCTTGTGCGAGGCGCCGATGATCGCACCGAGGCCGATCGGACCGGCGCCGGCCACGACGACGACGTCGTCGAAGGTCAGCTGCGCGCGCTCGACGGCATGCAGGGAGCAGGACAGCGGCTCCGCGAAGGCCGCGTGGTGCGGGGGGATCTCCTTGGAGATCCGGTGGGCGCGGGCGATCGACGGGACGATCATGTACTCGGCCATGCCGCCGTCGTAGTGCTTGAAGCCGAACATGTCGTGCGGGCCACACATCCAGTAGAAGCCGCGGCGGCAGTACAGGCACTCTTCGCAGGGGACGATCTGCTCGACGACGATGCGGTCGCCGACGTCGACACCGTGGTGGGCGAGGGCCTCGGCCGATCCGGAGACGACCTCGCCGGTGATCTCGTGGCCGGGCGTGATGCCGGGCTCCACCCAGCGGTCGCGGTTCTCGTCGCCCCAGAACTTGGCCGCCCCCGCGTAGGCCTTGAGGTCGCTCGCGCAGACGCCGACGGCCTCGACCCTGATCAGCAGCTCGTCCGCGGCGGGCGCGGGGACGTCCTTCTCCTCGAGGCGGTAGTCCTCGGGGGCGTGCATGACCACGGCCTGCATGGTCTTCGGGATATCGCTCATGTCCACACATCTCCTTCGATCCGGTGCCGACGCAGACGTCGCGCGGGCTGGCATCGGGGTCCGTCGTGGCGGCGCGGCCCCGTCAGCTGTGAGCGTAGACACCATCGTGCACATTCGTCAAGCACAAATGTTCTCCGGCGGGATCATTCGTTCTCCCGATGCCTCCCGGCGGTTCAGGACGCCGCGAGCGGCGAGGCGGCGGGCGCGATGACGGCCACCGCGCCGGGACCGGTGGCGCACGCACCGGCGGCGCGCCGCCGGGGCATCCACGCTCCGGGGGTCAGCCGCGCCGGCCCGTGCCCCCGGCGCCGACGTCACCGAGCACGGCCTCGGCCGTGGGCAGGTCCGTGATGAGGGTCGTGAACAGGCCGGCTCTCGCCCCGGACCGGATCGAGGGCGCCTTCTCCCGCCCCACGGCCAGCGCGATCGTGGTGGGGATGCGGGCGAGCACCTCCCGGGAGGGCCGCACCAGCAGGTCCGAGCCCGGATACAGCACCTCGTTCCCCTCGGCGTCGAAGAAGTGCAGGCAGACGTCACCCACCGCGGAGCGCAGCGCAGGATCGTCGCGCGGAACCACGGAGGTGAGCGAGGAGCGGCGCGAGTACGGTGCCCCGATGCCGCTGACCAGCACCTGCGCCCGCGACCAGAGATCGGTGATCTGGACGAAGCTGGGATCGGCCTGGAGGGAGCGCCACAGACTCGGGCTCGGCAGGGCGGGGGCGAACATGAACCGCGGCTCACCCCCGGTGCTGTCAGCGAGGTTCCGCACGATCTCATTGGTCTGGAAGGCCGCATCGGGCTCCTGCTGACCGCCGACGGTCGGCGCGATGACGACCCCGCGCAGCTCGGGCATCCCGGACATCCGACTGACCGCGTACGTCGTGTTCCCCGAGGAGATCAGCAGCACGTCCCCACGATGCAGGTCCAGGCGGCGCAGCTCCTGCCCGAGCAGGTCCCCGATGCCGCGCAGACCCCGCTCCACCTGGTTCCCGGGGGCGATCCTGACCCCGGCGATGCCCAGGCTCTCTCGCAGCCGCACCTCGAGGTCGGTGAGGTCCGGGTCGACGACGTCGAGCACCTCGAACCTCACCATCCCGATGCGGCGCGCCTCGGTGAGGAGCTTGCTGACCGTGGGGCGGGAGATGTTCATCAGGTCGGCGATCTCGGCCTGTCGAAGGTTCTCGAGGTAGTACGCGGAGGCAGCGCGGTGCAGGAGCTGCGGATCCATGTGCGATTCGAGCACGTCCACCCCTTCGTCGTCGTCCGGACGTCGACCTCTGCGTCACAGCCCGGGAGCGCGAGGACATCTGCTCGCCTCCGGCGTGACGATCCTATAGACCCACGACGGACTCCGTGCAACCGCGAGCCCCGGCGGAGGTCGAGGAGCAGCCCTCTCCGCACCGTCCTCCGGGCGGCCCTCGTCGGTCGCGCACGCCCGTCGGGGCTCTCGGCACCTCGCCCATCGTCCCGAGCGGTGCCTCTGTCGGCCCTGGGGCGGCCGTCGATGGCAGAATGGCGGAGGCCCACCGGCCATGACCGGTCGTGGCCGCATCGTGGCGGGACGAAGGAGAGACTGGTCGATGACTGATCGCGAGGAGGCGGTGCTCGGCGTCGACGTCGGCACCTCGTCCACCAAGGGCGTGCTGGTCGCCCTCGACGGGACGATCCTGCGCACCGCCACCCGCGAGCACGCCGTGGACCGTCCCGCTCCGGGACACGTCGAGATGGATGCGCGCCTGTGGTGGGCGGAGTTCGTCGGGATCGCCCGCGAGCTCATCGATGGATCGTCCGTGCACGTCACCGCCGTCGGCGTCTCCGGCATGGGCCCCTGCGTGCTGCTGACCGACGACGCCGGCACCCCGGTGCGTCCCGCGATCCTCTACGGCGTCGACACCCGCGCCGAGGAGCAGATCACCGAGCTCACCGAACGGTACGGCGAGGACGAGATCCTGGCCCGGGGCAGCTGCGTGCTCAGCTCGCAGGCCGCGGGGCCGAAGATCCGCTGGGTCGCGCAGAACGAGCCCGAGGCCTACTCCCGCGCCACCCGCCTGTTCATGCCGTCCTCGTACCTCGCCTTCCGCCTCACCGGCGAGTACGTCCTCGACCATGCCAGCGCGAGCATGACGACGCCGCTCTACGACACCGCGGCGCTGGAGTGGTACCGCCCGTGGGCGGACGAGATCGCCCCGGGGCTCGACCTCCCGCCCCTGCACTGGGCCGGCGAGGTGGCGGGCACCGTCTCCGCATCGACCGCACGCACCATCCCCGGCCTCGACGAGGGGACTCCCGTGGTCACGGGCACGATCGATGCCTGGGCGGAGGCGATCAGCGTGGGCGCGACCGCCCCGGGTGACGTGATGCTCATGTACGGCACGACCACCTTCCTGGTCGCGATCACCGACGCCCCCGCTCCCAGCCGCGCCCTCTGGGTCACCTCCGGCACGTCCCCGGGGACCTTCACCCTCTCCGGCGGGATGTCCGCCTCGGGGGCGATCACGGCCTGGCTGCGCGATCTCACCGGTGAGGACGACTTCGACGGTCTGGTCGAGGAGGCCTCCACGAGCGGCGTCGGCGCGAACGGCCTGCTCATGCTCCCCTACTTCGCCGGCGAGCGCTCCCCCATGCACGATCCCTCGGCCCGCGGGGTGATCGCCGGGCTGACCCTGACCCACACCCGCGGCGACCTCTACCGCGCCGCCCTCGAGGCCGCGGCCTACGGGGTCCGCCACCACGTGGAGGAGCTGCGCGCGGCCGGCGTGCGCATCGAGCGCATGATCGGCGTGGGCGGCGGGGCCCGCAACACGCTGTGGCCCCAGATCGTCTCCGACGTCACCGGGCTCCCGCAGCAGCTCCCGCAGCGGGTGGTCGGCGCCTCCTACGGCACCTCCATGCTCGCCGCGCAGGCCGCGCACGGCACCGACACCACGCGGTGGAACACGATCGACCACGTCTGCCGACCCGACCCCGAGGCCGGGAAGCGCTACGACGAGATGTACCGGATGTACCGCGAGCTCTACCCGGCCACGCGCGACATCAGCCACGCCCTGGCCGCTCTGCAGCGAGGCTGAGCCGACCGGTCCCACCGCCCGTCAGCCCTTCACGGCTCCAGACGAGACGTTCATGATCCGGCGCTGGAAGATCAGGAAGACGATCATCACCGGCACCGTCATCAGCGCGGCGGCGGCCAGCTTGAGCGGGTACTGGCTGCCCTGTGAGAGCTGCCCGGAGGCGAGCTGAGCGACACCCTTGGTGAGCGTCGTGAGCTGCGGGCTCTGGGTGGAGACGATGAAGTGGTTCAGCTCGTTCCAGGATCCCTGGAAGGACAGGATCACGATCGTCATCAGCGCCGGTGTGGCCATCGGCAGGACGATCGACCAGAAGGTGCGGAAGGTGCTCGCCCCGTCGATCTTCGCCTGCTCCTCGACGGAGCGCGGGATCGACTCGAAGAAGTTCTTCATGATGAACACCCCCGTGGCGTCGGCGAGCAGCGGCAGGGCCATGCCGGCGTAGCTGTCGTAGATGCCCAGCGAGTTGATCACCAGGAAGCGCGGGATCAGCAGCACCACTCCCGGCACCGCCATCACCGCCACCAGCAGCGCGAACACCAGCCCTCGCCCCCGGAAGTCGAGACGGGCCAGCGCGTAGCCGGCCAGCGAGTTGAAGAACACCCGGCCCAGGGTGACGATCACCGTGACGATGAAGGAGTTCGCCGCCCAGGTGGGGAAGTCGGAGTGGGCGAACAGCCGCACGTAGGCCGTCACGGTCCAGCTCGACGGCACCAGCGACAGCGGGGACTGCGCGGCCTCGGCATCTGTCTTGAAGCTCGTGGCGACCTGCACCAGGAAGGGATAGATGTAGATCAGGGCGAGCACGGCGAGCAGCAGGTACATCCCGCCGCTGCCGGACCCGGGTCGGAGCCGGTCGCGCCAGGCGGTGCCGCGGCCGGACGCTCGCGGCGCGGAGGTGGGTGCGGTGGCGCTCATGCGCTGGCTCCTTCCGCGGTCGTGGCCGTCGCCCGGGGACGTCGGCGGCGGCCGGAGCCGTCCCGCTCGCGCAGCGCCCACCGCTGCAGCAGCGTCAGCGTGACGATGATGAAGAAGAGGATGAAGGAGATCGCGGCGCCCTGTCCCCAGCGCTGGCCCTCGAAGGCCGCGGTGTAGGACAGGTACGCGGGGGTCAGGGTGGTCTTGGAGGGCCCGCCCTGGGTGCCGGTGTAGATCTGGTCGAAGACCTGCCAGGTCCCGATGAGCCCGAGCGTGACCACCGTGAAGATCGTCGGGCGCAGCTGCGGCACGGTGATCCGGAGGAACCGCTGGACGCGGCCCGCTCCGTCCATCGTCGCCGCCTCGTCGACCTCGGGGTCCAGCGCCTGCAGCGCTGCGAGGAACAGCAGCATGAAGGTGCCGGAGGTGGTGAACACCGCCATCAGGATCAAGGCCGACATCGCGACCGACGGGCCGGCCAGCCACTCCCAGCCGGTGACCCCGAGGGCCGCGGGGTCTCCGAAGGCCGACGGGGCGGACTCCAGACCGAACCAGCCGGCGATCACATGGATCACCCCGCGCGGGTCCTGGAACCAGTTGGGGCCGTCGAGGCCCACGAAGGAGATCAGCCTGTTCACCGGACCGGTCGCCGAGAACAGGAACAGCCACAGCACGGTGATCGCGACCGCAGAGGTCACCGAGGGGAAGTAGAAGGCGGTGCGGAAGAACCCCACTCCCTTCATCGCACGGCGGTTCACGACGCTGGCCAGCAGCAGGGAGAGCACCGTCTGCAGAGGCACCACCAGCAGGACGTAGTAGAGGTTGTTGCGCAGCGAGATCCCGAAGTCCCGCTGCTGGAGCCCGGGCTCGGCGAGGATCTGCTGGTAGTTCTGCGCCCCGATGAAGCTGACGCCGGAGGAGAAAGGGCTGCCGCGGCCGGTCCAGTCCGAGACGCTCACCCAGGCGGCCATGAGCACGGGGACCACCAGGAACAGACCCAGGATGAGGATGATGGGCAGCGTGAACAGCCACCCGGCGGTGGCATCACGCCCGGCGCGGGCACGTGCACGTGCAGACATGGGGATCCTTCCGGGGACGGGACGGGGAGCTGGACGACGAGGGTGCCGGGGGCGGGCCCCGAGCGGGCATCGCCCGTCTGCTCAGGAGTCGAGCACGGCCTCGAGGTTGGTCTGCACGGACTCGAGGATCGCGGCCGCGTCCGCGCTCGAGAGTGTCTCGAGCTGGGCGTTGAGGTCGGCGATCACGTCCGCGGTGCCGGCCTCCGAGGGCGGGTTCATCGCATACTCGGCGCCCGCGAGGAACGCCGCCTGATCGGGGAACTCCTCGCCCCACTGGTCGGCGATCGCGGTGACCGAGGGCATCGGGCCGAAGGCGCGGGCGAACTCCATCTGCTGCTCCGCGCCGACGAGGTGGGTGATCAGCGCGACCGCCGCGTCCTGGTTCGGGGAGTCCGCCGCGACGCCCCACGCGTTCGTGAACTGCAGCGTCCCCTTCCCGGCGGGGCCGGCGGGCATCTCCACCACGCGATAGGGGACGTCCGGGTAGTCGTTGGCCATCGCCCCGGTGATCCAGTTCCCCTCGACGACCATGACCGCGGAGCCCGCTCCGAAGGCCTCCCCGCCCCAGCCCGCACCGAGGTCCGCGGCGAACACCAGCGCCCCGCTCTCGGCGAGGGACTGGACGTATTCGAGGGCCTCGACATTCTCGGGCGAGTCCGCGGTGGCGGCGCCATCGGTCACCAGCTCGCCCCCGGCAGCGGCCATGAACGCGCCGATGCGCTGGTACTCGGTGCTCATCGTCAGCCCCGCCACCCCGTCGGAGGCGGCGCGCTCGGCGACGTCGGCGAGCTGGTCCCAGTCGGTGGGGATGTCGTCCTCGGTGAGCCCGGCGGCCTCCCAGAGGTCGGTGTTGATCAGCAGAGCGAGGGTCGAGACGTCCTTGGGCAGGCCGTAGAGGTGGTCCTCGAGGGTGAAGGCCTCGATCAGCGCCGGGTAGAAGTCCCCGGTGTTCTCGACGTCGTCCCCGTAGGGCGCGAGGGATCCGTTGGCGGCGTAGCCCGCCAGCGCATCCGTGGACAGGTAGAAGACGTCCGCCGGCGAGCCCGAGGCGAAGCCCTGGGACAGCTGCTGGTTGAGGTCGGAGGCGACCAGGACCTCGGTCTCGGTGCCGGACTCCTCGGCCCAGGCGGCGACGGCGTCCTTCACGGCGGCGGTCTCGGCGTCCCCCGAGGAGCCGATGAGCACGGTCAGGCCCTGTCCCCCGCCGTCGCTGCCGCCGGCGGCGGGATCGTCCTCGAAGCCGCTGCCGCCGCAGGCGGCCAGGCCGAGTCCGAGGGCGGGCAGGGTCGCCAGGCCGAGAGCCCGTCGGCGCGAGAGGGTGGGGGTGGTCGACATGATGATCTCCTCGATCGGTGGTCGGAGCAGGGTCAGGCGGTGGCGGACGAGCGGCGCCGACGCACGGTCGGGGTGAGCAGCTCGCGGGGGGTGGTGGGCGGCTCTGCTGTGGGGTGCTCGATGCGGTGGACCAGCAGGTCGACCATGCGGTGGGCGGACTCCTCGATGGGCTGGTCCACGCTCGAGAGCCCGACGGCTCGGGCCACGGGCGTGTCGTCGAAGCCGATGAGCCGGTCCATGAGATCGCGTCTGCCACGTCCGCGCAGCTGGGCGAGCGCCCCCAGGGCGAGGGAGTCGGAGACGCACACGAGAGCGTCGACGTCCCGCTCGAGCAGGTGTGCGGTCGCGTCGGCGCCTGATTCGAAGCCGTCCTCGCGCCGTTCGACGAGGTCGGCAGGCAGTCCCCTTCCCGCGCAGGCGCGGCGGTAGCCCTCGAAGCGGTCGTCCCCGGCCCCGGAACCGACGGGCCAGCCGAGGAATCCGATGCGACGTGCGCCGCCCTCGACGAGACTGTCGACAGCCGCTTCGGTCCCCGCTCCGCCGTCGATGTCGATCCAGTCGTGACTGCGGTCCGTCGCGGCGTCGTCCCGTCCCCACGGACGGCCGAAGGCGACGAAGGGGATGCGGTGCTCCTGCAGCCAGTCACTGCGGCGGTCGCCGTGGTTGGTGTCGGTGAGCAGGAAGCCGTCGAGCATGTTGGTGTCGAGCAGCTCCTGATAGGCGACGATCTCCTCGTGATCGTCACCTGCCGCGAAGACGAGGAGGGAGTATCCGCGCTGATGCGCACGGGCGGTCAGGGCATGCAGCAGGCGGTCGTGGATCGAGCCGTTGATGCCGTCGGGCGTCTCCCGCATGCGGAAGCCGAGCAGCTGGGAGCGTCGGGTGCGCAGCTGTCGGGCGGCGGCGCTCGGCCGGTAGCCGACGCGGCGGATCTCCTCGCGGACCTGCGAGAGGGTCGGCTCGGCGACGCGCGCGGGGTCGTTGAGCACGTTCGAGACCGTCTGCCGCGAGACACCCGTGGCTCGCGCGATCGAGTTCAGGGTGGGCTTCTGCGGCCGGGCGGAGCCGGGGCCTGCTGCCGTGTCCATCGGCGACGCTCCTCTCTGCGGGGCCTCCGTGGCCTCGCGTCCGGAGCGGCCTCGCCCCGTGGCGGTCGTGCGGTCCCCGCGTACTCCGTCGCCCCGGGGACCCGGGACGGGCCGTGGCGCCGCCCTCGCTGTTGATCGATCCAAAATGTACCACCACGGAGTTTGATCGATCAACAGGGAGATGTCATCATCGTCGGAAGCAGGCCCGGCCCTCGAGAGTGCCGCGGCCGACCCAACCCGTCACCCGCCACCGGCGACGCGCAACGTCCGCCAGGATCGGAGACCCCGATGCCCTCCCCCAGCTCCCTCACGACGACCCCCGCGGCGCCGAGCACCGACCGCCCCCTGCAGCGCCACCAGCCGTTCGTGCACGACCTGGTCGGCGTCTTCCACGCGCCGGTCCAGGCCTGGTCGCGGACCGACGGGGCGCTGCACGGCCTCGGTGCCGAGGGCATCTACCTCGGCGACACCCGGGTGGTCTCCGACCTGCGGTGCACCGCGGAGGGCGCGGACCTCTCGCCGCTCGGGGCGCAGGTCCGCTCCGCCAGGGAGGCCGAGTTCCGCGACGTGGTCTCCCTCGCGGACGGCGTCGTCGATCCGCTGCTGACCCTCCACCGACTCCGCCGCGCCGGGGCCGGGGGGATCACCGAGGAGCTCCGCCTCGTCTCCGACGACGACCGTCCCCGCCGACTGCGGCTGCGCTACGAGCTGATCACCGACGGGGCGTCGATGTCCGCCGTGAAGGATCCGCGGCTGCTCGCGGAGGCGGGCGAGGTGCGCCCGGACGCCGCGCCGGAGGGCCGCGTCGCACGGTGGCGGATCGGCGACGAGGGCGGCGCGGCCCGGCTGGTGCTGCAGGACGGCAGCGGCGCGGTGCACGGCACCCTCCGCACCACCGACGCCCTCGATCCCGACGCCCCCGTCGGCCCCCTCGTGACCTGGCACCTCGACCTCGAGGTCCCGCCCGGCGGGGAGGCCACGGCAGCCTGGCAGCTCGTGCTCTCCGACCCGGCCGTCCCCTTCGCCCCGGTGGACGCGGAGACGGAGGCCGCACGCCCTGCGCTGCCGACGGTCGAGGCCGTCGGGAGCACCGCCCCGTCGGCCGCCTCCCCCGAGCACCGCGCCGCCCGCGAGCTGCTGGAGCGCTCGCTCTCGGACCTCGACGCCCTGCGTCTGCAGATCCCCGGCGACCCCTCACAGGCGTTCTTCGCTGCGGGCGCGCCCTGGTTCCTCACCCTCTTCGGCCGCGACTCGCTGATCGCCGCCTCCCTCACCCTGCCCGTGGATGCCCGCATCGCCGAGACCACCCTGCGCACCCTCGCCCGCCGGCAGGGCACCGTGCGGGAGGTCGAGACCGCGCAGCAGCCCGGCAAGATCCTCCACGAGGTGCGCGCGGCCGGGATGGAGATGACCGATGCGCACCTGCCCCCGGTCTACTACGGCACCATCGACGCGACCCCGCTGTGGATCGAGCTGCTGCACGATGCCCGTGTCGCCGGGCTCGGGGACGAGGTCCTCCACGAGCTGCGTCCCTCCCTCGAGGCGGCCGCGATCTGGCTGCTCGAGCATGCCGACGCCGACGGCGACGGACTGCTGGAGTACATCGACGAGTCCGGGCACGGGCTGGTCAATCAGGGATGGAAGGACTCCGGGGACTCGATCCGCTTCGCCGACGGCTCGCTCGCCGAGGGCACCATCGCCCTCGCCGAGGTGCAGGGATACGCCTACGCCGCCGCCCTCCACGCGGCGGACCTGCTCGCGGGCGGCGCCCCCGCAACGGACGTCGGCCTCCCCGCGAGCCTGCGCGCCTGGGCCGAGCGCCTGAAGGAGCGCTTCCACGCCGCCTTCTGGTGCGAGGACGAGCTGGGCCCCTACCCCGCCCTGGCCCTCGACGGGGCGAAGCGACCGGTGGACGGGGTGGCCTCGAACATGGGGCACCTGCTGGGCACCGGGCTGCTCGATGCCGCCCAGGAGCGGATCGTGGTGGACCGGCTGCTGCACCCCAGCATGTTCTCCGGCTTCGGGATCCGCACCCTGTCCACGACTAACGGCGGCTACGGGCCACTGCGGTACCACGGCGGCAGCGTCTGGACCCACGACACCGGCTACATCCTGCGTGCCCTGCTGCGCAGCGGCTTCCCGGCGGAGGCGGAGGTCCTCGCCCGCGGCCTGCTCCGGGCGGCCGACGGCTTCGAGCTGCGCCTGCCGGAGCTGTTCAGCGGCGAAGGCACGGAGTCGGTGCGCCGGCCCGTGCCCTACCCCGCCTCCTGCCGCCCGCAGGCCTGGGCTGCCGCCTCCGCGGTCCCGGTGGCCCAGGCCCTCGGCGTGCTCTGAGGGTCATCGCGAGGTGACAGGTCTGCTGACGCGTCGACACACGTACACCCGCTCGTACCGGGCGCGCAGCTCGGCCTCGTCCCGCCGGTCCGCGTGGCAGAAGGCGGTCACGGGGGCGGTCAGAGGCGCGGGAGAGGCCCATCCGTCGGCCGGATCCCTCCAGCTCTTGTAGACGTGCAGGTAGTGATCGGATTCCGTGAACCCGTGCCGGCGATACCACCGCAGAGCGGGCTCGTCCTCCCGGGTCCAGGCGTCGAGCGTCGTGACCTCCTCGCCGAGCTCGCTCAGAGCACGGGAGAGCAGCGCGGAGGCGATCCCCCGGTTCCCGTGGTCCGGATGCACCGCCACGGTGTCGATCGTCGCGAGGTCGCCCTCGATCTCGACGTCGAGGATCCCCACGACCAGCTCGGCGTCGACGGCCACGAGCTGCACCGCGGGGCTCACCGGGCGCCCGGTCCACACGTCGTCGTAGTAGCAGGTGCCGAGGAAGGACAGCGCTCGACAGCGCAGCCAGCTCTCCTCGTCGCCCGCACGGGTCCGGCGGATCTCGACGGTCATGGTCCTCCCGGAGTCGCGGTCAGCCCGTCCCAGCGACCCACCTGGTCCCTCATTCCGACAGCTTGGGCTCGATCTCCTTGGTGTAGATCCCTTCGAGCGTCTCCTGGAGACCGTCCATCGCCTCCTGGACGTCGCCCTCGGTGGTGACGATCGAGGCGATCGCCTCGGCCATCTCCTGGTCCGCGCCGGGCAGGAACACGCGCGCGAAGTCCTGCGGCTTGGTCTGGTCCAGCTGGTCGACCGCGGTCTGGATCTCCGGGGTCTCGGCGGTGAGCTCGGTGAGGTCCGCGCTCTTGCGCACCGGCATGTAGCCGGTGGCGGCGGAGAACGAGACCGTGGACTCGGGGCGGCCCATGAACTCGATCAGCATGGCGCCGGCGAGCTGCTCCTCCTTGCTGATCGCGGCGGGGATGCCCAGACCCGCGCCGCCCGTCGGGCAGACGGGGCCGTCGACGGGTCCGCCCGGCAGGAAGCCCACTCCCACGTCGAACGACGCGGACTCCAGCACGCCCACGAGCGAGCCGGTCGAGGCGATGGTCGTCGAGCACACGCCGGCGGCGAAGGTGTCGGCCGAGTCGCTCGAGGCGACCTGCGCCCAGCCGTTCGAGAACACCGAGTCCTGCACCCACTGCAGCGCCTCGACGGCCTCCGGGGAGTTGCAGGTGATCTCCCATTCCTCGGACCATGCGGCGCCGTTGCCCCACAGCACGTTCTGCAGGGTCCAGCCGGCGTAGCCGGCGAGGTCCGGGTACATGTACGCGGTCTCGCCCTGCGTGAGCTCCGGTGCCCACTCCTCGAACTCCTCCCAGGTCTCGGGGGCCCGGTCGGGCAGCCCGGCCTCGGAGAAGTGGTCCTTGTTGAAGTAGAACAGCGGCGTGGAGCGACCGTAGGGCAGGGCCCACTGCTGGTCGGCGTACTGGTAGTCCTCGACCAGCGAGTCGCGGTAGTCCGAGATGTCGATCCCGAGCTGCTCGACGAGGGTGTCGATCGGGATGATGTTGCCGTTGATGTAGTAGCGGAACCACCACACGTCCGAGAGCACCACGGCGGCGGGGAGCCCGGAGTTGGCGGCCTGCGCGGTCTGGAAGCGCTGGGCGATCTCCTCGTAGTTCGAGCCGGCGGTCACCTGGTTGACCTCGATGCCCGACTCCTCGGTGAAGGCGGCCAGGAGCTCCGCCTCGACCTCCTGGGAGCCGCCGGGGTGGCTGGTCCAGAAGTCGATCGAGGTGGCGGGCTCGACGCCGTCGAAGTCGAGGTCGAGCTCCTCGTCGCCGCCGCCCTCGCCGCCGACGTCGGGGCCTCCGCAGGCCGCGAGGCCCAGCGCACCGGCACCGGCGACGCCGAGACCCAGCAGGGAGCGTCGGCGGAGACGACGGGGAAGATGAAGTGAGCTGCTCATGGGAGCGATCCTTTCGGGGTGGTGGGACGGACGCGACTGCGTCAGCCGGTGACGCTGCCTTGGGTGAGGCCGGAGACGATGTGCCGCTGCAGCATCGCGAAGACGATCAGGACGGGGGCGATCACCAGCACCGTGCCGGCCATGAGGATGCCCCAGCCGGCGCCGGTGTTGCCCTCGGAGTTGCTCAGGGCCGTCAGGCCCACCGGGAGGGTCATCCGGCTGGCCTCGGAGGTGATGATCAGCGGCCAGATGTAGTCGTTCCACTCGGTGACGATCGTGACCAGGGCGACGGTCGCGACCGTCGGGACCGAGATCGGCACCACCACCGAGAACAGGGTGCGCAGGTGCCCGGCGCCGTCGATCTCGGCCGCCTCGAGCATGGTCGGCGGGATCGTCATGAAGAACTGTCGCAGCAGGAAGGTGCCGAAGGCGGTGCCCAGGCCCGGCAGGATGATGCCCCAGTAGGTGTTCACCCCGCCCAGCCCGGCGATCAGCACGTAGTTGGGCAGGATCGAGACCTGCGGCGGCACCATGAGCGCCACCAGGATCAGCACGAAGATGACCTTCTTGAAGGGGAAGCGCACGAACACCAGCGCGTAGGCGGTGAAGATCGCCAGCAGCACCTTGATGCTCGAGCCGATCGTGGTGACGATGACGGAGTTGAGGAAGAACCGCGGGATCGGCACCGAGTTCCACGCCGCCTCGTAGTTCGACAGCGACGGGCTCTCCGGCAGCACCACGAGACTCGTGGAGAGGATCTCCTGCGGTGCCTTGAGCGAGCTGATCATCATCCACAGCAGCGGCAGCACCATCACGAGGGTCGCGACCACCAGGGGCAGGTAGCCGCCGGTGAGCGTCGCCCAGAGGTTCGCGCGCGAGAACGGTCCGTTGTTCCGCGCCCGGGGTGCGGGGCGGTCGGTGCCGCCCGGCGCGGGGTCCTGGAGGGTGGGTGTGCTCATGAGTAGTGCACCTTCTTCTCGACGAAGAGGATCTGGGCGACCGTCATGACGATGAGGATGACGAACAGCAGCACCGAGATCGTGGCCGAGTACCCGGCCCGGGAGTAGCCGCCGAAGGCCTGCAGGTAGGACTCGAAGATCATGGTGTTGGTGCCGCGACCGGTGGGGGTCATGATCCGCAGCAGGTCGAAGGCCTGCAGGCTGTTCAGGGTGGTGGTGATCAGCAGGAAGAACGTGGTCGGCGAGAGCAGCGGCAGCGAGATGCTGAAGAAGCGGCGCACGGCGCCGGCGCCGTCGAGCTGCGCGGCCTGCATGACGTCCTGGGAGAGGGACTGCAGCCCGCCCAGGTAGACGATCGCGCAGTAGCCGAGGTTCTTCCAGACGTACACGATGATCACCATGACCAGCGACATGTCCGGGTCGAGAAACCACTGCGGGCTGCCGAGACCCATCTGGCGCAGGATCCAGGCGAGCACGCCGAAGTTCGGGTCGAAGATGAACAGCCACACCAGCCCGACGCCCACGCCCGAGAGCACGTAGGGCGCGAACACCGCCGAGCGGGCGACGGTGCGGCCGGGGATGTCGACGTTCAGCGCGAGGGCGATCAGCAGCCCGAGCACCATCGCCCCGCCCACCGTGAGGAGGGTGAAGATCGCGGTGATGCGCAGGCTGGTCAGGCCTGCGTCGGAGGTGAAGAACTCGATGTAGTTGTCCAGCCCGATGAAGGTCGCGGTGCGCGAGCCGAGGGTCCAGTCCAGCATCGAGTACTGGATGTTCAGGAACAGCGGGCGATAGGTGAACATCGCGATCAGCACCAGGTTCGGTGTGGCGAAGGCGAGGAAGACGAGGGCGTCGCGACGGGCGCGTCGGCTCATGCGGCGGCGCCTCGGCACGGGGCGGGCCGACGGATCGGCGGTGCCGACGGACGGGTCCGGCCTCGACGTCGGCGGGGCATCGGTGCCCTGGCCCCGACTCGGGGAATCGGTCATGGGGTGCTCATTCGGTCAAGGGTGAATGCCGCCGACGGCCTCGGTGCCCCCGGCTAGTGCCCATTATGACCATGTTCCGCAGGCCGCTGTCGCACTTTGCGGCCGCCGAGGCGGGTCGTCGCGTACTGCCGGGCCGGCCCGCGGGCGCCGCAGAGCGGGGCACCGCGCTGCGCAGGTCGGATCTCGGGCCGCCCCCGCGCGGCGTACGGTGGGGACGTCACCGGCGCTGCGCCCGTCGGCCCCGCCCCGGGCACAGCGCACCCGCGCCCGGAACCGGAGGTTCCCATGCACGCCGATCGACTCACCGGATCGCTCAGCCACCATGCCGAAGGGCCCTGGTGGTCGGACACCTGGGGCGGACTGCGCTGGGTGGACATGCTCGCCGGGGACGTCCTGCATCTCGACGACGAGGGCGCGGTGGCGCGCCTGCCCACTCCGAGCCCGGTCGTGGCCTGCGTGCGCCCGGCCTCGAGCGGCGGCGCGGTGCTCGCGCTCGAGAAGGGCTTCGCGCTCGAGGACGCCGACGGCTCGATCGCCGCGCTCCCGCCGCTGTGGAGCGAGGAGGTGCGGATGAACGAGGGCGCGGTCGCGCCGGACGGCTCGTTCCTGTGCGGCTCGATGGCCTACGACCAGCGGCCCGGGGCGGCCGCGATGTGGCGCCTGCTGCCCGACGGCACCACCACCCGCCTGTTCGGCGACCTCACGATCTCCAACGGGCTCGCCTTCTCCGCCGACGGGTCGCTCGCCTACTACGTCGACACCCCCACCGGTCGGGTGGACCTGTTCGACTGGTCCGACGAGGACGGTCTCGTCGGTCGCCGCCCCTTCGCGGACCTCGGCGACCAGGAAGGGAGCCCCGACGGGCTCTGCCTCGACGACGAGGGGAACGTGTGGGTGGCGATGCACGGGGGATCGCAGGTCCTCGGCCTCGATCCGCGAGGTGCGGTGGCCGAGCGGGTCGAGGTCGACGCCCGCCAGGTCACGGCCTGCACGTTCGGCGGCGCCGACCGCTCGACGCTGTTCATCACCACCAGCCGCGAGAACCTCCCCGACGGGGAGGACCCGGCGGCCGGGTCGCTGTTCACGGCCCGGCCCGGGGTGCGGGGTCCGGAGGCCGAGCTGCTCTTCGGCGGCTGAGCGGCCTCCGCGGGGCGCGCTCAGGACGTCGCGGAGGTCTCCGCGGAGCGGTCCCGGGCCTCGCCCGTGGAGAGCGCCTCGACCATGTCGTCGAACTGCTCCATCGCCTTCGCCGGCGGCTGCGGGGTGACCAGGCTGACCACCACCGCGAGCACCAGGCAGACCAGGAAGCCCGGAATGATCTCGTAGAGGTGCTGGTCCCCGAAGAGGCCGAGCGCCTTGTCCGGCTCGAACTGACCCCAGACGAAGGAGACCACGGCACCTGCGACCATGCCGACCGCGGCACCGGCCATGGTCAGGCGGCGCCAGAACAGCGACAGCAGCACGATCGGGCCGAAAGCGGCGCCGAACCCGGCCCAGGCGAAGGCGACGAGGCCCAGGACCGAGCTGTTCGGGTTCAGGGCCAGGATCACGGCGATGATCGAGACTCCGAGCACGCCGATCCGGCCGCCCCAGAGCTTCGCGTGCTCGGTGAACGAGATCCCGACACCGCCCACCAGGTCCTCGATCAGCGCCGAGCTGGTGACGATCAGCTGCGAGGAGATGGTGGACATGATCGCGGCGAGCACCGCGGCCAGCAGGAACCCGGCGAGCAGCGGGTGGAAGAGGATCTGGGAGAGGTCCAGGAACACGGACTCGGCGTTGGTGGTGTCGGTGAGGGACTGGTCCTGGTTCTGCTGGAAGTAGGCCAGGCCCGCCATCGCCGTGAAGACGGCGCCGGTGACGCACAGGATCATCCAGGTCATCCCCACGATGGTGCCGTACTTCGCATCCCGCGAGGTGCGCAGCGCCATGAACCGCACGATGATGTGGGGCTGGCCGAAGTAGCCCAGCCCCCAGGCCACGGCGGAGAGGATCCCGATGAACGTGCCGCCGGAGACGAGGCTGCCGAAGCTCGCGTCGACCTCCCGCACGGACTCGAACATCGCCGTCGGCCCCCCGACCACGAACATCGCCGTGATCGGCACCAGCAGCAGGGAGACCAGCATGATCAGGCCCTGGACCACGTCGGTGTAGCTGGCGCCGAGGAAGCCCCCGAACAGGGTGTAGAGGATGGTCACGCCGCCCACCAGCAGCATCCCGGTGAGGTACGGGCCGCCGAACATCGACTGGAAGAACAGGCCGCCGGCGACCATGCCGGAGGAGACGTAGAAGGTGAAGAACACCAGGATGATCAGTCCTGCCGCGATGCGCAGGATGTTGGTGCGGTCGTGGAGGCGGTTGCCGAAGAAGCTCGGCACCGTGATCGAGTTGTCGGCGATCTGCGTGTACAGGCGCAGTCTCGGCGCGACGAAGATCCAGTTCAGGCCGGCCCCCACGGTGAGGCCGATGGCGATCCACGCCTCGACCAGACCGTTGAGGTACAGCGCGCCGGGCAGGCCCATCAGCAGCCAGCCGGACATGTCCGAGGCGCCGGCCGACAGCGCGGCGACGAAGGGGTGCAGCTGCCGGCCGCCGAGCATGTAGTCCTCGCCGCCCTTGGTCTTGCGGAAGGCATACAGGCCGATGCCGATCATGACCGCGAAGTACGCGACGAGCGCGACCAGTTTGAAGGCGAGGTCCATGGTGGGACTCCGATCTCAGGGAGGGGGCGGGGAAGGACGGTCACGCCCGGCGGCCGACGGGCGGCAGCAGGGCGCGGGGGAGAACAGGTGCGGCCGACCCTACGCCGGATCGGTGCGGAACGCCCTGCTCGTTGCGCGACGGTGACCTGACACGCGCGGCCGTCCGGGCGGGAACAGCGCCGATCGCGGCAGGGCTCCGGCCCGGGATCGCTGCCGGCACCGGCACCGACAGCACACGGGCCCGGCACGGCGGAGGGGGCGCGGGGTGGCGCCGGGGGGGCCCCCCGCCCCGGGGGGGCCCCGGCCGGGGGGCCCCCCCCCGGGGCGCCCCGGGGGGCCGGGGGGGGGGCGGGGGGGGGGGGGTGGGGGTTGTGGCGGGCGGGCGGGGCGGGGTGCGGGGGGGGGTGCTCGGTGGGGTGGGTGGGGGGGGGGGGGGGCGCGGCGGGGGGGGGGGGGGGGGGGTCCCGGGGGGCCACCCCCCGCGCCCTGGTCAGCCGCGTCCTGGTCAGCCGCGCCCTGGTCAGCGCTGCGTCACGGTCGAGGTCTCGAGGCGACGCTCGGCCCGCTCAGCCGAACAGCGCCTCGGTGTCCTCGTCCACCCAGTCCAGGGTGCGGTCGACGGCCTTCCTCCACAGGCGCATGTAGCGGTCGCGGGTCTCCTCGTCCATCTGGGGCTCCCAGCGCTTGTCCTCGGCCCAGTTGTCGATGACGTCCTGCTCGCCGTCCCAGAAGCCCACGGCGATGCCGGCCGCGTAGGCGGCGCCGAGCGCGGTGGTCTCGATGACCTTCGGGCGCACCACGGGCACGCCGAGGATGTCGGCCTGGAACTGCATGAGGGTCTCGTTCATGACCATGCCGCCGTCGACCTTCAGCTCGGTGAGCTGCACGCCGTCCTCGGAGGCGTCGGCGATCGCCGCGTCCAGCACCTCGCGGGACTGGAAGGCCGTGGCCTCCAGCACCGCGCGGGCGATGTGGGACTTGTTGTGGAAGCGGGTCATGCCCACCATCGCGCCGCGCGCGTCGGAGCGCCAGTGCGGGGCGAACAGGCCCGAGAAGGCCGGGACGATGAACAGCCCGCCGTTGTCGTCGACCTTCGTGGCGAGGTCCTCGATCTCCGGGGCGTCCTTGATGAGCCCGAGGTTGTCGCGCACCCACTGCACCAGCGAGCCGGTGACCGCGACCGAGCCCTCGAGGGCGTAGACCGCCTTCTGGTCACCGATCTTGTAGGCGACGGTGGTCAGCAGCCCGTTCTCGCTGCGCACCAGGTCCTCACCGGTGTTGACCAGCATGAAGTTGCCGGTCCCGTAGGTGTTCTTGCCCATCCCGATCTCGAAGCAGGCCTGGCCGAAGGTCGCGGCCTGCTGGTCGCCGAGGATGCCGGCGATCGGGGTGTCGATGAGCAGGCCCTGCTTGCGGCCCGTGCCGTACACCTCGGAGGAGGAGCGGATCTCGGGCAGCATGGACAGCGGGATGCCCATGTCCTTCGCGATGTCCTCGTTCCAGTCGAGGGTGTCGATGTTCATCAGCATCGTGCGCGAGGCGTTGGTGACGTCGGTGACGTGCACCCCGCCCTCGGCGCCGCCGGTGAGGTTCCACAGCAGCCAGGCATCCGTGTTGCCGAACAGCAGCTCCCCGGCCTCGGCCCGCTCGCGCACGCCGTCGACGTTGTCGAGGATCCACTTCACCTTGGGGCCGGAGAAGTAGGTCGCCAGCGGCAGGCCCACCCGCTCCTTGTACTTGTCGGCGCCCTCGTCGCCCGCGAGCTCGTCGCAGATCTTCTGGGTGCGGGTGTCCTGCCAGACGATCGCGTTGTACACGGGCTCGCCGGTGGCCTTGTCCCACACCACGGCGGTCTCGCGCTGATTGGTGATGCCGACGGCCGCGAGCTGGTGGCGGTTGATCTCCGCGCCGGTGAGGGCCTCGCCCACCACGGAGCGGGTGTTGCGCCAGATCTCGAGCGCGTCGTGCTCGACCCAGCCCGACTTGGGGAAGATCTGCTCGTGCTCCTTCTGGCCGCTGGCGACGATCTGCCCGGCGTGGTCGAAGACGATCGCACGGGTCGAGGTCGTGCCCTGGTCGATGGACAGGATGTACATGGTGTCGTCGTTCATCAGAACTCCTTCGTCATGGATGAGGGGTGGATCGGGGTGAGGGGGCGGGGCCGCGCGGCGTGCCGCCCGGTGCGGGACGCCGCGGGACCGCTCAGAAGTAGAGGATCGAGGCCACGCCGGCGAGGACGCCGCCGATCATGGGACCGACGATCGGCACCCACGAGTATCCCCAGTCGGAGCCGCCCTTGTTCGGGATCGGCAGGACGGCGTGCGCCAGTCGCGGTCCGAGGTCACGCGCGGGGTTGATCGCGTACCCGGTCGGTCCGCCGAGCGAGGCACCGATCGCGACCACCAGCAGGGCGACCGCGAGCGGACCCAGCTCGTTCGGCGTGTTGCCGAACATGAGGATCACGAACACCAGCACGAACGTCGCGATGATCTCGGTGACCAGGTTCCAGCCGTAATTGCGGATCTCCGGGCCGGTGGAGAAGGTGCCCAGGATGGCCGCGGGATCGGTCTCCTGGTCGTAATGGTTCTTGTAGGCCATCCAGGCGAGCACGGCGCCGAGGAAGGCACCGATCATCTCGGCGAGGAAGTAGGCGAGGGTGGTGCCGACGCCGACGGCGATGCCGGGCGCGTACTCCTCGGCCCCGCTCGAGAACAGGCCGATGGTGACGGCGGGGTTCAGATGGGCGCCGGTCGAGAAGGCGACCCAGACGCCGGCGAAGACCGCGAGGCCCCAGCCGAAGTTGATCAGCAGCCAGCCGCCGCTGTTGCCCTTGGTCTTCCCGAGGACGACGTTGGCGACGACGCCGCCGCCGAGCAGCGTGAGCATCGCGGTGCCGGCGATCTCCGAGAGGAAGATCGTTCCGATGGATTCCATGTGCTTCTCCTCTCCGATCCGCGTCGGTGCGGATCGAGGGACCGGCGTGAGTTCCTGGCATCCGCGGAGCGACAGCTGTGTCCGTGTCCGCGGGAGCGAGAGCCGTCGTCCGCTCCCGGTGGAGCGGCGTCGACTCGGCGGGAACCGTTCGATCGGCCGGTCGCGGGCCCGGGTGGGCCCGCTGGGGCGCGCACGGTGCACGCCCCTCGGAGCTCCCGGATCTCGTCTCCGGGCGCTCTGTCGATCATCGTCTGGTGGGCACCTCCGGAGCGTCGGCGATGCAGGCCGCGGCCAGGTCGTCGCTGCGGGTCGACTCGCCCTCGAGGCGAGCGGCGATGAAGGCGCGGTAGGTCTCGAGCTCGCGCTCGCGCGCGGCGTCGTCCCAGCCCAGCTCGGGGCCGACGAGCGCAGCGATCTCCACCGCGGCGTCGACGCCGCGGTCACGGGTCTCGTAGTCCAGGCGGGTGCGGCGCTGGAGGACGTCGGCGAGGTGGCGCGCGCCCTCGGCGCGCACCGCGTAGAGCACCTCGGCCCGCAGGTAGCGGGGGGCGTGCTCGAGCGGCTCGCCGAGAGAGGGGTCCTCGTCGATCAGCGCGAGCACGTCCTCGAGCAGGGCGCCGTAGCGGAACAGGAGCCGGTCCGTGCGGATCTCGTCGAACCCGTGCCGTCGGCCGATCTCCTGCCGGTCCCGCACCAGTGCGGCGTATCCCTGCGCGCCGATCACCGGGATCGAGCGGGTCAGGCTCGGTCGCCCGGGCTGGGAGTCCTTGATCGCGAAGTCGACCACGTCCTCGGCCATCACGCGGTAGGTGGTGTACTTGCCGCCCGCGATCGCGGTCAGGCCCGGCTCGACCTCCATCACGGTGTGCTCGCGGGACACCTTCGCGGAGCCCTTGCCGTCCCCGGAGCCCTTGCCCGATCCCTTGCCCCTGCTCGCGGCCTTCGTCACCGGCTGCAGCAGCGGGCGCAGCCCGGAGTAGACGCCGATGACGTCCTCGCGGCGGAGGTCGTCGGCGAGCACCGCATTGGCGTGCTCGAGCACGTAGTCGATGTCGTCGCTGGTCGCACCCACGTCGCGCGGGTCCTGGGTCCAGGGCGTGTCGGTGGTGCCGATGACCCAGTACTCGTCCCAGGGGATGATGAACAGCACGGACTTCTCGGTCTGGGTGATGATCCCGGTGTCGGGGACCGCAGGGATGCGCCCCCGCGCGACCGTGATGTGGATGCCCTTGGAGGCGAGCACCTCGAGCCCGGTCTCGGCGCCGGCCAGCTCCTGCTGGTCCTGGGTCCAGACGCCGCCGGCGAGGATCGTCTCGCGCGCGTGGACCTCGAACTCCTCGCCGCTCTCCTCGTCCCGCACCCGGGCACCGATCACGCGCTCGCCCTCGTGGAGGTAGCCGATGACCGTGGTGTAGTTGGCGACGGCCGCGTCGTGCTGCGCAGCGGAGCGCACCAGCATCATCACGAAGCGGGCGTCGTCCATCTGCGCGTCGTAGTACTCCAGCGCGCCGACGGCCTTCTCGCCGTCCAGGGCCGGGAACACCTCGAGCATCCGGTCGTGCAGGAGGTGGCGGTGGAAGGGCACCGCCCGCTTGCGCCCCACGGACTGCATCGCGTCGTAGAGGGCGACGCCGGAGCCGATGAAGGCGCGGTCGACGACCTTCTTGAAGAACGGGAAGACGAACTTGATGGGTCGCACCAGGTGCGGGGCGGTGTGCTCGAGCAGCAGGTCGCGCTCGCGCAGCGCCTCGGCGACGAGGGGGAAGTCGAGCATCTGCAGATAGCGCAGGCCGCCGTGCATGAGCTTCGAGGAGCGCGCGGAGGTGCCGTTCGCCCAGTCCCTCGCCTCGACGAGGCCGACGGAGAGTCCGCGGGTGGCGGCGTCGAAGGCCGCGCCCGCGCCGTTCACGCCACCGCCCACGACGAGAACGTCCAGCGGGTTCTCGACGGTGGCGCGGCGCAGCCGCGCGAGATGCTCCGTCCGGCCGGCGGGGGTGAGGGCGGACCGCTGCTGATCGGACACGTGGCTGCTCCTTTGCCGTGACATCTGCCCGGCGGCATCCGGCCCTCGCGGCCGGATCCGTCGTCGGCGCCGCCGTAGGCCGCGGCACCTGGTCTGCACATGGTGGAACCTCCGTGCAGCATTTCGCAAGCGCGATGCACGAACGTGCAACACTGGGTCCGTGACTGCCGATTCCCGCCTCGATGCGCTGTACGAGGCTGCACGGATGTACTACGGCGAGCAGCAGACGATGGAAGCGATCGCCGCCGCCCAGGGGGTCTCCCGCTCGACCGTCTCGCGCATGCTGCGTGATGCCCGCGATGCCGGACTCGTCCAGATCTCCCTGCGGCCGCCCGGCGCCCACCGCGTCGAGGAGCTGCGGCGCCGCATCGCCCGCCAGTACGGGGTGCGAGTCCACATGGTCCCCGTGGTCTCGGGATACGGCGAGCGCGAGCGCCTGCAGTCCGTCGCGGAGACCGGCGCGGAGGTGCTCGACGGGATGCTCGAACCGGGCATGACCGTCGGCATGGCCTGGGGCACCACGCTCGCGGCCCTGGTGCGATCCCTCCACCCCCGCCCGGTGCCCGGCCTGCGGATCGTCCAGCTGAACGGTGCCATCAACACCGAGGGCTCCGGGCTCACCTACGTCTCCACGGTGCTCGCGCGGGCCGCGACGCTCTGGGACGCGACCGTGCACCACTTCCCCGTGCCCGCCTTCTTCGACTATGCCGCGACCCGGGACGCCATGTGGCACGAGCGCTCGGTGCACCGGGTCCTCGAGGCCCAGCAGCAGTGCACGCTGGCCGTGTTCAGCGTGGGCGCCTTCGACGCGGAGGTCCCCAGCCACGTCTACACCAACAACTACCTGACCCGCGACGACCTGCGGTCGCTGCGGGCCGACGGCGCCGTCGGGGACGTCTGCACCGTCTTCCTCCGGGCCGACGGCACCTTCCGCGACATCGGCATGAACGCCCGCTGCTCCGGTCCGGACCCCTCCCAGCTGGCGCGGATCCCGCACCGCCTGCTCCTCGCGGCCGGCTCCCGCAAGGCCCTGCCCCTGCGGGCCGCCCTGCGCGCCGGCGTCGCCACCGACGTCGTCGTCGACGAGGTCACCGCCGCGAGCCTGCTGGCGCTGCCGTGACAGGCGAGGTCAGGGTCGGCGAGGTGACCACACGTGCAGCACGCGGAATCGTTCGCACACCACGGGCATGTCCGGGGAGAAGCCTCGCGCGGAGTGCTCTGTCCAGAACTGCTCGTGGATGCGCCGCCACGCGGCGAGGCTCCGGTCGCCCTCCCCCTCGGCGCGGGCGTGCTCGGCGGTGACCTCGCCGAAGGGGACGATCTCGATCTCGCTCACCTCGAGGACGGCACGCGGCAGCCCGGAACCGTCCAGCACGATCGACAGGTCACCGACGACCGGGAGCGGTTCGCCGTCGGATTCGTAGTCCTCCGCCGCCGACGCCGTCTTGGTCCCCTCGAGCACCAGGGTGAGCAGGTCGTCCGCCTGCTCAGGCGTCGCACCGAAGGCCCAGGCCTCGGGCGGTTCGGCGGGGAGCGCGGGATGCTCCGCACGGGCTTCGGCCCAGAGGTCCGCGAGGTCGACACCACCGGCCGCACCAGCAGAACCTGAAGAACCTGCCGGACCAGCCGCACCAGCAGGGCCGGCATCCTCCCTGCGGTCGGGAGCGGTCACGGGCACCTCCTCGATCGACGCGACGCCCGGAGCCCCGACGCCGCCACCGGTGGCGTGCTCAGCCCTCGGCGGCGGAGAGGTCCAGGCGCTCTGGATGGGTGTAGACGTTCATGCGGCCATCGCCGTCCTCGGCGGCGCGGGTGAAGCCGACGAGGGTCATGCCGAACTCCTCGGCGGTGTCCACCGCGAGCGAGCTCGCCGCGGAGACGCAGGCCAGCAGTGGGATACCGGCCATGTATGCCTTCTGCGCGATCTCGAAGCCGGCCCGCGAGGAGACGAGCAGGAAGCAGTCCCGCAGCGGCAGGCGGTCCTCGAGCAGGGCCCAGCCGATCACCTTGTCGACCGCGTTGTGCCGTCCGACGTCCTCGCGCACCACCAGCAGGTTCCCCTCGAGGTCCACGAGAGCGGCGGCGTGCACCCCGCCGGTGCGGGCGAAGACCTCCTGCTGCCCGGTGAGCGAGCGTGCGGCGGTGAGAAGCGTGCGCGGATCCACCGACCAGCTGTGCAGGAGCGTGTAGCGGCTCTTCTGCCGCACCGCGTCGATGCTCTCGGAGCCGCAGACGCCGCAGGCCGACGTGGTGATGAAGCTCCTGGTCGCCGGTGGCAGCAGCTGCGGACGAGCTGTCGTGACGTCCATGACGTTGTAGGTGTTGCGGGCGAATCCGCTGCCGTCGTCGACCACTGCCCCGTCGCAGTAGCGTGCCTCGATGACGTCCTCGCGGTCGCGCACCAGGCCCTCCCCGTGGAGGACACCGTGGATGAGCTCGACGTCGTGGCCGGGGGTGCGCATGGTGAGCGAGAGCGCGCGGCCGTTCAGGCGGATGTCCAGGGGCTCCTCGACGGCGACGTGGTCGCCCTTGCGCCCGGCGTACAGCCGGCCGTCGCGCACCCGGACGGTGCGCAGTCGCGTGCTGTCGGTGACCCTGCCCATCCCTCGAGGATAGCCCGCTCACCTGCGCGACGGCCGGTCGCTCGTGGTGGGGTCGCGCTCCTGCTCGCGGCGCTCCGCCTCGTCCCTGATCCCGGCGAGCCGCCGGTCCCAGCCCTGCGCGACGAGTCCGAGCAGGTCGGAGATCTCCCGGAGCCGCGAGGCCTCCACGGCGTGAACCCGTCGGCGGGACTGCCGTGTCGCGGAGACGATCCCGGCCTCCTCGAGCAGTCGCAGCTGCTTGGCGACCGCCTGACGGGTGAGGTCGAGGTCCCGCGCCACGGCTCCGGCATCGTCCGGGCGCTCGGCCAGCCGCACCAGGATCTGCCGACGGGTGGGATCGGCGAGGGCGCCGAAGGCCCGGTCGGCGTCCGCGCCGAGCAGGGCCTCGGCGGCGGGGCGCGCGGTCATGCCCTCGCAGGCCGCGGCCCGGTGGGCCCGCCGGCCCGCGGCCCGTCCGACGCACCGGCCCGCGGGTCGGCCGGAGCCCCTGCCCGCGCTTCGGCCTGCACCCTCGCGACGTCGAGCTCCTCGATCCAGCCGCCGAGGTTGTCCTCGTAACGGGCCCGCCGCTCGGCGTCGGTGCTGATCCCCGCGAAGCCGGTCTCGCGCACGGTGAGCCGGACGCCCTCCCCCTCGGGCTCGATCGTGAACTCGATGGTGGTGGCGGGGCCGTCCTCGAGCGCTCCGGCAACGCCGCTCAGCCACCGGAACACGGCCCTCCGGGGAGGGTCGAGCTCGACGGTGCCGATCTGGAACCCGCCGTGGACCGGGTCGACCACGATCGCGGTCGGGCCTTCACGGGTGATCCGATGCTCGCGGTACTCCCCGTCGTTGATGAACCATCCCGGCTCGCTGATCACGTCGAACACCGTCTCGGCGCTCGCCGCGACGTGGATGCTGCGCAGGATCTCGTCGGGGACGTCGTCCGTGGTGAGAGGGGTGGGGGCGGTGCTCATGGCTGCTCCTCGGCGGTCGTGCCGGACGATCCGGCCGACGGCTCCACCCTGGCACGGCAGACCCCGTAGTACAACCCATGAGTTGCACTATGGGGTCGGGGCACGATCCGGCTCGTCGGTGCCGCCGTCGGCGTCCCCGTCGTCGCTGCTGTCGGGGCTCTCGGTGCCGCTTCCGGTGCCGCTGTGACGGCTCTCGGCCAGGTCGCGCGCGAGCTCCAGCTGCTGCTCCCAGCCCGCCAGGTTCTCCTCGTAGTTGCGTCGGCGCAGCTCCTCGTCGACGCCGAGGCGGGCGAAGCCGCGCTCGCGCACCGTGAGCCGCACCTGGTTCCTCGCGGCGGTGCCGGCGGGGTCGATGATGAACTCGACGGTGTTGTGGGGGGCGTCGGCGATCTCCCCGAGCCCGCCGCCGAGCCAGCGGAAGGCGACCCGATGGGGCGGCTCATGCGCCTCGGTCGCGATCTGGAAGGTGCCGTGGACAGGGTCGACCACACTGGTCACCGGACCGTCCACGCTGATCCGGTGCTCGCGGTGCTCGCCGTCGTTGATGAACCACCCCGGCTCGCGGACGATCGCGAACACGGTCTCGGCGCTCGCCGCGATCGGGATGCTGAGCGAGATCTCGTCGGGGACCTCGGCGCCGGAGGGGAGAGCGGACTGGTCGGCCATGACTGTGCTCCTCGGGTCGGGAGGCGGCCCCGTCGCCGCCCGGAAGAAGCTTCTCAGACGTCCGGCGCTCCGGCGACCTCCGCGGCCGTCCGGCGTCGTGACCGCGCCGCCCGTCAGGGCCTCGTGACCGCAGTGCCCGTCAGGGCTTCGTGACTGCTGCGGCCAGCAGGTTCAGCGACTCCTCGAGGTCCTCCTGCGGGATCGCCGGGAAACCGACCTTCTCGAGCAGCTTCTCGTCCGTGACCTTCGACCAGTCGTAGGTCAGGGACACCTCGGTGGAGTCCGCGCCGAGGGACGTGAGCTGGTAGAGCCACTCCCAGCCGAGCGGCTCGGTCGGCGCGGTGCCGTCCTCCGCCTCGGGGGCCGGCTGCCAGCCGATCATCTTGTTCTCGTCGTAAGCGGTGACGAAGTTGTGGGTGCGGTAGTCGCCGCCCATCGCCTCGCGGTTCATGTTCATCACGAACTTCTCGCCGGACTTCCCGATCCGCTCGGTGTCGTCGGCATTGCGGACGGTCCCGGAGCCGTCGAACTCGTGATGCCTCGCCGGCAGCGAGAGCAGGTCGAAGAGGTCCTTCGCGGGGACGTCGACGGTGCGGGTGACGGTCAGGTGCGTCTGGTTCTGGGTCATGGCCTCACCCTGCCTCACCCGCCCCGCCCTCGTCACCTCTCTCCCGACCGCCCGGTCGAGCGGGCGGAGCAGCGCAGAGCTCACAGCAGGCGGAGCAGCGCAGAGCTCACAGCGGATCGGCCACCGCCTCGGCGAGAGCGATCGGCTCCCGCCCCAGCACCTCCCGGACATCGTCCGTGACGACATCGAGCGCGCCCGCGGCGATCGCGGTGTAGGTGCTGATCCAGGCCTCGACCTGCCAGTCGGGGGCCTGGTACGGGGCGCGGGATGCCCGCGCGTCGGCGAGGGTCTCGTCGACGTACTCGTACTCCTCCCTGCGGGCACGGGTCATGAGCAGCGCCGCCTCGGCGAGGGACACGGCCACCGGGCCCGTGAGGTCCAGGACCCGACCTCGCCACGGGCCGGGGTCGCGCAGAATGCTCGCGGCGACCTCCGCCACGTCGCGCCGGGAGACGAAGGCGCAGCGCCCGGTGCCGCCCGGCCCGCGGATCACCCGTTCGGGGCCGGCGAAGTCGAGCAGCACCTCGGAATAGAAGCTGTCGCGCAGGAACGTCCAGGCCAGCCCCGAGTCCCGCAGCATCTGCTCGGTCTGCCCATGGTCGCGGGCGAGGGTGAACTCCGCCTCCGCGGAGGCGCCGAGGAAGGAGGTGTAGACGACGTGGCCCACCCCGGCCTCGACGGCGGCCGCGATCGCGGTGCGATGCTGCTCGAGCCGGTCGGACGCCTCCCCGGCGGAGACCAGCAGCAGGGAGTCGGCGCCGGCGAAGGCCCCCCGGCAGGCCGCGGCGTCGGCGAAATCGACGCGCAGGAACGTCGCTCCCTCGATCTGCGGAGCGCGCTCCGGGCTGCGCCCCGTCGTCCGCAGCTCGATCCCCGGGGCGGCGGAGAGCAGGCGGGAGACCTGCCCGCCCACCGTCCCGGTCGCGCCGGTGACCACCACCCGCATCAGATCAGACCCTTCTCCGCCAGCCATGTCGAGGCGATCTCCGCCGAGGCGCTCTGGTCCACGACGCTCTGCCGGTTCAGCTCGACCAGGTCGTCGGGGCTGAGCTCGGCGATCACAGCCTCGATCGCCGCCTGGGCGGCGTCGTCGACCCTCTCGCCCACCACCGGCACCACGTTCTGCGGAAGGATCAGCGACTCGGGATCCTCGAGCACCACCAGGTCGTTCTCGGCGATCGCAGGATCCGCGGTGTAGATGTCCGCCAGCTGCACGTCCCCATCGAGCAGGGCCTGCACCGTGAGCGGCCCGCCGGAGTCCTCGACGGGCACGACGGCGAGCTCGACCCCGTACACCTCCTCGACCCCCTCGGGGCCGTAGGGGCGCACCTCGAACTCGCTGTTGGCGGCGACCTTGAGGTCCTCGTCGACGCCGGCGAGATCGCCGATCGAGGTGAGGGAGTGGGCGGAGGCGAATTCGGAGGTGGTGGTGTAGGAGTCCTGGTCGGAGGCCTCGGCGAAGGCGAGCACCCGCAGTCCGGACGGCAGCGCCTCGTCGAGCGCGGAGTGGATCTCCTCGGGAGCCGCGGACGCGGCGTCGGACTCGTAGTGCTGGAGCAGGTTGCCGAGGTACTCGGGCATGACGTCGAGCGAGCCCTGCTCGAGCTCGGGCATGTACACCTCGCGCTGGCCGATCTGGTACTGGCGGTCGACGGTCAGCCCCTCCCCCTCGAGCACCTGGGCGAACAACTCCGCGATGATCTCGTTGGAGTAGTAGGCCTGGGAGCCGACGGCGATGGCGCCCTCACCGGCACCCTCGTCGGAGCCGTCGCCGCCGGAGCCGCCGCCTCCCTCGCCGCCGCCGTCCTCCTCCTCGAAGGGGTCGTCGTTGCCGCAGGCGGCGAGACCGAGGGCGAGGCCGCCGAGGCCGGCGGCGCCGAGCAGGTGGCGGCGGGTGCTGTGGATGGTCATGAGGTTCTCCTCCGGTGGGGCGATGGGTCCACGATGATCACGAGCGGTCAGGGATGGTCGCGGGTGGTGATGGGCGGTCATGGGCGCTCACGCGGCCCGCGCCCCGGCCGGGGCGGTGAGCCGCTGGACGAGCAGCAGGGCGAGGTCCAGGAGCAGGGCGAGCGCGATCACGAGCAGCGAGCCGGCGATCATCTGCGGATAGTTCTGGGAGCCGAGGCCCTGGAAGATGTACCGCCCCAGACCGCCGTTGCCCACATACGCCGCGAGCATCGCCGTGGCCACGACCTGCACGGTCGCGCCGCGCACCCCGCCGATGAGCAGCGGCATGCCCAGCGGGAGCTCGACGCGGGTGAGGATCTGCAGCTCGGTCATGCCCTGGGCGCGGGCGGCGTCGACGGTGGCGGGGTCCGCCGACTCCACCGCGGAGTAGGCCCCGGCCAGCAGCGAGGGGATCGCGAGGATCACGAAGGCCAGCAGCGGAGCGGTGAGCCCGATGCCCATGAGCAGGGCGAACAGCGTCACCAGGCCCAGCGTGGGCAGGGCCCGGGCGGCACCGGCGCTCGCGACGGCAAGACCCTTGAGCCATCCGGTGTGGCCGACGAACAGGCCGACGGGCACAGCGAGCAGCGCGGCGACGAGGACTCCCAGGGCCGTGTAGCCGAGGTGCTCGAGGGCGCGCATCGGGATCCCGGCGGGCCCGGACCAGCGCTCGGAATCCGCGAGCCAGAGCAGGGATTCGAGGTAGGGATTGCCGGTCATGGCCTGCGCACCCCCTGCCTGCGTGTCCAGGGCATCACCGCACGGCCCAGCAGCACCAGCAGGGCGTCGGTGAGCAGGGCGAGGGCGGCGGTGACGACGATCCCGGCGGCGATCTCGACCACGATCCCGCGGCGCACCCCGTCGGTGAACAGCATCCCCAGGCTCGGCACCCCGAGCACGCCGCCGACGGTGACCAGCGAGATGGTGCTCACTGCGACCACCCGCACCCCGGCCAGCAGGACCGGGCCGGCCAGCGGCAGCTCGACCCGCAGGAAGCGGGCGGCGGGGGCGTAGCCCTGCGCGGTCGCGGAGCCGAGCACGTCGCGGCTGACGGAGCGGAAGGCGTCCGAGGCGGTGGGGACCATGAGCGCGAGCCCGTACAGCGACAGCGCGATCGAGATGTTCAACGGGCTGCGCACGCTGGTGCCGATCAGGCCCGGCAGCAGCACGAACAGCGGCAGGGAGGGGATCGCGTACATCAGCCCGGAGGTGGTGGTGACGGAGGTGCGCAGCCATCCGCGGGCGTTGGCGAGCTTCGCCAGCGGCAGGGAGAGCACGAACGCGACCAGGATCGGCGGCAGCGCCTGCACCAGATGGGCGCCGGTGTAGGTGGCGATCACGTCGAGGTTGTTCAGGACCCAGGTCACGAGGGCCGCTCCCCCGTCGGCCGCTCGCCCGACGACGGCTCCCCTGCCGAGGATTCGCCTGCCGAGGACTCCCCTGCCGACCGCTGACCGGAGGCCGCGAGCACGCCGGCCGCGCGCCCTTCGGCGTCGACCACGACATCCTGCCCGTCGACCCGCTCGAGGTGCAGGGTGCGGGCCCCGCGGTCGGCCCCCACGAACGTCCTCACGAAGTCGTCGGCGGGCTCGGCGAGGATCTCCTGCGGGGTGCCGACCTGCGCGACGATGCCGCCGGGCTTGAGGATCACCACCCGGTCGCCGAGGAGGAACGCCTCGTCGATGTCATGGGTGACGAAGACGATCGTCTTGCGCAGCTCGCGCTGGAGCCGCTGCAGCTCGCGCTGCAGCTCGGTGCGCACGATCGGGTCGACGGCGCCGAAGGGCTCGTCCATGAGCAGGATGTTCGGATCCGCGGCGAGCCCGCGCGCCACCCCGACGCGCTGCTGCTGACCGCCGGAGAGCTGGGCCGGGTAGCGGGCGGCGAGGGCCGGGTCCAGGCCGACCGTCTCCATCAGCTCGTGGGCTCGGGTGCGCGCCTCGCCCTTCGCGGTGCCGCGCAGCACGGGCACCGTGGTGATGTTGTCGAGCACGGTGCGGTGCGGGAGCAGCCCCGAGGCCTGCATGACGTAGCCGATCGAGCGGCGCAGCCGCACCGGGTCCAGGCTCGCCACGTCCTCGTCGTCGATGCTCACCCGCCCGGAGGTGGGATCCACCATGCGGTTGACCATCCGCATCAGCGTGGTCTTGCCCGAGCCGGACGTGCCCACCAGGACCACGCACTCGTGCGAGGCGATCTCCAGGCTGAAGTCCTCGACGGCCAGCGTGCCGCCCGGGTACTCCTTGCGGACGTTCTCGAATCCGATCACGGGGCCTCCCAGCGGGGTCGGGCCGACGAGCTGTCTCTGCCGGACGCTCCACCCTATCCAGATGCGCCCCCGTCCGGTCGGTGCACGCGAGCCGTGGACCGAGCGGTCGAGAGGACGCCGGTCCTCCGCACCGCGCTCAGCTCGCGGCGGCGCGGGCCTTCATCCGGGCGTCGAGGGCGAGCGCGACACGGGTGAGCAGGAAGTTGATGACGATGTAGATCACCGAGACCACGAGATACGTCTGCACCAGGTAGCGGGTGATGGACACCAGCGTCTTGCCCTGGAACTGCAGCTCGTTGTAGCTGACCACGTAGCCGAGGGTGGAGTCCTTCAGCAGGGTCACCAGCGCCAGGATCAGACTGGGCAGCACCAGGCGCACCGCCTGCGGCAGCACCACCGAGACGAGGGCGTCGCGGCGGCTCAGCCCGATCGCGGCGGCGGCCTCGTGCTGGCCCCGGTCCACCGCCTTGATGCCCGCGCGGAACACCTCGGCGGTGGCGGCGCTGGAGACCAGGATCATCGGGATCACCAGCATCCAGAACCGCGGGAAGGTCACCCCGAACGCGGGCAGCGCCAGCAGGAACGCGTAGACCACCAGCAGCATCGGGATGCCGCGGAAGAACTCGATCCAGGTCACCGCGACGGCGCTGAGGAGCGAGAACCGCGAGATCCGCGCCAGCGCCAGCACCAGTCCGAAGGGGAAGGCGACGACGGCCGCGAGGGCCGTGACCTTGAGCGTGCCCCACAGGCCGTGCCCGAGGAAGGCGAGGTAGTCGACCCGCAGGTAGACGATCCACCTGTTCGGGTCGAGCTGGCCGTTGGCATGGAACTGCCACAGCCCCGCGGCCAGCAGTGCGAGGATCGCCGCGACGCTGAGGACCGACAGCAGCAGGATGCGGCGGCGGCCCTTGGGCCCCGGGGCGTCGAAGAGGACCTGGGTGGCGGAGGAGGACGTGGTGGTCATGCCTGTGCTCCTGCCGTGACGTCCAGCCTGCTGCCAGACGTCGAACGCCCTCTGTCCCGGCTCGGGGAGACCGCTCGCTCGATGACGCCGCCGAGCGCCGCACCGCCCAGCGACATGCCGAGGTACACGATGCCGGCCACCATGAACATGACCACCGCGCGCCCGGACTGGATGTTGAGGGTCTGGGTGACCCAGGTGATCTCCGTGACCGCGATCGCCGAGCACAGCGCGGAGCCGATCACGGTGCCGATGAACACGTTCACCAGCGGCTGGACCATGGCCCGGAACGCCTGCGGCAGCACCACGAAGCGCAGCGTGCCGAGGAAGCCGAGGCCGATCGACCGGGCCGCCTCGGCGTGGCCGATGGGCACCGTGTTGATGCCCGAGCGCACGTTCTCGCAGACGAAGGCGCCCGAGGACAGCGTCAGGCCGAGCACCCCGCACCAGAAGTAGGGCAGCTTCAGCCCGACGTCCGGCAGCCCGAAGGCGATGAGGATCAGCAGGCTCAGCAGCGGGATGTTGCGGAAGATCTCGACGTACACCGTCGCGGCCCAGCGCAGCGGCGGCACCGGGCTGACGCGGAACACCGCGAGCACGGTGCCGAGGACCAGCGCGAGCACGTATCCCACGACGGTGAGCGCGACGGTGTAGCCGACCCCGGCCAGCAGCAGGGGGAGATTGTCCAGGAGCAGGGCGATGCTCTCCTGCAGGTACAGGACGATCCCTCGAAGGAATGCCATGAAGTGCCTCTCGGTGCTGTCGGGGGTGGCCGACGGGGGCGTCCGCGGCGCGTCCGGCGGGCGGACCGCCCCCGGTCGGCGTCAGCGGTTCTCGGCCGGCGCGGGAGGGATCCCGCAGGTCGGGTCCCGCCGGACGGGCCCCGCGGAGCGAGAGCCGCGGATCGGGTGCCGCGGGTCAGGCCGGCAGGTCGCCCGGGGTGGGCGGCTCGGGGACGTCGCCGTCCATGACCTCGCCGATGGTCGCGGACCACAGCGAGTCCCACGTGCCGGAGTCGATGATCTGCTGCAGGAAGGTGTTGACGAACTCCACGGCGTCCTCGCTGTCCTGCGACAGGCCGATGCCGTAGGGGTCGTCCACGAAGGGCTCGCCGACCACCACGACCTCGTCGTCCGCCGCGGAGTTGCCGAGCAGCACGCCCTGGTCCAGCACGTAGGCGTCGGCACGGCCCTGCTTGAGCGCCGCGACGCAGGACTCGTTGTCCGGGAGGGTCTGGACGAGGGAGGCGTCGTAGTCCGGGATGTTCTCCTCGGCGGCCTGGATCCCGGTCGAGTTGGCCTGGGTGACCACTTCGAGACCGGTGAGGTCCTCGGGGCCGGAGATCGTCTCCGCGTCCTCGGCGCGCACCTGGATCGCGGTGCCGGAGAGGTAGTAGGGGCCGGCGAAGTCGATGACCTCGAGGCGCTCGGGGGTGATCGAGTAGGTCGCGATCACGCAGTCCACGGTGCCGTTCTGGATCAGGGTCTCGCGGGTCTCGACGGTGGTGTCGATGTACTCGACCTTCTCCTCCCCGCCCTCGCCGAGGATGTACTTGGCCAGCAGCTGGGTGATGCCGGCGTCGAAGCCGGTGGGCTGGCCGCCGGAGGTCGAGGCCAGGGAGAAGACCTGGTTGGCGACGGTGCCACCGCGGATCAGCTGGTCCTTGTCCTTGATGGCGGCGGCCCAGGGGCTCGCGGCGACGGCGTCGTCCTCGGCCACGGGGCCGGAGGCGATCACGTCGGCGAAGGGCGAGCCCTCCTCGTCGCCGCCCTCGGCGCCGAGATCGGGGCCGTCCCCGGTGTCGCTGGAACAGGCGGCGAGGCCGACGAGGGGCAGGGCGGCGGCCGCGGCGACGACGGCGCGCCGGCCGGGTCGGAAGCTCGTGCTGGTCATGGATCTCTCCAGTCTCTCGATCCGCTCCCTGAGGAGCGGAGTGTCAGGTCCGGCCGGGGCCGGGGTCCGCGGTCGCGGCGGTCGGTGGGTGCTCGCCGGGGCGGGCGGTCGGTGTGGGCGGAGGGTGAGAGGAGTGCGGTGCGAGCTCAGTGCGCGAGGATCTTGCTGAGGAACGCCTTCGCCCTGTCGCTGCGCGGGTCGGTGAAGAACTGCTCCGGCTCGCCCTGCTCGACGATCTCGCCGTGGTCCATGTAGACCACGCGATCGCAGACGTGCCGGGCGAAGCCCATCTCGTGGGTGACCACGAGCATCGTCATCCCCGCTTCGGCCAGCTCGGTCATGACGTCCAGGACCTCGTTGATGACCTCGGGGTCCAGCGCCGAGGTGGGTTCGTCGAAGAGGAGCGCCTTGGGCTTCATGGCGAGGGCGCGGGCGATCGCGACGCGCTGCTGCTGACCGCCGGAGAGGGCGGTGGGCAGGGAGTTCGCCTTGTCGGCGAGACCGACCCGCTCGAGCAGCTCCATCGCCTGCCGGTCCGCATCCGCCTTGGAGGCGCCGCGCACCTTGCGCGGCCCGAGGGTGACGTTGTCGATGGCCTTGAGGTGCGGGAAGAGGTTGAAGCTCTGGAACACCATGCCGACGTCGGCGCGCAGCCGCGTGAGGTCCCTGCCCTCCTCGGGCAGCAGCTCGCCGTCGATCGTGATCTCGCCGTGGGTGATGGTCTCCAGGCGGTTCAGGCATCGGCACAGCGTCGACTTCCCGGAGCCGGAGGCGCCGATCAGCGCGACCACCTCGCCGCGGTGGATGTCGAGGTCGATGTCCTTCAGCGCCTGGAAGTCGCCGAAGAACTTGTCGACGCCGCGCGCGGAGATCAGCGGGTCGCCCGTCGGGGCGGGGCGCCGCGAGGAGCCGCGGGCGGCAGGTGCGGCGTCCCCGCCCGTCGTCCCCTGCGAGGACGACGGGGCCGGGGACGACGCGGGATCCGGGGCGTCCTCCCGGTGCGCCCCCGGAGGCGTGGTGCTCTCGTTCATGTCCTGAGAATGCTGTGCGATCGGACATCTGTCCAGGTGGCGGGTTACGCGTTCACACTTCGGAACGGTTTCGTGATCGATCCGCGATGCACTCACGGGACGACCGGCCGGTCCGGCACTCCTGTGTTCCACGGTGGGAACTCACGTGCACCAGACCGTCCGGTCACCGGGACTCGAGGGCTCCGGGCCTGGCGGCTCACGCCTCGACGGTGGGGTCGGTCAGGCGCGGTAGGCGCCCTGGTAGACGGCATCGAACGGGGTGGCGCCCGGCTGCCGGTTCTCGATGGAGCTGGTGACCAGAGCCTTCGCGGTGCGGGCGGCCTCGAGCGGGGTGGCACCCTTGGCGAGCTCGGCGGTGACCGCGGCGGCCACGGTGCAGCCGGCACCGGAGACGCGGTGCTCGCCGATCTTGGGGCTGCGCAGCTCGACGGTCTGCTCGCCGTCGTGGAAGACGTCGACCGCCTCGGGCCCGTCGAGCACCACGCCGCCCTTGGCCAGCACGATCACGTCGTAGGCGTCGTGGATGCGGCGGGCGGCCTCGGTGAGGTCCTCGACGCTCTCGATGCTGTCCATCCCGGACAGCGTCATGGCCTCGAAGTGGTTGGGGGTGACGAAGGTCGCCAGCGGGAGGATCTTCTCCTTGAGGGCGTTGTCGGTGTCGAGCGCGGCACCGGGCTCCTGGCCCTTGCAGATGAGCACCGGGTCGAGCACCACGTTCGTGAAGCGGCGCTCGGCGAGCGAGGACGCGACGGTGTCGATCGTGGCCGGGGTGCCGAGCATGCCGATCTTCACCGTGTCGATCTCGTGCACGGTGGTGGTCGCCTCGATCTGGTCGGCGATCACCTGCGGGTCGACGGGCACGAAGCGGTGGCCCCAGTCGTTCTTCGGATCGAAGGAGACGATGCAGGTCAGGGCCGCGGTGCCGAAGGTCCCGAGCTGGTGGAACGTCTTGAGATCGGTCTGCGCCCCGGCGCCTCCGGTGGTCTCGGAGCCGGCGATGGTGAGGGCGACGTGCGTCATGGATGCCTTCCTTGGAGGTGTGACTGTCGAGGCCGCACGGGTCTGGCCCGGCGGGCGGGGCCGACCGGAGCCGTCGCAGCGGCCGTGACCGAGCGCTCCCAGGGCCGGATCGCGGGGGATCCCTCGGCCCGTCGCCGCGGTCGGGCCGCGCGCTCCCAGGGCCCGGCGCCTCTGTCGAGTCCGTGAGGTCGCACCGGCCCGTCGCAGCGGCCGAGCTCCGATGGTATCGCCTCGGGTACAGTGCCGGGCGTGCTGACGCCGGAATCGACGACGGGTTCGACGACGGAGGAGACGCCTTCACCCACCGCCTCCTCCGGCGCCTCCGCACGCGCGCGCACCTCCCCGCCGTCGCGGACGTCCGCTCTGGTCGCGGAGCATCTGCGTCCCACGGTGAAGTTCCTCCTGGTGGGCGGAGCGGTGTTCCTGCTCGACGCCGCGATGTACAACCTGCTCGTGTTCTGGCATCCCGCGGACGGATGGGGCCGGGGGCTGATGCACGCCAGCCCGCTGACCGCGAAGGTGCTCACCATCGCGATCGCCTCCTGCCTGACCTATCTGGGCAACCGGCTGTGGACCTTCGGGGACCGCCCGCGCCCGGACACCACCCGGTCGGTCATGCTGTTCATCCTGGTCAACCTCATCGCGACCGGGCTGCAGCTCTCCTGCCTGGGCTTCTCGAGGTATGTGCTGGGCCTGGACTCGGTGCTGGCGGACAACATCGCGGGGACCTTCATCGGCCAGATCGTCTCGACGTCCTTCCGCTACGTCACCTACGGACGGCTCGTCTTCCCCAAGCGCTGAGGCACGCCGTCGGCCGGCGGCCCGGTGCGCCGACGCGCGGCTCAGGCCTCCAGCCGGGCCCGGAAGGCCCTCTCCGCCGCCTCGCCGAAGGGTACGAACACGACGGTCCCGACCGTCTCCCCCAGCTCCTCGACGCTCTCGCGCACCGTCTGCACGGCCAGGCGCGCGGCATCGTCCATGGGCCAGCCGTAGACGCCTGCGGAGATCGCGGGGAAGGCGATGCTGCGGGCACCGAGCCCGGCGGCGACGCGCAGGCTCTCGCGATAGCAGGAGGCGAGGGTCGCCGAGCGGTCCTCGCTCGCGGAGTGCACGGGGCCGACGGTGTGGATGACCCACCGCGCGGGCAGTCTCCCGGCGGTGGTCGCGACGGCCTGCCCGGCGGGCAGTCCGTCCGGGAACGACGTGGCGCGCAGCTCCCGGCAGGCGGCGAGGATCTCGGGGCCGCCTGCACGGTGGATCGCCCCGTCCACGCCTCCGCCTCCCAGCAGGCCCGAGTTCGCGGCGTTCACGATCGCGTCGGTCTCGGCGGTGGTGATGTCCCCGGGACGGATCTCGATGTCCATGTCGGGCTCCTTCGCTCGTCGTCGTGCTCGTCGTGGTCGGGCTCGTCGTGGTCGGGCTCGTCGGTGGTGGTCGGCTCCTGGCGAGTGGGCGCGGGTTACGGAAGAAATGTGCCATCCGGGCCGCTGTCGCGCCACCTCCCGGCCAGGATCCCCGCACCCGGCCCCCGGTGACAGCAGCCGGATCCTGCTTCCGGACCCTGCTTCCGGACCCCGCTTCCGGACCCTGCCCGTGGGGACGACCGCGTCACCGCCCCCGACGAGCTGGTCGTCGCCGTGGACCGGCGCTCCGCGGTCGCGGCCCTCTGAGAGACTCGGGGCCATGGAGACCACCGGCCCCTGGACCCGTGCCACCGCCGCCGCCGGCCTGATGAAGGACGGCGAGGCCCGCCCCACCGTGTTCGCCCGGATGTCCGCGAGTGCCGCGGAGCACGGGGCGCTCAACCTCGGCCAGGGATACCCGGACGACGCCCCTCCCCCACAGGTCGCCGAGGCCGCGGTCGAGGCGATCCGCCAGGGCCGCAACCAGTACCCGCCAGGAGCCGGCGAGGCCGTGCTGCGCGAGGCGATCGCGGAGCACCAGCAGCACTGGTACGGGCTGACCTGGGATCCGGCGCGCGAGGTGCTGGTGACCACCGGCGCGACGGAAGCGCTGGCCGCCACGGTCCTCGCCCTGGTGGAGCCGGGCGACGAGATCGTGACCATCGAGCCGTTCTACGACCAGTACGCCGCGCTGACCGGCCTGACCGGCGCGGTGCACCGCACGGTGCCGGTCACCTCCGTCGCCGAGGAGGGCTCGGGCGACCTGGTCCTGGACATCGACGAGGATGCCCTGCGCGGCGCGTTCTCGCAGCGGACCCGACTCGTGCTGGTGAACACGCCGCACAATCCCACGGGGCTGATGCTGCGGGAGTCCGCGCTGCAGGCGATCGTCGACGAGGCGGAGCGGCACGACGCGCTGATCGTCACCGACGAGGTCTACGAGCACCTCACCTTCGGCACCTCTCACCGGCCGATCGCGACCCTCCCCGGGGCGCAGGACCGCACCGTCTCCATCTCCTCGGCGGGCAAGACGTTCTCGGTGACCGGCTGGAAGATCGGCTGGATCACCGCCCGCCCCGAGCTGGTCACGGCCATCACCGGTGTGAAGCAGTGGCTCACCTACTCCTCGGGCGCCCCGTTCCAGCCCGCCGTGGCGGCCGGGCTGGGGCTGCCGGACTCCGTCTTCCACGACCTCGCCTCCGACCTGCGCGAGCGCCGTGACCTCCTCACAGCAGGGCTGCGCGAGATCGGCTTCCGCGTCAGCATCCCCGAAGCGGGGTACTTCACGGTCGCGGATGCCGGCCCGCTCGGGGAGGGGGACGCCGATGCCCTCGCCGCGCGCCTGCCGGTCGAGGCCGGCGTGGTGGGGATCCCGCTGTCCGCCTTCTACCGCGACGGGAACGCCGGTGCGGCGAGCTCCTACCTGCGCATGGCCTTCTGCAAGAGCAGAGAGACGATCGAGCGGGCGCTCGAGAAGCTCGACGCCTGGGCGACCCCCCGCCGCTGAGCCCGGCCCTGCCCGGATCCGCGCAGGGCCCCTCCGGGCCGCAGGGAGCACTGGGGCACGGCGCCCCCGGGACGGCCGCACAGCCGGCGCCGCTGCGCACGAGGACCGCCCGCCGGCACCTGCTGGTGCGGGCGGACGGTCGATGCACTGCCGGGCGGGGTCAGGTGGCGGCGACCCACACCGGGTCGGCGGAGAAGTCCAGGATGTACTGGACGGAGAACGTCCCGTCCTGCACATCGTCCTCCGGGACGATGATCCCGAACTCCCAGCTCGTGCTGTCCCCGTCCTGCAGGGTGTCGGTCTCGAGCCACGAGTTCGGGGTCACGCTCCCCTCGTCGGCGTATGCGCCGCCCCCGCTGGGGTGGTACTCGACGAAGAGCGTGAAGCCGGGCTCGAACGTGTCGTCACCGCGGTAGGTGATCGACACCGGGACCAGCACGTAGGTCTCGCCGTCGCCGGGTTCGTCGTTGTAGGCGTTCGCCTCCATCACCTTGTCGGTCGCGTCCCAGTCGATCTCACCGACGGTGACGTCGAGGCTGCCTCCCTCGCCGTCCTCGATCGTGAACTCCTCGCCGAGCGCGTAGGGGTTGTCCTCCGACCCGTCGCCGCCCCCGGCCGCGGCACCGTCGCCGCCTTCCTCGGTGCTTCCTTCGTCCGTGCCTTCGTCCGTGCCGCCCTCGTCGGTGCCGCCCTCGTCGGTGCCGCCCTCCTCCTGGGTGGTCGCCGCCCCGCCGCCGTCGCCCTCGGATTCGCCGCCCCGGGTGAACAGGTAGATGCCGCCGCCCACCAGGACCAGCAGGAGGACGAGCACCGCGCAGCCGGCGCAGAGGATGATCGGCAGCGCGTTGGACGTCTTCGGGGTGCCGCCCTGCGGGGCGAAGCCCTGGCCGGCGCCGTCGCCGACGTTCGGCCCGTAGGACGGGTCCTGGCCGAAGGCGCCGTTCGGGGACGGCTGCCCCTGGCCCCCGTACCCCTGGTCGCCGAATCCCTGCTGGCCGTAGCCGGGCTGATCCTGCCCGTACCCCTGCTGCCCGAACCCATGCTGTCCGTATCCCTGCTGCCCGTACCCCCCACCGGGTGACGGCTGGCCGTAGGGGTCGCCAGGCTGCGGCTGGCCCCATCCGTTCTGCGGTGGCTGCGACATGATCTGCTCCGGCGCCCACGGTGGCGCCGTCCCCTCTCTGCTGATGCTGTGCGTGCAGGCCGAGCCCCCTGGGCCGGTGCGCCACATCGTACGACGCATCCAGCTGGCGCCCGGGCTCGATCGTGTCCCCATCCGATCACGAAGCGCGCCCTCTCCGCACGGGTTCCACCCTGCTCCCGTCGGGACGGGAACGGGGCGGACGCCGGGTGGTGCGGTCAGCGACGCGCGGTGAACTGCTCCCCGTGGAACGTCCTGTCGGCGGCGCGCTGCGCGGCACCGGAGGCGTCGAGGTACGGGGTCACCCCGCCGCGGTGGCGGGGGAAGCCGGCGCCCAGGATCAGCGCGAGATCGACCTGCTCGGGCCGCTCGACGACGCCCGCGTCCAGCATCAGCGCGATCTCCTCGGCCAAGCCGTCCTGGACCTTCTCGAGCAGCGCATCACCGACAGGCGCACCGGCGCCGTCGCCCGTCCCGGTCCCGAAGGCCTCGGCGACCGTGGGCGAGACCGGCGGGTGCACGGCGCCCTTCGCGGGCTCGGTGAAGCGGGCCTCGCGCTCCACCATCGCGGTGAGGCCCGGCGAGGCGTGGAAGCGGTCCCCGAGCTCGTCGACCAGCACCCGGCCCACGTGATCCGCGACCGCGAGGCCCACCAGGTCCAGCAGCTCGAAGGGGCGCATCGGCATGCCGAGCGCGTCGAGGGAGGCGTCGACCTCGACGGGGTCCGCCCCGGCGTCGACGGCGGCGAGGACCGCCCCGAGCACGCGGAAGAGGAGGCGGTTGACGATGAACCCGGGGGCGTCGGCGCTGCGCACGGCGAACTTGCGCAGGCGCCGCACCACCTCGAGTCCGGTGGCGAGGGTGGTCTCGTCGGTCGCGTCGGTGTGGATCACCTCGACCAGCGGCATCTTGGCGACGGGGTTGAAGAAGTGCAGGCCCACGACGCGCTCGGGGTGGGCGAGGTCCTCGGCCATCCGCGCCACCGACAGCGAGGAGGTGTTGGTGACCAGCAGGGCGTCCTCGTCCAGGACGCCCTCGAGCTCACCGAACACGGACTTCTTGATCGCGAGCACCTCGGGGACGGCCTCGAGGACCAGGTCGCAGCCGGCGAGGTCCTGCAGCTCCGCGGTCGAGGAGAGGTTCGCGGCGACGGCCTCGGCGGTGCTCTCGTCGAGCTTCCCGCGAGCGGCGGCCTGTGCGATCACGTCCCGGGCGGCGGCCAGGCCCTTGGCGGCGATGTCCTCGTCGAGGTCCCGCATCACCACGGGGACCTGCAGGCCCAGCGCCAGCTGGGCGGCGATCTGGGAGGCCATCAGACCGGCGCCGGCCACGCCGACGCGACGGATCTCGCGGGCGCCGTCGACCGGGGTGCGGCCGGGCTTGCCGCGGCGCAGCAGCTCCGCGGAGTACATCGAGGCAGCGGCCGCATCGCTGCGCACGAGCTCGACGAGGGCGGCGGCCTCCCGGTCCAGGGCGTCGCGGAGCGTCGAGCCGGGCAGCGCCTGCAGCAGCGCGAGGGCGCGGCCGACGGCGGGAGCGCCCTGCGCCTCGAGGCGCGCGGCCCAGGCGCGGCGGGTCTCGGCCGGGCCGTGCGCGGCGTCGAGCGCGTCGAGCAGCGCCTCGGCCTCGGGGGTGTCGGCGGCGGGCACGGGCGCCTCGCGTCCCACCCAGGCGCCCGGGGCGTCGGGCCCGGCGACGGCCGCGGTCTCGGCGAGCGCGGGGTCGACCACGTCGGCGTCGGCCTCGTCGAGGTCGCCGTGCGCGGCGACGAGGGCGGCGAACTCGTCGAGCGCGGTGTCGAGGTCCTCGGCGATCTCGTCGACCAGGCCGATCTCTTCGGCCTGCTCGGCGCTGAGCTGCCGGTCGCGGGCGGGGTCCTCGAGGATCATGCGCACGGCGTTCTCGGCGCCGACGACGGACTGCAGCAGGGTGGTGCCGCCCCAGCCGGGGAGGATGCCGAGCCCGGTCTCGGGCAGGCCGAGGCCCCGCACGTCCGGGGCGGCGGTGCGGACGTCGGCCATGAGGGCCACCTCGAGGCCGCCGCCGAGCGCGACGCCGTTGAGGTGGGCGAGCACCGGGACAGGGCTCGTGCGCACGCGGATCTGCAGGTCGTGGGCGGCGCGGGTCATGGGTTCGACGTCTGCGACCGCAGAGGGGTCAGCGAACATCGACAGGTCGGCGCCGGCGAGGAAGACGCGCCCGGTGCCGGTCAGCGCGATCGCCTGCACCTCGCCGGCCTCGGCACGGTCCAGGGCGTCGCCGATCGCGCCGGTCACGGCGTCGATCGAGCGGGGACCGAGGGTCGCAGGGCGCTTCTCCTCCCCCTCGGGCGGTGCGAAGGTCAGCACGGCCACGGTGCCCAGCCCGGGATGCTCGCGGTCCTCGGCGAGGACTCGGGTGACGTGCTCGGTGTAGCTGCTCATCTGGGACCTTTCGCGGACTCTTCGTCGAGGGCAGGCGGCTCCCGCGCAGTTGTCTGATACTGCGGGTTTCAGATAGATCATGCCTCAGAGCGGCGGCGCGTGTCCACCGCGGCCGCGCGTCGGGCGCGGGCCACAGGGCGCAGGGCGCAGGCGACAGAGCGCAGGGCACAGGGCACAGGCCCGCCAGGAGGCCCTCGCCGCTCAGGACGTCCCGAAGTAGAGGATCTCGCCGCTGAAGGTCTCGACCCCGAGGCGGAAGCTGTCGATCTCGCCCTCGGGGACCAGGAAGGCGCTGTGGAACCGGGCGCTCTCCCCGCTGCCCAGGGGCCCGATCCGCTTCATCGGATCCTCGAGCAGGCCCTCGCCGACGTCGGGGAAGTAGGTGCGGTCGCTCTCCCCCGTCAGCCACAGCTCCTCGGCGGGGGCCATCTGCCCGGGCCCCTCGTACCGCACCTCGTAGGTGACCGCGACCAGCCGGTAGCCGTCCTGGAGGACGTCGCGCCCGCCGGCCGCCGGGACGGCGGCATCGAGGTCGACCTCGAGGGCGGTGACCGCGAGCGTCCCGTCGGTCCAGGCGGGCCAGCTCACGGTGTGCTCGCCGATGGTCGCCGGCTTCTCGTAGCTCCCGGTCCCGTCGGTCACCTCACGGTCCCGTGAGTCGGTGACGGTGCCGGGCCTGCGCTCCTGGGACGGCGTGGCGGGCGGGTCGCTCGGGGACTCCTCCTCGGTGGTGGGCGCAGGGGTCGGCGGCGCAGGGTCCTCGGCCGTCAGGCGCTGGATGCCGCCGACCACGAGACCGACGGAGGCGACCAGGGCCGCGGCCTGGACCAAGACGATCGCAAGGATCGCCCACGGAGGGAGCGCTCCCCGACGGCGCCCGTCGACCGCGGGCGCCGAGCCCTGGGGATCGACGGTGAAGGAGGGCGCGCCGTAGGGGGCGCCGTCGTCGAAGGCGCTGCGAGCGGGCTCCCCGGTCCGGTCTCCCGACGAGCTCTCGGAGGCGGTGCCGGGCAGCGCGAAGGGCTCCGGCTCGGCCGGGACGGACCTGTCCTCCCAGTCGTAGCCGGAGGACGAGCCCCGCTCCTTCGCCATGGTTCGAGCATAGGGGGCCGACGGCCCCGAGGACGATGCCCGGGACGGCAGTGCCCCGGACGACGACGCCCCGGGACGTCGCTGCCCGGGACGACGAGCGGCCGACCCCCGCCAGGGAGTCGGCCGCATCGTGCCGCCTCAGGCCGGCATCAGGCAGGCATCTGCGTGAAGACGTAGACCTGGCCGCGCTTCGCCCCGCCGTAGCCGGGCTGGGCGGTGCCGTACCAGGTGCCGTCCCCGCCCTCGTCCGGGGTCCCGGTGATCTCGCAGACGGCGTGCTCGCCGCCGTCCAGCAGCTCGCAGTCCGCCTCCAGGCCGGCGGGGACGTCCCCGTCGGGCGCATCCGCCATCATCACGGCGGTGATCGCGGCGCCCTCCACGAGGTCGAGGGTGACGTCCCCGAGATCGCTCACCCCCGGGGAGCCGATCCCCTGGGGCGCCTCGGCCACGCCGAGCGGGAAGTCCCCGTCGGCGTCGACCTCGATCAGCAGCGAGGTGCTGCCGAAGGCGGCCGGGACGAGGTGCACCTGGGCGGCGAGCTCGCCGACACCCGACCCCTCGCTCGCCAGCAGGCACTCGGCGACGGACCCGTCGATCGAGGCGACGCCCTCGCAGGACGCGCCCGAGCTGGCCAGGAATTCCGTCCCCAGCAGCTCCTCGGCGGTCATCTCGGTGGCGCCGCGCTGGTCGCCGTAGAGGTTCTGCAGCACGACGTAGCGCATGCCGTCCCGCTCGGGCAGCGACTCGGCGGAGTAGGTGCCGGACCACGACTCCGGGACCACCGCCTCCGGATCCCCGGCCCCCGCCGGGCCGACGCCGACGGACACGTCGGCCGGGGCGGCGACACCTCCACCGGCGGCACCTCGATCATCGGCACCTCGGCCGTCAGCTCCGGTGCCGGCGGATCCGAGCACCCCTCCGCAGCCCGCGAGCAGCGCCCCGGCCGCCAGCGCCGCCGCCACCCTCGCACCGCTGCGACGAGCCCCCGCTCGCCGAGCGGCCCTCCGCACCGCAGCCCCTGACGTCTCGTCCCCTGACAGCACTGTCCTGGTCATCGTGATCTCCCCCTGGCGATCATCCCGTCGCCGCGGCGTCCGCCACGGCCGTCCGGCGTGCGATCCGGTGGGACCGCACGCGATGACTTTACTGTTCCTTGACTGTCGCAACAACGACTCTTTGGTGAAGAGGTTGTGCACGCCCCCTTGTACCTACAACCGTTCGGTTGTAGTTTTTGGGCATGCCGCAGACGGAGGAGGACCGGGTCGACGCCTGGTTCCACGCCCTCTCCGACCGCACCCGCCGCGACATCCTGCGGCGCGTCCTGGCCGGGGAGGAATCGGTCTCGGCACTGGCCCGGAACTACCCGATGAGCCTCACCGCCGTGCAGAAGCACGTCGCCGTGCTCGAGCGGGCAGGACTGATCACGAGGCGTCGCAGCGGCAGGGAATCCCTGACCCGCGGCGAGGCCGACGCCGTGCGCTCGGTGACCCGGCTCCTGACGGAGCTGGAGGCGGCGAAGCGCGCCCATGTCGAGCGCATCGACGACCTCCTCGCCGCGGAGAGCGACGAGTCCACCCCAGGGAAGGACCGACCATGCCCGTCACCGACATCACCCACGACCTCGACGCCCTGACCATCACGATCACCGCGCAGTTCGCCGCTCCGGTCGAGCGGATCTGGGAGATCTACGCCGACCCCCGCCAGCTCGAGAAGGTGTGGGGTCCGGTGGAGTACCCCGCCACCGTGGTCGACCACGACCTCCGCCCCGGCGGCCTCGTCACCTATTACATGACGGGCCCCGAGGGCGATCGTCACCACGGCTACTGGAAGGTGCTCGAGACCGACGAGCCGCACTCCTTCTCCTTCGAGGACGGCTTCGCGCACGAGGACTTCACCCCGAACACGGAGCTGCCGGTCTCGACCTGCGTGAGCCGCTTCAGCGCGCAGGACGGCGGCACCCGGGCGGTCTACGTGACCACCTACGCCGATCGCGAGGGCCTGCAGACTGTGCTCGACATGGGCGTCGAGGAGGGCACCCGCTCGGCGATGAACCAGATCGACGAGCTCATCGCCTGAGCGGGACCTCCGCCGGCATCGCGAGCTGGGCGACGGCCGCCGGCGACCCTTCCTGGTCGCCGGAGCCGTCGCCCAGCAGCATGCGGACCCCGAGGAAGGCCGCGAGGGAGAGCACCAGGACGATCACGACCAGTCCGCCGGCCACCACCGCAGGGCTCGGGCGACGGCGGGCGCCGCGCGGCCGCGCGGCGGCGTCCGCCTGCGCGGTGGCATCCGGCGCTGCGACGTCGTGCTGCGATTCCGGGGCTCGAGGTCCGGAGGGCGAGGGCGAGGCTGGCGAGCTCATGGGCGTTCCGGCGCGGGGCCGTTGTCCTTCCTCCGACGGGCGGGGCCCGCAGTGACGCGAGCACCGACACGGTATCCGACCTGCCTCCGGGCCCCCGGACCCGTGGACCCATGATCTCCCGGCTCCGCACCGGGCCCATGACCTCCCGTGACACGGGCCTGGGCTCGTCGGGCCGACGGGAGTAGCGTGACATCGCCCCCGTCGGCCGCCCCCGCCGATCCGAACCCCTCCGCACGAACCGAGGCCCCGCATGACCCTCCAGGACGGCTCCGAGCCCGCATCCCTGCACGTCCCCGCCCGCAGCGGGGCGGGCGAGGGACCCGCCGCGGCGGTCGACGCGGAAGCGCCGGCGGTCGACGCGGAAGCTCCGGCCACCGATGCAGACGCGCCGGCCGCCGACGCCTCGGTGCTGGACAGCCCCGCCTGGTCCTCGCTCAGCGGACACCACCGCCACCTCGCCGAGGGCAATGAGCACGTGCTGCGCTACCCGGAGGACGTCTCCCCCTTCGTGGGCGTGCGCGACTGGGAGCACCCGGACGTGTGGGACGCGATCATCGAGGTGTTCGGCCACGACGCCCTGGTGGGGGTCTCCCACGCCGACCCGCTGCTCCCCTCGGGATGGACCCCGGAGTTCTCGATCCCCGGGGTGCAGATGGTGCAGAGCGAGAAGCTGGAGGCCCGCCCCGACGAGGAGGCCGTCGAGCTGGGCGCCGCGGACAGCGCCGCAATGATCGCCCTGGTGGAGCGCACCAGGCCGGGTCCGTTCCGGGCCCGCACCCACGAGATGGGCCGCTACGTGGGGATCCGGCGCGAGGGCGAGCTGATCGCGATGGCCGGCGAGCGCCTGCACCCCGAGGGGTGGACCGAGATCAGCGCCGTCGCCGTCGACGAGCGGCACCGCCGGCAGGGACTCGCCTCGCGCCTGCTCCTGGACGTCGCCTTCCACATCCAGCAGCGCGGGGACCGGGCCCTGCTGCACGCCTCGGCCGCGAACACCAGTGCGATCGCCGGCTACGAGAAGCTCGGCTTCGTGCTGCGGCGACGCCTCACCTTCGGGGCGGTCCGCACCCCCTGAGCGCGCGAACGGCCTAGGGTGGAGGCCGAGCCGACGGCGGAGGCCGGAGGAGGGCGCGATGACGACGAGCAGCACCGGCGCCGGAGACGTCGCCGCGCAGCCGCCGCGTCCGATCCCCCGCTCCGTGCACGCGGTCGAAGCGGTCCTGCTCGCTGCCATGACCTCGCTGCTGCTCGAGGTGATCGCCCTGCCGCTCGTGCCTCGGCTGCTGCTGCTCCTCGGCCTGCTCGTGCTCTTCCTCGCCGTGGCGCTGCGCGCACAGAGCCGCAGCTGGGGAACGCTGATCGCCCCGGCGTTCACCCCGGCGCGCATCGCCGTCGGCGTGTTCATCATGGCGATGGTGCTGCTCGTGACGGGCTTCCCCGAGGGGGCGGGTCTCCCCTGGCGGATCGCCGTGACGCTGCTGGCGCCCGCGATCTTCTACGCCCTCTCCCGCTGGGACGACGTGCGCACCGTCGCCCTGCTCCGTGCCCGTCGATCGCCGGCGCAGGACGCCGCGCCGAGCCCCACCGGCCGCGCCTGACCGGCGGTGCACCGGAGCGGACACCGGGCGACCACCTGCGACGGCCCCGGCGGCACCCTCGCCGTGGTCCTCGACGGCCCCGCGCGCCGGTACCGTCGTGCCATGGACGAGACCGCGACGTGGCCCCAGCAGCTCCAGGACGTGGACCGCAGCGACGACGGGCTGCGGGCCTGGGTCGCGGAGCGGATCCACCGGCTCGACGCCGACGGGCGACGCAGCGCCGACACCCACCTGGTCGCTCTCGACCTGCCCGCGGGCTGGGACATCCAGGTCTACCTCAAGGACGAGTCGACCCACGCCTCCGGCAGCCTCAAGCACCGCCTGGCCCGTTCGCTGTTCCTGTTCGCGCTGGTGGGCGGCCAGCTGCGCCCCGGGATGCCGGTGATCGAGGCCTCCTCGGGGTCGACGGCGGTGAGCGAGGCGCACGTGGCACGGATGCTCGACATCCCCTTCATCGCGGTGATCCCCCGGGGCACCAGCACCCGCAAGATCGCGCTCATCGAGTCCGCCGGCGGGCGCTGCCACGTGGTCGAGAGCGCCGAGGAGATGAGCCGCGAGGCGCAGCGCCTGGCCGAGGAGCTGGGCGGGCTGTTCCTCGACCAGTTCAGCCATGCCGAGCGGGCCACGGACTGGCGGGGCAACAACTCGATCGCCGTCAGCGCTCTCTCCCAGCTCGAGCTCGAGCCGCATCCGGTGCCCCGCTGGATCGTGGTCGGCGCGGGCACCGGCGGCACCAGCGCGACCTTCGGCCGCTACCTGCGCTACCGTCGCCTGCCCACCTCGCTGTGCGTGGCCGACGTCGAGAACTCCGCGTTCTTCGACGGCTGGGTGCAGGGCGACCCGACGGTGGTCACCGACCGCGGCTCCCGCATCGAGGGCATCGGCCGCCCGCGGGTCGAACCGAGCTTCGTCCCCGGGGTCGTGGACCGCATGATCCGGGTGCCCGATGCGGCCTCGGTCGCGGCGGCGCGCTATCTCTCGGAGCGTCTGGGCCGACGGGTCGGCGCCTCGACCGGGACCAACCTGATGGCGGTCGCGCAGCTGGTCGCGCAGATGCGGGAGCGGGGCGAGACCGGATCGGTGCTGACCCTGCTGTGCGACTCCGGCGACCGGTACACCGACACCTACTTCGACGACGACTGGGTGGCCGCGCAGGGCTGGGAGCCGGCACCGTGGCGGGAGGCGATCGAGCGGATGCTGCCGCTCGGGGAGCACTGAGCAGGCAGGCCCGGGCAGGACAGCCCGCACAGGCCAGGCCGGCCGGCGCAGCTCGCCCCGGACCGCCCGCCCGCGGCGGCCGGCCGGCCCTCCGAGCCGCCGCGCGTGCGCTCAGACCGCCGCGCCCGGACGCTCCAGCCTCCAGGCCGCCTCGAGGTCGCCGCTGAGGCGCACCCGGGCACCCGCACCCGCCTCGAAGCGCCGGGTGTGGGGTGCGGCGGCCTCGGGGAGCAGCTCGAGGAGGCTGCCGTCGAGGAACAGCACGGCCGGGCCGGCCTCTGCCGTGAGGGCCTCGGTGGCGGCTCCCCCGTCACCGCCGAGCACCTCCACCCGCAGGTCGCCGCGGAGGCGTACCTCGAGGCGAGCGGGGGCGTCGACCTCGAGCGTCGCGGTGCTGCCCGCCCGGTCGATCACGAGCTGCTCGGCGCGCAGCGCGGTCAGCTCGCGCGGCACCAGGGATCGCAGCTCACCGTCGACGAGCCGGAGCTCGCGCGGGAAGGTGAGGGTCCCCGCCCAGCCCTGCGCGTCGGTCAGCGCCTGGGTGCGGCCCTCGCCCTCCCAGGACCATCCCCACAGCAGCACGCGATCGGGGTCGCCGTCGGCATCGGCATCGGCATCGGCATCGGCGTCGACCACCGCCTGCGGGGCGTAGAAGTCGGGGCCGAGATCGACCCGGCCGCCGCCCGTGGGGACGAAGCGCGGAACCCCGTCGCCGTCGGACTCCATGTCCCCGACCAGGTAGTTCACCTGGATGGTGGAGGGGTCGTGGGTCTCGGGGCGGCGCCAGAGCGAGAGCAGGAGGACCCAGTGTCCGTCGAGCTCGACCAGCTGCGGGCACTCCCAGAGGTCGGCCGGGGCGTGCTCGGCGGCGATCGGGTCGTCGCCGTGCAGGAGGGAGCCGACGAGCTCCCACTGCTCGAGGTCGTCGCAGGAGTACAGCGGCAGGGTGGGCACGTACCCGCCCGACTCCCGCACCCCGGCGCCCTGGATCGCCCAGCGCCGACCGCCGTGGGTGAACACGAAGGGGTCGCGCACGCCGAGCAGGCCCTCGATCGCGGGCACGTCGGCGACCACGGTGCCGGGCTCGACGAGCCCCGTGCCGCTCGCGTCGAGCCGGGAGACGATCACGCGGGAGAACTGGTCCTCCACCCCGTCCACCCCCGAGTAGACGAGGGTGGGCACCCCGGCCGGGTCCGCGGAGCGGTCGAGCAGGCCGACGCCGCTCCAGCAGCCGCCCCGGTCCGCCTCGCCCGGACGCGGCGCCGGCCCCATCGGCTCCTCGCGCCAGCCCACCAGGTCGCTCGAGGACATGTGCCCCCAACGGATGTTCTCGTGCCGCGCCGAGGACGGGTTGTACTGGAAGAACACGTGCCAGCGGCCGTCCGCGGTGCGCAGGATCCCGTTGGGGTCGTTGAGCCAGCCGTGCGGGTGCACGCGGTGCAGGGCGGGGAAGCGGGGATCGCGTGGGCCGAGGGGGTCGGTCATGGGGTGAGTGCTCCTGATCGGGGACGACGGGATCGCGTCGAGGACTTGGTCGGGGTCGAGGTCGAGGACCGGGTCGGGGTCTAGGTCGGGATCACTTCGAGGACCCGGCGGTGAGGCCGTCGCGCAGGTAGCGCTGGCCGAAGAGGAACACGACGACCGCCGGGATCATGGAGAGGATCACGCCGGCCAGGACGATCGAGATGGAGCCGGTGCCGAGGTTCCCCTGCAGGGTCACCAGGCCCAGCGGCAGCGTGTAGTTCTGCTCGGAGATCATGAAGATCAGCGGGCGGAAGAACTCGTTCCAGTGGTAATTGAAGGCCAGGACGCCCACGATCGCCATCCCCGGCAGGGCCAGCGGTGCGTAGACGGAGAAGAAGGTGCGCCAGGGGCTGGCCCCGTCGATCGCGGCGGCCTCGCCGAGCTCGAGCGGGAGCCCGAGGAAGTACTGGCGCATGAGGAAGGTGCCGAAGGCGGTGGGGATCGCCGGCAGGATCAGGGCCAGCAGGGTGTCGGAGAGGCCGATGCCACGGATGATCATGAACACCGGCACGATCGTGACCTGCACCGGGACCATCATGGTGGACAGCACGATCGCGAACAGAGCGTTCTTGCCGCGGAAGTCCATGCGGGCGAAGACGTATCCGGCCATGGCGGCGGTGAGCATCTGCCCCACGGCGATGACCCCCGTGACCAGGGCGCTGTTGAGGACCAGCAGCGGCACCGCGATCTGCTCGAAGACCGCGGAGTAGCTCGAGAGGTCCGGCGAGGTGGGGAAGAAGCTCGGGGGCAGGCTGAAGGACTCGGCGGCCGGTCGCAGGGAGGTGGTGAAGGTCCACCACACCGGTCCGAGCGTCAGCACGGCGGCGACCACGAGGACGGAGTACTTGGCGAGAGCGGGCAGGCGGCGTGTCATCGGAGGTCCTTCCGGACGGGATCAGGGGCGCTCGCAGCGGCGGGAGCGCGGCTCACTGGTAGAAGACGAAGCGGCGGGCGAGACGGAACTGCGCGGCGGTGACCAGCATGATCAGGACCATCAGGATCAGACCGATGGCGCTGGCCCGGCCGAACTCGAGCTCGCGGAACGCGCTCTCGTAGATGACCATCACGACGGTGCGGGTGGAGTCCCCGGGGCCGCCGCGGGTGAGCACGTAGGGCTGGTCGAAGACCTGCAGCGCGGAGATGATCGCCATCACCGAGGCGACCAGCAGGGTGGGGCTGACCAGCGGCAGGGTGAGTCTGCTGAACTTCTTCCAGCCGGTGGCGCCATCGATCGCGCCGGCCTCGTAGACCTCGGTGGGGATCGCGCCGAGCCCGCCGATGAACAGCAGGAACGAGAAGCCGAAGTTCTGCCAGACGTACACCGCGATCACCACGACCATCGCCCACTGCGGGCTGGTCAGCCACGGCACCGCGGGGATCCCCACCAGGGACAGCGCCCAGTTGATGACGCCGTAGCTCTCGTTGAACAGGTACTTCATGAGGATCGAGACGCTCGCGGCGGAGAGCACCAGCGGGAAGAAGAAGGTCGAGCGGAAGAACACCCGCAGCCAGGCGGGCATCCGTGCGTGCACGAGCACGGCCAGCAGCATCGCCACCACCAGCTGCGCGCTGACGGCGACGGCCACGAACACGGCGGTGTTGGCGAAGGAGATGCCGACGGTGCGGTCGGTCGCGATCTCGGTGAAGTTCTGCAGGCCCACGAACTGCGGGGAGGTGATGATGTCCCAGCGGAAGAAGGCCAGCGCCAGCGAGCCGACGATCGGGAGGACCACGAAGAGGCCCACGCCGAGCATGGTGGGGGCGAGGAACAGCCAGCGCAGCAGGGCGCTGTCCCGGGCGGCGGTCATGAGCGGTCCTCCTCGGCGAAGACGTCACGCAGGTCGCGGTCCAGGGACGCCAGCGAGCGGGTCACCTGCTCGGGACCGCCGGCCAGGGCGGTGGAGACGTTGCGGATCAGCGCCGTCTCGACGGCGGCCTGCTGGGGCGGGGCGGGGATCGGACCGGTGGTCGGGAAGCGGTCGAGGGTCTCGTAGAACCGCGACCAGTGCTCCGGTCCGATACCGGTGTACAGGTTGTCGTTGACCATCGAGCGGCGGGTGGGGGTCGTCGCGGGAGTCGGGAAGGCGAGCTCCATCGCCTCCTTGGACGCGGTGTACTTGATCCACTCCCACGCCTGCTCGGCCTTGTCGGTGGTCCTCATCACCGCGTACCCCGCGGCGCCGAACTGGTGGCGCTGAGTGCGCCACCGGGGGAAGAACTGGACGTCGTACTGCGCGGGGTCCATGCCGCCCTCGGCCAGGCCCTGGACCCAGTAGCCGCCGGCGGGGGTGGTGCCGATGCGACCGGAGGCGAACAGGCCCACCAGGGTGTTGCCGCCGCCCTCCTCGGGACGGACGGCGAGATCCTCGTCGACCAGGGAGCGGAGGTACTCGAAGCTCTCGTGGACCCGCTCGTCGGTCGCGTCGGACCCGGTCCACAGGTAGCCGCCGGAGCGCTCCTCGCCCGGGTAGAAGGTCGACCAGAAGTCCTCCCCGCCCGCGGCCTTCTCCTCGACGAGGAAGGAGGTGTCGTTGACGTACAGCCAGGGGACGATGCCGCCGAAGAGGCGGTTGGTCCAGTAGTACGGACGGGTGTCCCCCTGCATGCCGCGCAGCAGCTCGGTGAAGTCGTCCCGGGTCCAGTCCTCAGCGGGCATCTCGAGGCCGTTGCGCTCGAGGACGTCGAGGTTGAGGTACATGTTGGCGGCGTTGAAGTCGAGCGGCAGCTGGAACAGCGAGCCCTTGTACATGAACGCCTCGACGAGGCTCGGGTGGACGTCCTCGAAGTAGTCGCGCAGCTCCTCCGCATCGCGCAGGAGGTAGTCGTCCAGCGGCAGCGCGAGACGCTCGGCGAACAGCTGCGCGCCCTCGGTCGCGGTGTAGACGATGTCCGGCTCGGTGCCGGAGGCGACCATGGTGAGGATCTTCGCGAAGAAGTCCCCCCAGTCGGTGGCCTGCACGGACTGGATGAGCACGGGGATGTCCGGATGCTCCTCCATGAAGGCGTCGGCGATGAGCTGCCGCCCGGCGGCATCCTGCGAGGTGCCGAGGATCAGGATCGTCAGGGCGTCCTCCCCGCGGCCGGGGATGTCGGCACCGGTGAGGCGGGGCCAGGCGGCGACGGTGCCGGCGAGGGCGGCTGCGCCGCCGGCGCCGAGAAGGGCGCGGCGGGTGATGGTCGAAGTGCTGGCCATGCGGTCCTCTTCGTCGAGAGTCGGGCAGTCTGTGCGAACTCTCCGGCGGTGCGGAGCGTGCGGGATGCGGTGCGGCGGGCCCGGCGGGGCGGAGGGGATCCGGGGCCGGGACGGTCGCACCACGACAGCTTTCACACGTGTCGAAGTTGCGTCCGACGAGTATGGAGGACGACTTTCACACGTGTCAAGGCCCGGGTTTCAGCCGGGATGATGGCCCGGGGTGGCGGACCGGGGTGGCGACATCTCGTCGGAGCCTGCTCCGCGGCGAGGCCCGGCCCGCGGCGACGCAGTTCAGGGACGGGGCTGCTCAGCCTCGGGGACCGAGCCCCACCGAGTCCCGTTCGACCAGCGGACACTCGGCGACCCAGCGCATCCCGGGGCCAGCCGAGTCACGCTCGCCCGCGTCAGGTCCGCTCGCCTCAGGCCCGTCGGCCTCGAGCAGGTCCAGCAGGGCCGACATCGCCCGCTCGCCCATCTCCCCGTGGGGCAGGGCGATGGTGGTCAGCGCGGGGGTGAGCCGTTCGGCGAAGAAGTCCTCGTCGTCGAACCCGATCACCGAGAGCCCGCCGGGCACCTCCACCCCGGCGACGGCCGCGGCCTGCAGCGCGCCGCCCGCGACCCGGTCACGGATGCAGAACAGGCCCGTCGGCGGCTCCTCCTCGGCGAGCAGGCGCGCCGTCTCCCGGTAGCCGTCGTCCATCTGCCACCCCGTCGGCACGATCCTCGGGGTCAGCCCCGCCGCGGCGAGCTCGTCGCGGAACCCGTTCTGCCGCTCCACGTCGGCCACCGTGCCGTCGGCGCCGGTGAGCATGACGATCCGGCGGTGCCCGGTCTCCACCAGCCGCCGGGCCGCGCGGCGCGCCCCGCCGTAGTCGTCGGGCACGACGGTCGGCGGCGCCGACGCCCCGTCCCCGTCGTCCTCGAGCTCGCAGTTCAGGAGCACCAGCGGGATGCCGGGCGGGATCTGCGGCAGCGGGACCCGCTCCCGGCCCATGGTCGCGTAGACCAGTCCGTCGACCTGTCGCTCGGCGAGCAGCCGGGCGGCGTCGGAGACCGAGTGGTCGCGCAGGGAGAGGTCCACGGTGATGACGAGGTACTCGCGCCGGGCGGCCGCCATCGAGGCGGCGCGGGCCATCCGGCCCGCGAAGGGGGAGGTCGCGATCTCGTCCGTGATCAGGCCGATGGTGCGGGTGCGCTGCTCGCGCAGGGAGATCGCGACGGCCGAGCGCGTGTAGCCGAGCTCGGCGGCCGCCTCGAGCACCCGCTGCTGCGTGGTGGCCGCGACGGTGCCCGCGGTGCGCCCGTTGAGGACCATCGAGACCGTGGCCCGCGAGACGCCCGCGAGCGCCGCCACGTCGGCGGAGGTGGGGCGGCGGGAACGGGCGGTCACAGGAGCCAGGGTACGGGGAGGCGCCGGATGGCCGGCATCGCGCTCTGCCCGACCCTCGGCCTCGCGCCGCGCCGCGTCGCGTCGGCACTACGCTCGGGCCATGGCGTCGAGCGCGATCGACACAGCCCCTCCGCCCGTCCTGCGCCGCGTCGGGACGGCGCTCGCCCTGCTCGCCGCGGGGCAGCTGCTCGCGGCGTCCCTGATCCTGCTGGCCGCCGCGCCAGTGGCGGCCGCCGTCGTGGCCGTCGCACTGCCTCTTGCCCTCACCCCCTCCCTCATCGCGCTCTGGACCGTGCGCGCTCGCGCCCCCGGCGGCGTGACCGGCGCCGACCGCGTGACGCTGCTGCGCCATCTGGGCACGGGCGCGCTGGCGGCGGCGTCCGTGCTGGTGCTCTCCGGCGAGGTGGAGCCGCGGTCCTGGCTCCTGGCGGCGCTCGGTGCGGCGGCGGTGGCCACCGACGCGGTCGACGGGCCGATCGCCCGGCGCACCGGCACCGCCGGTCCGATCGGCGCGCGCATCGACATGGAGGCCGACGCCGCGCTGATCCTGGTGCTCTCGGTGCTCGCGGCCCTGGTGGTGGGGCCGTGGGCGCTCGCGATCGGGCTGATGCGCTACGCCTATGTCGCGGCCTCCTGGGTGCGGCCCGCCCTGCGCCGGCCGCTGGCGTTCAGCCAGCTGCGGCGGGTGATCGGCGGGCTCCAGGGCGTCGCCCTGCTCCCTGCGGTGATCCCCGTGGTGCCGCACGGGATCGCCACCGTGGTCGCGGCCGGGGCGCTGGTGCTGCTGGTGGTCTCCTTCGGGCGCGACGTCCTCGCCCTCGAGCGGGCGGAGGCGCGCGACCGGGCCGACGGCCGACGGACCCGATGACGTCCGCCCCTTAGGTGAGCCTTGCCTAAGGGGCCGGGGGGCGCCTACGGTGAGGGCCCGCGATCCCCGCAGATACGTCGACCCCGCCGAGGAGCTCCCGTGCACGCCCGCCCCGACCGTCATCTCCTGATCGGCGACGAGCAGGACCTCCCCCTGCTGCGCGTGCTGCTCGCGTCGTTCCCGCAGGACGCCGTCGGCGAACTCGTCCTCGAGCTCCCCGCCGGGCACGGCCCGTTGCCCTGGGCCCCGCCGGGGATCGACACCCGGCTGCTCCTGCGCGCACCCGGCGCGTTGAGCGGGCTGCGCGCCTGCGCGGCGCTCGACGCCTGGGTGGGCGAATGGGTGCACGGCGACCACGCCCGCCCCGAGGCGCACTCGATCTTCGTCGGCATGACGAAGAACCCCCTGGTCACCCGACTGTGCGAGGAGCTCGTGGCACAGCGGCCCGGCCTGCACATGCACCGCCCCAGCCGCACCGGGTCCCCGCTGTGACGGGCGTGCCTCCGGCGCCTCGGTGATGGAGCGGCTCGCCCCGCCGTGGGAGACTCGGGACGGCAGCGGCACATCCACGGGAGGACCCCCATGACATCCCTGCGACCACCGGCCGGCTACCCGCTGATGAGCGGGATCATCCTGACGACGCTGATCACGGCGGGCGTCCACCTCTCCTTCGGCTTCCCCCTGTTCATCCTCAACGGCCTCGGCTACCTGGGTCTGCTGGTGCTGCTGTACGCACCGGTCCCCGCCCTGGAGCGCATCCAGCCGATCGTGCGCTACGTGCTCATCGGGTACACGGTCCTCACGATCGTCCTGTACTTCGTCATGGGCCCGCCCTTCATGGCCGTGGGTCTGCTGACCAAGGCGGTCGAGGCGGTGCTGGTGGTCCTGCTGATCCTCGAGGCGAGCCGCTCGCGGCGCCCGGCAGGGTGAGCCCGGCAGTTTGAGCCCGTGAGCCGCAGCGATCGAGGGCGGTTCTCGGTGCCCTGCTCACCGGCTCACTCGTCGGCCCCGAACTCGAGGGCGGCCTCGAGGGCCACGCTGTCGGCGAAGGCCTCGATCAGGCCCGCGCGGCTTTCCGACGGTCGAGCGACCCCACGCAGCGTCGCGGCCGCGAGGTCCGTCGGGATCTCGAACCATGCTCTCCAGACCTGGCCCTCCGGCCCGGGCTCCCCGGGGGGCCCGTCCCGGGGCCCGAGTTCGACGGGCTCGATCACGGTGCCGTCGGGCAGCGTGAGGGTCGCCGATCCGAGCTCGCCCGCCTCGTGGGCGAGCCCCTCCCCGCTCTCCGCGGGTTCGACCCACTGCGCGATGTCCGCGTCGACGGAGAGGAAGTGCGACCCGGCGGGCGCCCATCCGCCGCCCCACCGATAGGCGGCGGTCGCGGGATTCTCGAGGGCCAGGGACAGGCCGACGACCGCACCGCCGCCGGCGTCGCGCCGCTCCGCGGTGAACAGGTCCGTGATCTCCCCGTGCGCCGCCACCCCTCGCTGACGGTCGTAGGCGTGGGGCACGTCGGTGTGCAGGAGGGAGCCGTCCACGAGGCTGAGGCGCTGGGTCGCGCCGTCGGTGACGACCTCGAGGACCGCGCCCTCAGGGCCGGGATCGACCGGGACGAGCATCAGGAACTGCGTGCTGCCTGCGACGAGGTCGACCTCCGTCTCCGTGGTCCCGCCGTCGGGGCCGCTCACGATCATGCTGTGGGTCGATCCCTCGGGGTCCTCCGACGGCGGGGCAGGCGAGGGGGCCGCGCCGCCGCCGTCCCGGAGGAGCTCGACGACGAGATAGCGCTGACCCTCGGGGGCCGGGACGGGGTGATCGCTCGGGGTGTCGGTGGCCTGCCCGCGACCGCTCACCATCGCCCCGAGCTCCCCCGCGGTGAAGGACTCGGCCGCTCCGACGCTCCCGAGTCGGATGCTGTCGGTGGTCGTCAGGAGGACCTGCGCCCCCTCGACCGGATCCAGCGTGAGGAGGGACCCGCTGTGGACCTCCTCGGGGACGGTGCCCAGCCCGTCGAACTCCGCCCCCGGGCGGGCTCTCCCGGAGCAGCCGGCCGCGGTCAGCACGGCGAGGACCCCGAGCGGCCCGGCGAGCAGCGCACGACGACGGCTCACGCCGGCACCGGCGCGACCACGGCCCACGATCCGGCCCCCCACCTCGGCCCTCTCTCCTCGCGCCACCGGCTCAGTCGCCGATCTCGAACTGGAGGTCGACCTCGATCCCGACGCTGTCGCCGAATTCTTCGGCCAGGCCCGGGCGGCGCTCCGACGGCCGGGCGACGAGGTGCACCGTCGCAGCCGGGAGGTCCGTGGGGATCTCGAACCATGCTCTCCAGATCCGTCGGCCAGGCCCCGGCTCCGGCTCAGACCCCGGCTCTGCCTCGGGACGCTCCCAGGGCGTGGTCTCGATCGCGTCGAGCACGGTGCCGTCCGGCAGCGTGAGGGTCGCCGTTCCGAGCTCGCCCGCCTCGTGGGCGACGCTCTCCTCCCCCTTCTCGACGGTCTGCGCGACCGTCCCGTGGACGACGAGGTAGTGCGTCCCGGCGGGTGCCCATCCGCTGCCCCACCGGTAGGCCGTGGTGAGGAGTGCCCCGAGCCCGAGTCTCAGCTCGTCGACCTCCCCGCGGCCGGCGTCCCGGCGCTCCGAGGCGTACCGGTCGGACTCGCTGCCGAGCGCCGCGACCCTGCCCCAGCGGTCGTACGCGTGGGGCACGTCGGTGTGCAGGAGGGAGCCGTCGACGAGGCTGAGGCGCTGCCGAGCGCCGCCGGTGACGACCTCGAGGACCGCGTCCTCCGGTCCGGGATCGGCCGGCACGAGCATCAGCAGCTGCGAGGTGCCCTCCTCGAGAGCTACCTCGGACTCCGCGGGGGCGCCGTCGGGGTCCCGCAGGACGATGCCGAGGATGGTCCCCGCCGGGTCCTCGGCCTGCTCGGCGTCCTCGTCCCGCTCCGTCGTCGGCGGCTCGGGCACCGCGGAGATCCCGGCCTCCCGCTCGAGCTGGACCACGAGATAGCGCTGCCCCTCCGGGGCGGGGACGGGCTCGTCGCCCGGGGTGCCGTCGGACGAATCGCGGCCGGTCATGCGCCGGAGCTCTCCTGCGGTGAAGGACTCGGCCGTGCCGTTGCTCTCCAGCCGGATGCTGTCCGTGGCCGCGAGGACGGTCCGCGCCCCGTCGGGCGGCTGCATCTCGAGCAGGGAGCCGGCCCGGACCTGCACGGGGACCGCGCCCAGCCCGTCGAACGCCTCCTCCGGTCCGGAGCCGTCCGAGCACCCGGCCGTCGCCAGCGCGCCGAGGGCGCCGAGCGGGCCGACGAGAAGCACCTGGCGACGGCTGACACCGACACCGGCACGGCCACGACCCGCGGACGGGCACCTCGGATCGATCCGGTCCCTCACGCTGGTGCTCCCTCGTCCCGCCGTCGCCTCGTGTGTCCACTCCGAGCGTATCGGGGAAGGACGCAGGGCCCGTCCCGCGCCCGTCAGGCGAGAGCGGCCAGCGTCACCGCCAGCTCCTCCCGTTCGGCGAACGTCCCCCGGATGCCGTAGGACGGAGAGAGGACCAGCGGCTCCGCCCCCGCGGCCCGAGCATCCTGGGCGAGCAGGTTCCCGGTGGAGCCCAGGTCCTCGCAGGTGCCGTCGGCATACAGACAGGTCGGGTACCCCTCTGCCTCCAGGCCCCGATCGACGCTCCGTGCGACCTCCGTCGGCGGGACGGTCCCGGAGGTCAGCGCCACCTCGCGGCCGTCGCGGGTGGCGCCGAGGGTCTGCAGGGAGACCTCGCCGCGGTCCACCGCCTCGAGCCCCACCCTGCGCAGTGCGCTCTCGGCGGCGGTGGTCGGATTGGCCGGCTCGTAGGTGTCCCCGTCCGCGCGGTTCGCGGCGCGATGCGCGCCGGCGACCAGCAGGTTCTGTGCGTCGTCACGGTCGTGGAGCTGTGCGGCCAACCGCTCGGAGAAGGTGGCCGACACCGGATAGGACGCGATCACCGTGGTGTCCGACGTCGCCTCCGGCGAGTGGACGAACAGGCCCCACCCTCGGGGGTAGGCCCCGCTGCCCTCGACGTCCTCGGCCAGGACGAGGTGCCCCCGCCCGGTCTCCGGATCGTGGAGGCGCAGCACGCTGTAGCCGTAGGGCGCGACCAGATCGGCCGCCTGCTCGACCTCACCCTTCTCGAGCAGCCCGAAGGCGGTGCCCAGATCGCACGCCTGTGCCGTCGTCGGCCGGTCGTAGTCCTCACTGCCCTCGGGCACGATGCGCTCCGCATGATCGGTGACCAGATCATAGACGCTCTCCTCGACCTCCAGCACCTCGCCGCTGCCCGGCTCGCCGCGACTCTGCGGGCACCTGTTCGGCAGCAGCGGACGCTCGGGCCCCACCTGCAGCCCCCGCTCGGGGATCGCGTCGGCCAGCACCGGATCGACCTGGTGCACCGACCCATCGGCCACCGACCTCGTCACGCTCATCAAGGCGTCATAGGCCTCCTTCACCCGCGGCCGCAGGTCCCGGGTGCCGCCGTCGGAGCGCTGCTCGAAGAGCACCGTCGCGACCCCCTCCCAGCCATAGGCGTTGCGCGCCGTCACGAGCGACCCGTCGCCCAGCGGGTACTGCGAGGCCACGCCGCGCGGCGCCGAGTCCACCGACTCGGCCATCAGCACCGACACCCGCTTGGCGTAGTCGACCGCAGCCTCACGCTCGGGCGTGAGGTCCTCCGGGGCGATCACCGGCCACGCGACGCTGGCCGTGATCGGCGCACCCTCGTCATCGACGTAGCTGAGCTGCCCGTGCAGGTCCAGCACCAGCTCGGGGGCCACCTCGGCGACGACGTCCCGCACCGCCGCCGTCTCCGGCACCGGCACCTCGGCGGTCGGCACGGTCGGGTCGTGCCAGCGATTGGGGTCGATGCCCTGCCCCGGCGTGCACTCCCGGATGTCGACGTCGCACTCGGGGTCGTGGTTCTGCCGCCAGTTGTGCGCCGCACCGTCGGGGTTGGCCCGTGGCATCACCCAGATCGTCATCTCCTCGCGGATCCTCCGCATCTCCGGGCTGTCGCGCGTCGCGAGGGTGTGCAGGTAATCCAGCGCCGCCTCGCTCCCGTGCGGCTCGTTGCCGTGCTGTTGGGCGACGACCAGGACCGTCCGCGGCCCGTGCCCGACGCCGGCGAGCCACACGCCGCGCCCCTCGTGGGACTCGCCCGCCTGCCGCAGCTGCACGCCGTGCTGATCCCGGAGCTCCGTGAGCTCGGCGACCATATCCTCGTACGAGGTCAGACCCGCCGTCGGGACGCCGTAGCCCGGGGTCGTGTTCGGCGTGGGCGGGTCCAGGGCCCGGGCCGTGGCGGTCAGGGGCGAGAGCGCGATGAGTCCCCACACCGCCAGCAGGACGACGACGTGCATCGGACGGGTGCGCAGGGACATCAGGGAGACTCCCGGGTCGACGGCGGTGTCGCTCGCCATCGTGGCACGGCGCCGCCGGCGGCGCGCGGGGTTCCGGGGGATCCTCGGGGCCCGTGCGACGCCCCTGCCGACGGGTGGTGTGCACCGTGACGAGCGGGGCCTGCTCGGGCCCGATCAGTCGTCGAGGGTGATGAGCTGCTGGTCACCCGGGGCGACGATCCGCACCGCGGGGCCGAAGGTCGCGTTGTGCACCTCGTGCTCGAACACGTCGGAGGAGACCATCGAGGCGAGGACGCCGACCCCTCCCGACCGGAAGAGGAACAGCTGGGCGGAGGACTGATAGTACTTCCCGTTCAGCAGCTTCCCACCGGCCGCTTCGTTGACGCGCTCGGCGGGAGTCGTCTCCGGGAACACCATCAGCTCGTCGAAGTCGACCTCGGCCACGTCGGCGAGCGCGCGCTCACCGCCGCCCTCCCAGAGCTCGCCGATCGCGTCGTCGATGATCTTTCCCGAGGTCAGCTCCACGACATCGTCTCCTTCTTCCGCAGGTTGTGTGAGACCGCATCCGGACACCATGCTCATGGCGAGCAGGAGCGTCGCTCGGCGCGTCAAAGTACTCGCCCTGACGTCCGTCCGTCGCATCAGCTGGTCTGCCTCTCCTGCGGGTGGCCCGGCATCGGCGCGGCATCAGGATCCGGGTGCCCTGCCTGCTCCGGGGTGATCGAGTTCGACGGCACCAGGCCACCATCCTGATCGATGACGACCATCTCACCGTCGGCCACCGCCTGCTCGACGAGGTCCCCGAGCTCCGCGTCCGATACACCGGGATTCTCCGCCGCGATCCTTCGTCCGACCTCGTTGTCGTGCAGATCCATCGCCTCACGGGCCGGGTCGTTGTTCGGGATCCGCTCATGCGCGGTCCAGTAGCCGGTGGCCCAGTCATCTCCGAAAGAGCGCGATTGGAGCGCGTTGAGGTAGGCATGTCGGAACGCGTCGGCGTGGTCGTCATTGAACGGAGCTTCGCCCGGGTGGGGATCCGGTCCACCTCCGGCAGGATGGTGCTCTGCCAGGTGCCACGAAACCGCTCGGCATCCTCTCCCCGCCATGGCGACTCGCCCATCACCTGTGGAGCGAGATCGCCGACGACCTGCGTGATCGTTGTCCGTCCACGCGTCAAGGCGCGCACGCAGCGACCCCGCTGCTCGACACCGATGCTGGCCCGTGCTCACAGGGGAGGCGATGGGGAGCTCTAGTTCTCCCCAACGCCTCCCCTGGACCGGACGCAGTCGCTCACGCGAACGCGCTGGTCCCCGTGATCGACCGGCCGACGATCAGCGACTGCATCGTGTCGGTGCCCTCGTAGGTGTGCAGCGCCTCGATGTCGCTGCGGTGGCGCACCACGCGGTTCTCGAGCAGGATCCCCGAGCCGCCCAGCAGGTCCCGGGCGTCGGAGGCGATCTCGCGGGCGGCGCGGGTGTTGTGCACCTTGGCGAGCGAGGCCTGCTCGGGCCGGATCGTCCCGGCGGCCTCGAGCTCGGCGAGCCGCAGGCAGAACAGCTGCATCGAGGTGAGGCTCTGCAGCATGCTCGCCAGGCGCACCTGGACGTGCTGGGCCTTGGCCAGCGGCCTGCCGAACTGGATGCGCTTCTGAGCGTGCTCGAGCGCCGCCTCGTAGCAGGCGGTGGCGTGCCCGAGCGCACCCCAGGCGACGCCCGCGCGGGTCGCGAAGAGGACTCTCGAGGTGTCCTTGAAGGAACGGGCGCCGGGCAGGCGCGCATCCAGCGGCACGCGCACGTCGGTGAGGGTGATGTGAGCCTGGTGGATGGCGCGCAGGGCGACCTTGCCGCGGATCACCTCGGCCTCGTAGCCGGGCAGGGACTGGTCCACGAGGAAGCCGCTGACCTGGCCGTGCAGCGCCTCGTCGGCAGGATCGTCGACGCGCGCCCACACGACGCTCAGGTGGCAGCCGACCCCGTTGCCGATCCAGCGCTTCTCGCCGCTGAGCACCCAGCCGTCCCCGTCGCGGCGGGCCACGGTCTCCAGCGACACGGAGTCGGAGCCGTGGTCCGGCTCGGTGAGGGCGAAGGCGGCGTGCTCGGTCCCCCGCGCGAGCGGCTCGGCCCAGCGCTGCTTCTGCTCCTCGGAGCCCAGCAGCATGATCGAGCGCAGCGCGAGGCCGCCCTGCACGCCGACCATGGTGCCCACGCTCCCGTCGATCCGCGAGAGCTCCATGTTCACCAGGCCCGTGGCGAGCGGGGAGAGGGTGCGGTGGCCGGGGACGTCGAGACCGTCGGTGAGCAGGTCGAGCTCGCCCAGGCGGGCGATGAGCTCGATCGGGTACTCGCCCCGGTCCCACCAGTCGTTGATCCGCGGCAGCACCTCGTCGGCGAGGGAGCGGGCATCGGTCCAGGCCTGCAGGTCCTCTCCCGCGACGTCCTGGAACAGAGCGAAGTGGTCAGCGGCGGCGGGCAGCAGCTCGGCAGGGGTCGCGGCCGACGACGCGGGCGCGGAGACCACGGCCCGGTCGGTGACGACCGAGGCGCGCAGGTCCTCATCGCTGCGGTCGACGCTGCCGCCGAGGGAGACGTGCCCCGGCGCCGGGGCGTCCCAGGAGCTGCTGGTCCGGGTGTCCGTGCTGCTGTGGATGTCGTTGCTGGTCATCAGTTGATCCTCTCGACGATGAGGGCCATGCCCTGCCCGCCGCCGACGCACAGCGTCGCCAGGCCGTAGCGGCCCTCGCGCTCGGCGAGGCCGTTGAGCAGGGTGGTGGTCATGCGGGCGCCGGTCGAGCCCCAGGGGTGGCCGAGCGCGATCGCCCCGCCGTGGACGTTGAGCTTGTCGTGGTCGATGCCGAGGTCCTCGGCGGCCGGCAGCACCTGCGCGGCGAAGGCCTCGTTGAACTCGACGAGGTCGATGTCCTCGATGGTGAGGCCGGCGAGCGCGAGCGCCTTCCGAGTGGCCTCGACGGGGCCGAGGCCCATGATCTCGGGGCTGAGACCGGAGACTCCGGTGGCGATCACTCGCGCGAGCGGGGTGATACCCAGCTCCTTCGCGTAGTCCGCCTCCATGAGCACCAGGGCGGCGGCGCCGTCGTTGAGGGGGCAGCAGTTGCCGGCGGTGACGGTGCCCTCGGGGCGGAAGACCGGGTCCAGACCGGCGGCGGCCTCGAGGGTGACGCCTGCGCGGGGAGAGTCGTCGGCGTCGACCACGGTGCCGTCGAGGAGGGTGACCGGGGTGATGTCACGGTCGAAGAAGCCGGCGGCCTTCGCGGCCTCGGCGCGGTTCTGCGAGCGCACCGCGTACTCGTCCTGGGCGGCGCGGGAGACCCCGCGCAGCTCGGCGACGTTCTCGGCGGTCTGGCCCATGGCGATGTAGGCGTCGGGCAGCTCGCCGTCCTCGCGCGGATCGTGCCAGGGGGCGGGGATCTCGCGGGTGGCACGCTTCTCGGTGCGCTCCCAGGCCTCGCGGAAGCGGGGGTCGCGGGCGTCCTCCTCCATGAGCTTGCCGCTGCTCATCGAGATCGACTCGACGCCGGCGGAGATCACGGCGCGCGCCTCGCCGGTGGCGATGGCGTGGAAGGCGGAGCGGGTGGTCTCGATCGAGGAGGCGCAGAAGCGGGTGACGGTCGCGCCGGGAACGGTGTCGAGCCCGAGCCGGACCGCGACGGTGCGGGCGAGGTTCCCGCCCTGGTAGCCCTCGGGGATCGCGCAGCCCAGCTGGAGGTCGTCGATCGTGGCCGGGTCGAGCTGCGGCACCTGATCGAGCGCCGCACGGATCATCTGGCCGGCGAGCTCGTCGGGGCGGACGTCCTTCAGCGAGCCCTTGCGGGCGCGGCCGATCGGGGAGCGGGCGGTGGCGACGATGACGACTTCGGGCACGGGGACCTCCTGGGACGACGGTGTCTTCGGGCGGGCGCTGTCGGGCGCTGTCCGCGGACGTGCACGGGGCGGCGTGGAGCCGCCCGGGCGGGCACGTTAGTGATACTACGGGTTGCAGATACCTCGTGGGAAGTCCCCGACCCTCACCCGGGCACCGTCAGATCGTCCTGCTCCCGTCCTTCTGCAGCACCTCCGCGGCCCCGACCTCCGTCGTCATCCGCGCGACGTGCAGGGCGAGATAGGCGATCTCGTCGTGGGTGAGGTCCTCGCCCATCCGCAGGCGGACGATCACCGCGAGCTGCTCGGCGGTGCGGGTCGCCTCCGGGTAGCTCTGCCGGATGGTGGTGCTGATCACGGACTGCTCCCCCGCCAGCTGCCGGTGCTGCTGGATGCGCACGAACATGTAGCGCACGTGGGTGATGAAGCGGGCGGCGGCCATCGACCGGCGCTCCAGGGTGATCCCGAAGCGCTCCCCCACGATCGTCAGCATCTGCTGGATGACGCCGGTCATGGTGTACGTGAAGGACAGGTCACCGGTCGCAAATCCGGCGTTGACCAGGTGCAGCGCGAGGGCGGTGGCCTCGTGCTCGGGCAGCTCCGGATCGACGAGGCGGTTGATCTCCCTCAGCAGCGCGCGGGCCCTGTCGTACTCCTCGCCGTACAGCGTCTGCACCTCGGCGCGCAGCGGGTACTCGATGTCGATCCCGCCGCGGAGCCGCTCGAGGGCGCCCGAGACGTGGTCGGCCACGGCGATCGCGAGGGTCGGGCGGGCCGATTCGCGGCCCTCGATCCCCGTCTCGCGCAGCGCGATCACGACGGCGCGCAGCACCTCCTGGTCGATCATCGCGAAGGTCTCGGCGAGGTGATCGGGATCGCGTCCGTCGGCCGGGACGAAGACCTGCACGATCCGCGCGGGGTCGACCTCCTGGCCCACCTGGGCGCGGAAGCCGATGCCGCGACCGGTGAGGATCACGCCCTGGCCGGAGTCGTCGCGGGAGAGCACGACGTTGTTGTTGAGCACCCGGAGCACTTTCATCGGTGCCGCTCCCTCCTGTCCTCCCTCGTCGTCGAGGGAGATCGGCCGGTCCGCGGCGCGCGCCCCTCTGCGAAGGAGGGTACGCGCACCGCGGGCCGGGGCTCAGCGCCGGACGACGACCGCCGTGTCCCCGCCGACGACCTCCGCCGAGGGGGCGGGCTCGACCGCGGCGAAGGTCGCGGTGTTGGGGACGGTCAGCAGGGTGACCGTCTCGTACCCGGCGGCGCGGACCGCGTCGAGATCGACCACGGCCAGCAGGTCGCCGCGGCGCACCGACTGCCCCTGCTCGACCCGGACGTCGAAGCCCTCGCCGTCCATCTTCACGGTGTCGATGCCGACGTGGACGAGCACCTCGGCGCCGCCGTCGGCCAGCAGCCCGAAGGCGTGCCCGGTCTTCGCGACCGTGGCCAGCACGCCGTCGGCGGGGGCGAGGATCCGCCCGTCGGCCGGCACGATCCCCACGCCCTGGCCGAGGGCGCGGGAGGCGAACACGGGGTCGGAGACGTCGTCGAGCTGGACCAGGCGTCCCGCCACGGGAGAGGCGATGACGATGTCATCGGCTCCGGGGGTGGAGGCAGCGCCCGTGCCGGCGCGATCGACGCCGGGGGCCCCGGCTGCGTCGGCCGTCTCGGCGGCATCACCGGCCGCGGCGGGGGCGCCGACGGTCGCGAGCTCGCGCTCCTCGGCAGGAGCAGCCGCGGCGGCGGTCTCGCCGGTGGCGGTCCCAGCAGCAGCAGTCTCCGCAGCGACAGTCTCCGCGGTGGCGGCCTCGGCGGCGTCGCGCGCGGCGTTGGCCTCGGCCCGCTGCTCGGGGGTGCGGTAGTCGGAGACGAAGACCAGGACCATCGCGATCACGAAGGCCACGACGATCGCGATGACGTAGGTGAGCATCGGGTCGAAGACGGGGATGGTCAGCAGCGAGGTGAAGGCGAAGACGCTCGTGTCGACGCCGCCGAGCAGGCCGACCACCAGGCCGCCCGCGAGGCAGCCCACCAGCATGCGCGGATAGATGCGCTTGAAGCGCAGGTGGATGCCGTAGAGCGAGGGCTCGGAGATGCCGCCGAACAGACCGGCGGCGAGCGCGCCGGTGGCGGTCTGGCGCATCTCGGCCTCGCGGTGGCGGATGGAGAGCAGCAGCACGCCGGCGGTGGCGCCGAAGCAGGCGAAGTTCCACGCGCCCATGGGGCCCTGGATGAAGTCGTAGCCCAGGGCGTTGATGTTCTGGAGCATCAGCGCGTTCAGCGGCCAGTGCAGGCCCAGCGGCACCAGGAAGGGGTACAGCAGCGGGATCAGGATCGCGAAGACGAGCGGGGCGTTGCCGTTCAGCCAGGCCAGGCCCGAGCCGAGGCCGTTGCCGGCCCAGATGCCCAGCGGGCCGATGAGGAAGGCGGTGACGGGGATCATCACCAGCATCGCGAGGAAGGGGACGAACACCAGCTGCACGTTGGCGGGGAAGACCTTCTGCAGGCCCTTGTAGACCAGGGCCAGCAGGGCGACCATCAGCAGCGGCACGAACACCTGGCCGCCGTAGTCGTTCAGCTGCATGGGCAGGCCGAACACCTGGGCGATGCACTGCTCGGTGCCGAGCAGCTCGTTGGTGGTGCAGGTGACGCCGGGGGTGCTGCCGTCGAGCAGGCCGATGTAGTCCGGGGTCATCACCGCGGCCATCACGGCCGCCCCGACCCAGCCGTCGATCTGCAGCTTCCGTGCCGCGTTGAACGCGACCATGATCGGCAGGAAGTACAGCACCGAGCGCCACATGGCGTCGACGAACACCCAGGTCGCGGACTTGTCCTCGGCGCGGAAGTCGACCATGCCCAGGGCGTCCAGCACGGAGGCGATGGCGATGATCAGCGAGGCGCCCAGCAGCACGCCCATCAGCGGCCGGAAGGAGTCCGAGAGGTACTCGAAGAAGCTGTCGAGCCAGGCGAACCTCCCCCGGCTCTTCGCGCGGATGGCCGCCTTGACCTCGGCGTCGGTCTGCGGGCGGGGCGCGCCGTCGTCGGCCATCGCGGGCAGGTTCATGATCTGGGAGTGGACCCCGGCGACCGCGCCGCCGATGACGATCTGGAACCGGTCGCCGGACTGCGGGACGGTGCCCATGACGCCGGAGAGGGCGTCCAGGCCCTCGCGGTCGACCTTCTCGCCGTCGTGCAGCTGGAAGCGCAGCCGGGTCGCGCAGTGGGTCAGGCTCTCGACGTTCTCGGGGCCGCCGACGCCGCGGAGGATGTCCTCGGCGATCGACGTGCTCCTGTCGGAGGTGGTGTTCATGGGGGCCTCGTGGTCTTCCGGGGATGGGGGACGTGCGGTGCGCCCGCGGGCGACGACGACGTGCTCGCGGGCAACAAAAAAGACCCGGGTCCCGAGGGTGCGCGGAAGCGCACGGCACGGGGCCCAGGTCTTGCTCCCCCGCTCCGGGCGGGGGATGACAAACCGATGAACTCGATGGTTCGGAGAGGACCATAGCAGGCTTCCGCCCGGACGCAAGGTCGACCGCGGTCCCGGCGGCGCACCGACCTGGTCGCGCCCAGGTTGCGCCCCGGCCCCGCGCTGGCAGAATCGGACCATGACCGGCTCCACCCCCCGCAGCGACCCCGGCACCGACACCGGCCGCTGCTTCACGATCGACACCCCGACCCTCGCGGACGTCCCGGCCCTGGCCCGCCTCCACGTGCGCGGCTGGGAGGTGGCCTACGGACACGCGCTCGCAGGCGAGCAGTGGTTCGGACAGCCGGCGATCCGACGCCGCATCGAGCACTGGACCGCCTGGCTGACCCCCGGGAACCGGGCGGCCGACGAGGGCGAGTTCCGGATCGGCCGGGACCCGGACGGTGCCCCCGTCGGCCTCGCCGCCTCCTGGCCTCCGCGCGATCCGGAGCCGGTGCGGGAGCGCGAGCTGTCGACCCTGTACGTCGACGAGGCCTGGTTCGGCTCCGGCCTGGGGCGCGCCCTGGTCGAGTCGCTGCTCGGCGAGGCGCCCGCGAGCCTGTGGGTCGCCGAGGACAACCCCCGCGCCCGACGCTTCTACGAGAAGCTGGGCTTCGTCGCCGACGGAGCCCGTCACACGGACGAGCGGTGGCCGGATCTCCCCGACCTCCGCATGGTGCGCTGACCCGCGACGCGCCTGCGACCCGGGGGCGAGGGCCCGGTCCCGAGGATCCCCCCGAGGGCGGACCTGCTCGCGCTTCCCGGTGGACGCGCCGGCACCCCCGCCGCGCCGACAGTGGAGTCATGAGAGACGCGACCATCGCCACCAGCCGCACCCGAGCCACCGCCGATCAGCTCATCGACTACCGCCCGCTCCCCGCGGAGTGGGGAGACCTCGAGGCGCTCCAGGCCCAGCGCGCCGAGAAGGCCCGCGCCGCCGCCCGCGGCCTCGATCCCAGCACCCTGGAGATCGCGGTCGCGACCACCGGAGCGCACCGCGCCCCCGCGGCACCGCGACGACCGCGAGGCCACGGCCTGCTCGCCTCCCTGCGCCGGCAGGCCGGCGCCCATCGTCGCCGCGGGCACGCCGGCGGCCGGCTCGCCACCGCCTGAGAGGCGCCTGCGATCCGCGTGCGGAGCGACCGCGCCCCGCCGACGCCCCCGCCGGTGATCGCCCGACGGTGTTCGCCCGACGGTGATCGCCCGACGGTGATCGCCCGACGGTCAGCGGCCGCCGCTCCGACATCACTTGACGACCCGTGAAGTCACTCCTAGGGTCTCCGCCATGGACAGCGACCCGCGGGAGAGCGACACCGTCCGCAGCGCCTCCGGCGGGCCCACGGTCGCCGAGGCTCGCGCGGCGCTCGATGCCCTCGACGTCGACGCCTCGCAGCTCGCCGCACGCATCGTCACGCCGTGGTGGTACCACGTGGCGCTCGGGGCGGTCACAGCGCTGGCCATCTCCTCGCTCAGCGTCCTGGGGCTCTCCCCCGCCGCCGTGATCCCGCTGGTCGTGATCTGGATGCCCTTCATGCTGACCGCGTACACCACCACGTGGAGAGTCCTGATATCGCGCCCTGCGAGCCGGCGCAGCCGTCGCGCGCTGCTGCTGTCCCTCGTGGTGATCGGCGCGATCCTGGCCCTGGCGGTGCTGCTGACCACCACATCGCTGTCCCCGTGGTGGGGAGCGCTGCCGACTGCTGCCGGCTTCGCGGCCACCGTGCTGCTGGGCCGCCGCTACGACGCGGTGCTGCGCGCCGAGATCACTCGCCCGGACACGCACCGATGACCGAGAGCACCCGCAGCCCGGGCGACCGCCCCGGCGCCCCCGACGCTCCCGTCCCGGCGTTCCACGAGCTGATCCACTCCCCCGTGCGGCTGCGGATCTGCGGCGTGCTCCGCCCTGCCGACGAGGTCGAGTTCGCGGTGCTGCGTGACGTCCTGCTGCTCAAGGACGCGAACCTCTCGAAGAACCTCAAGCTGCTCGCCGACGCCGATCTCGTGTCCCTGCGCAAGGAGTACTCCCCGCGTCGGAACGACGCCCGGAGACTCACCTGGGTCGCGCTGACCGAGACTGGTCGGTCCGCTGTGACCTCGCATCTCGCCGCTCTGCGTGCCATCGCCGAGGGTGATCCGCTCCTCGGTGCCTGAGCCCCTCGGTGTCTGAGCACCTCGGTGGATGCCGAGCAGGCGCGCGCAGCGCGCCGTCCCGTCGGCCGCCCGCGGGGCCGGCCAGAGCGGGACCGTCCGGGCTCGGATGGCTCTAGGATCGCGGCCATGACCGAACGCTCCGCCTCCCACGACCTCGCCGGGGAGCGCACCGACTACCTCGCCGGCTCGTTGCCGGACGACGCCCCGGCCGATCCGCTGGCCCTGTTCGACATCTGGCTCTCGGAGGCCTTCGCCCGCCGCGACAGCCACGACGACCTGCCGGACCCGTCGGCCGTGGTGCTCGCGACCGTGGACCTCGATACCGACGGCACCCCGCGGCCGCGCTCGCGCACGGTGCTGCTCAAGGGCCACGACGCCGACGGCTTCGTGGTCTACACGAACCTGGACTCGGCCAAGGCCCGCGAGCTGCGTGCCGCGCCCCGGGCCGCTCTGCTGCTGCCCTGGTATCCGCTGCAGCGGCAGGTGCGCATCGAGGGCACGGTCGAGGAGGCGAGCACGGCGGAGTCCGACGCCTACTGGGCGCGGCGCCCGCGAGGCGCCCAGCTGGGTGCCTGGGCCTCCCACCAGTCTCGCGAGATCGCCTCGCGCGAGGCGATGGACGCGCGGTACGCCGAGGCGGAGGACCGGTTCGACGGCGGTCCGGTGCCCCGCCCGGAGTTCTGGGGCGGGCTGCGCCTGCGGCCGGAGCGGCTCGAGTTCTGGCAGGGCCGCGAGAACCGCTTCCATGACCGGATCCGCTACTCGCGCACGGCAGGAACGGCGGACGTGGCCTGGCAGCGGCATCGACTGCAGCCCTGAGCTGCGGCGCGATCAGTCCCGGTCCGGTCCGTGGGCGAGCTCAGCCCAGGTGCCGCAGGAACCGCTGCGGCGCGTCGAGGAAGCTGCGCCAGGTGCGCACCAGCGTGAGCTCGTCGTACCCGGTGCGCCGCAGTCCCCACTCCCCCAGCTCGTAGAGGTCCGCCGCCGGCAGCGCCGCGAGCACCGGCGAGTGGGTGGACAGGATGATCTGGGACCCGGCCGCGACGAGGTCCTGCAGCAGGCCCAGCAGGGCGAGGCATCCCGGCAGCGACAGCGCCGACTCGGGCTCGTCCAGCAGCCAGAGGCCGCGGATGCGGGAGCGCTCGGAGACGATCTCGAGGAAGGACTCGCCGTGGCTGCGCTCGTGCATCATCCCGCCCACCCCGATCTCCTCGTAGTAGGTGAACAGGGAGTGCATCGTCTCCGCGCGCAGGAAGAAGCCGGACTTCGCCGCTCCCGCGCCGCGCACCAGCTGCAGATGCTCGGCGAGCGGTGACTCGGTGAGGCGCGTGGAATGCATCGCTCCGGTGCCGCCGCCCTCCGGGTTCAGTCCGTAGGCTCCGGCGATCGCCTCCACCAGGGTCGACTTCCCCGCACCGTTGTCCCCGGTCAGCACAGTCACCGGGCCCAGCTCGAGGCCCTCGCGGAGCACCTGCTGCACCGGGGCGAGGGTCGCGGGCCAGGCGTTCGGATCGACCGGGGCGAGGTGGTGCTCCCACACGGCGCGCAGCGGCAGCAGCGGGGCGTGGACCTGCAGCGGGCCGTCGACCGGCTCGGCGGGCACCGGGCTCACACCCCGAAGGCGGCCGGATAGGCGATGCGCCCGCGCGGGACCGGCCGGCCGGGATCCAGGGCCAGGGCGAGGAAGGCGTCGTCGGGCGCCTCGAACGGTGCGGTGATCCCGGCACCGGAGGCGGGCGTGAAGCCGAAGCGAGGGTAGTACCCGGGGTGGCCGAGCACGACCACCACGTTCTCCCCGCGGGCTCTGGCCGCTGCGAGCCCCGCCCGGATCGCCGCGCTGCCGGCCCCGCGCCGCTGATGGCCGGGCAGCGTCGCGCAGGGGGCGAGGGCGAGCACCGGCTCGCCGTCGACGCTCGCCCTGGTCAGCAGGGCATGGGAGACGATCCGCTCTCCGTCCAGGGCCACCGTCGAGAGTCCGTCGATCCACGCAGCGGGATCGGCGCGCAGGGCGTCGACGAGATCGGCCTCCTCCGCGGTGGGGAAGGCGGCCAGCAGCAGCTCGCGCAGCGCCGGAGAGTCCTGCGGCTGCTCGGCGCGGGTGGGCCAGGACTGCGGGGCGGCGTCGTCCTCGGTGGTCATGACTCCAGGATGCCTGCCGGGAGCGACGGACGACGAGAGGCTCGATCCCGGGGCACCGGGAGGATCGCCAGCGGGCCGGACCGCGGCGTCGTGCCGCCGGTATGCTCGGTGGCCCGAGGGCCGGGCCCGGCTCCGTGCCCAGCCCGCCGTCGAGCCCGAGGTGGTCCCGTGAACGCACCCCGATCCCGCTCCCCGCTGATCGTCGGCGCCTGTGCCGCGCTGACCTGCCTCGTCATGGTGGTCGTGGTGGTCGTCGCGGGGCTCGCCGGGCTGCTCCTCCGCGCCGAGGGCGACGGGGCCTCGAACGGCTCGGCCACGGCCGAGGCCTCGGCCACCTCGGAGGAGGGGACCGCAGATCCTGGCACCGACGCACCGGAGACGACGGACCCCGCGGAATCGACGGACCCCGCGGAATCGACGGGCCCCGCAGAGACGTCGGACCCCGCAGGGACGACGGATCCCCCACCCGGCGACCTGGTCCTGCCGCCCGGGGTCGGCGAGGGCGAGGCGTACCTGCAGCTGAGCGAGAGCGAGGACGGCCCAGTCGTGGACGTGTACCGCGACTTCCTCTGCCCGCCGTGCAAGGACTTCCAGCGTCTCCAGAGCGACGGGGTGATCGAGCTCGCCCTGCGCAGCGAGATCACGCTGCGGGTGCACCCGCGCCCCCTGCTCGACGACACCTCGGACCCGCCCGGGTACTCGGGCCGTGCGGCGCACGCCGCCGTCTGCGCCTACGCGGAGAACCGTGAGAAGTGGTTCCCCGCGGAGCAGGCGCTGTTCGAGAACCAGCCGGGCGACGAGGGACTCTCCGACCACGAGCTCATCCATGCAGTCGACGAGGCGACCGGTCTCGACATCGCCGACTGCCTGGCGGAGGGCGCGTACCACACCTGGATCCAGGAGGTCGTGGAGCCCGAGGCGCTGGCGAGGAGCGAGGGCACCCCGGCGGTGTTCATCGATGGGGAGCAGTTCACCGGGGACCTCGGCACCCACGGATCGGTGAAGGCCGCGATCGAGGCTGCGTGAGATCGGTGCGCGCGCCGTACGGGGCGGCTCAGTCCTCGCCCACCGGGTGCTCGATCGCGCCCTCGCCCTCGGGGATCGCGGCATGGTCGCGCAGCAGCTCGAGCCGGATGACGTCGATGTCGACCCCGCCGGAGATCCCGGAGACGGTGCCGTCGAAGCGGAGCTGCCACACCACCCAGTCCTCCTGGGCGGGGCGCTCCCCCGCGGAGAACAGCCAGTCGGGGCGGCCGTCGGTGACGGGCAGTCCGTAGTGCTCGCGCCACTCGGAGGAGGAGTAGACGACCAGGCGTCGGCCCCACGCCTCCTCGACCGCCGCCGTGAACGCATCGATCTCGGTCTGGACCTCCGCCTCCTCCGGCAGCTCGTCGCAGGCGCCGTCGAACTCGAGGTCGAGCGCCGGGGGCAGGGCGGAGTCGACGGGCGGGGCGGCGGCGAGGAAGTCCGCGGCCTGCTCCGCGCCCGAGGAGCAGAGCGTGAAGTAGTGGTAGGCGCCGGGGGTGACCCCGGCGCCGAGGGCCCCCTCCCAGTTCTCCTGGAAGTGGGAGTCGATGAAGCCCGCGCCCTCGGTGGCCTTGATGTAGGCGAAGGAGTACCCGTCGGCGGCGACCTGGCTCCAATCGATATCGCCCTGATGGCTGGAGACGTCCAGCCCCATGGCCTCGTCGGGCGTGAGGTCCACGCCCTCGGGCAGGTTCTCGAGCGCCGGAGCGTCCGCCGGGGTGCCCTCGATGTCCATGGCCGCGTCGTCGGCCCGGAAGGGCTCGGGCTGGGTCTGCGCCTCGACGTCGTCGCCACCGCGCAGGGCGCTGATGACCGCTGCCGTGCACCCGCCGATCAGCAGCAGGAGCACGAGGGCGAGCGCGCCCGCGACGATCTGGCGTCTCCGGACCTGCTCAGGGGTGAATCGGGGCACGGGGCGGACGCTACCGGAGCCGACGGCGCAGAGGTGGGATGACGTGCCGGTACGGGACGATCCGCCCGGGAGCCCCGCTGCGGGCCGGCGGCGCCGGTCGAGTGCGCCGGATCCCGCCCGGGCGGGCGGGAGCCGCAGTGCAGCCGCAGGTCAGCGCGGCGCCCCTGCAGGTCAGCGCGAGAACAGGGTGGCGAAGGCGCGCAGCAGGCGCGGCGCCTCGTCGGCGCTCTCGTCGCGCAGCGCGGCGAAGACGTCCTCCATCTCGTCCGGGGAGAAGTAGCCGTGCTCGCGGTAGGCGCGGGCGCGCTCGATGATCGAGGGGACGTCCAGCTCGGGGTGGAACTGGGTCGCGTACTGCCGGGTGCCGATGCGGAACATCTGCACCGGGCAGGTGCGACCGGAAGCGAGGTGGGTGGCGTGCGCGGGGAGCGTGTGCACCGCCTCCTTGTGGCCCACCAGGCCGGTGAAGGTCTCCGGCAGGCCCGCCTCGCGGATCAGCGGGTCCTCCCGCCCGTCGGCGGTCAGCGTCACCTCGACGGCGCCGAGCGGCTCCCCATGGGTGCGGTCGATGCGGGCGCCCTGGTGGGTGCCGAGCGTGCCGATGCCGTAGCACGCGCCGAGGAAGGGGATGTCGTGCGCGATCACCCGATCCAGGACCCTGTCGATCTCCGCCTCGGCCCGCAGCTGCCCCGCGGACTTGCCCTCGGCCGGGTCCGAGACGGTGAAGGGGCTCCCGCACAGGATGATGCCCGCGATCTCCTCGAGCGGCAGGTCGGGGAACGGGTCGCGGTCCAGCCGTGCCCAGATCAGCTCGTCCTCGCCCAGTCCGGTGAAGTCGAGCACGGCCTCGCGCTCGGTGAGGGCGACGTCGTCCTCGGGGCGGGTGGCGATCTGCACGAACTGGTTCACGGATGCATGCTAACGGCCTCCGCGCCCGGGCCCTGCCCCGTAGTCTGCGACGGTGCCCGTCGCCGTCCGCGAGCCGTGCTCGGCGTCCAGCCGTGCCCGACGGCCAGCCGTGCCCGACGTCCAGCCGTGCCCGACGGCCAGCCGTGCCCGACGTCCTTCGAGGAGAAGAGATGCCCGCCCCGACCTCCGCCCCCTCCACGTCCCGGGCTCCGGGGATCGAGCGCTCCGCCGTCGAGGACGTCGCCGCGGTGCTCCCCGCATGGCTCGAGACCGTGCGGCACCTGCGACGCCAGTCCGGGATCCAGGCCGCGATCTGGCACGACGGGGAGCTGGTCGCCGAGGTGGCCGTCGGCGCGGCCGACGAGCCCGCGGGCATCCCGCTGCGCACCGCGCACCGGCTGCGGATCGCCTCCCATTCGAAGATGTTCACGGCCCTGGCGGTCCTGCGCCTGAAGGACCAGGGGCTGCTGCGGCTGGACGACACCGTCGGCGACCACGTGGTCGAGCTCGCCGGTTCCCCGGTCGCGGACAGGACCCTGCGCGACCTGCTCTCGCACTCGGCGGGGCTGAGCCGTGACTCGGACGACTCCCGGTGGTGGCGCCTGGGGATCCCCTTCGCGGACCGCGAGCAGCTGCTCGGGATCGCCCGCACCGGGGCGGTGAAGACAGAGGCGGGGCTGCACCTGCAGTACTCGAACATCGGCTACGGAGTGCTGGGGCTCGTGATCGAGGCGGCCACGGGGACGGACTTCGCCGAGGCGGTCCACGACCTGGTGCTCGCGCCGGTCGGGGTCGAGGAGCTCGGCCCGGACCTGCCGGCGGGCGCCCCGGGCCCGGAGGCCGCGGACGGGTTCGCCCACGGCCACACCTCGCTGCTGCACGGCCCGCGGCGTGTGGTCGAGCAGATCAGCACCGGCGCCCTCGCCGCGGCGACCGGCTTCTGGGCCACCGCCGGAGCGATCGCGACCTTCGCCGGGCAGGTGCTCACCGAGGGCGCGCTGCTCGAGCCGGGATCCCTGCGCGAGATGCGGCGCCGGGTCTGGACGCTCCACGACGGCGGGCAGTACGGGCTGGGCCTCCAGGAGGGGCGGCTGCACGGCTTCACCGTGATCGGACACTCCGGCGGATTCCCCACCGGGCTGTCCCGCACCTGGGCCGCACCGGCGGAACGCCTGGTCGTGAGCGTGATCGGCACGTCGGTCGATGCTCCCAGCTCCGAGATCGCACTCGGGATCCTGGGACTGCTGTCCCTGGCCGCGGGACGGCCCGCGCCGACGGCCGACGAGTGGGAGCGCGCGGGGGCCCAGGGCGGCGGCTCCGACGGCCGTGAGCGACCGGTGGTGCTCGCGGAGCAGGACGGCGTGCACCTCGTCTCCGGGCCGGACGCCGAGGAGGCAGGGAGCGACGCGCCGGAGACGGGCGGGCACCACCTCTCCGCCGCGGACATCGCCGGACTGGTGGAGGGGACCTACGACTCCCTGTGGGGCAGGACCCGGCTGGTCGCGCTCGGCGGGCGGCTCTTCTCCCTGGACGAGACCGCCACCGACCCGGCGGCGACGGCACTCGAGCTGGCCGTCACCGGGGTGCGGCCGGACCCGATCGCTCCGGACCTTCCTGTGGTCGAGCTGTCGACCTGGGGCGATTCCGGCTACGGGACCTGGGCCGAGCCGATCCTGGCCCGACTGTCGGGCTCAGGAGCGGACGCCGCCCTGCGCTGCACGGGCCTGGTGGTCACGGGGCAGGTGCGGACGCCGAGCGCCGACTTCATCATGCCGGACCGGGTGAGGGCGCCGTGAGCGAACCCTCGGACGGCGGTCCAGGGGAGGCGCTGGATCCGATCGCGCGGGATGCCTCCGGGCAGGAGCTCGGAGGACGACACACGGGACCCCTGGTCGCCGGGTTCCCGGTGCCGGAGCTCCTGCGGTCCGGGAGCGCTCCGGGGCTCGCGCTCTGGCGCGCTCGGCTCCCCGAGGTCGTCGACGAGATCCTCGACCGGTGGGAACTGCGGGCCGAGGCCCCCTTCCAGCCGGGCGGTTCGAGCGCGTGGGTGGCGCCGGTGCGCTCGGCCGACGGGGACGAGCGGGTGCTGAAGGTCGCGTGGGCGCACGACGAGGCCCGGGACGAGGCCGCCGGGATGGTCGCCTGGCAGGGGCGGGGAGTGGCGCGGATCCACCGCAGCGAGCGGCGCGGGGAGACCTCGGTGCTGCTGCTGGAGCGGGTCCGCCCGGGCACGCCTCTCGCCGAGCTCCTGACCTGGCCAGAGCGCGACGTCGTGATCGTGGAGGTGGCGCGGCGCCTGTGGGCACCGCCCACGGAGCTGCTCGGGGGCACTGATGCCGTGGCCATGACGGGCGCGAGCTCGTCGGGCGAGGACGCGCGCCCGTCCTTCCGCCCCCTCAGCCAGATGTGCTCGTGGTGGGCGGACGAGGCGCAGCAGCGGGCCGACGACGACCTCTCCCCGCTCCCGAAGGACCTGGTGTCCCACGGACTGCAGCTGTTCCGCGATCTGCCGCTGGAGTGGGACGGCGAGGACGTGCTGCTGGCGACCGATCTCCACCCGAGCAACGTCCTGGCCGGCCAGGGCGGTCGATGGGTGCTCATCGACCCCAAGCCGTATGTGGGCGATCCGCACTACGACCTGCTGCAGCACATGTTCAACGATCCGGATCGTCTGCAGGCTGCGCCCGGTCCCTTCGTCGATCGGATGGCTGAGCTCTCCGGGCTGGACCGGGACCGCCTGCGCCGCTGGATGCTGGCCCGCTGCGTGCAGGAGGCCGGGGTCCTGCCGGGCGCTGCGGAGGCGGCCCGGAGCCTCGCCGATGCCGGGGTCGAGTGACCGGTCGGGTCTTCGCGCCTGCCGCCGAGTCCTCCGTTCCCCGCTCTCGCGGCCCCGACGGCGCGGTCGAAGTGACCGACGGTGTCGAAGTGACCGACGGTGTCGAAGTGACCGGCGGTGTCGAGGTGGCGGGTGGTGTCAGGCTGCTCGGTGGTGTCAGGGCGACCAACGGGGTCGGGGTGGTGATCCGCTCATCGCCCGCCTCGCCGATCCACCGCACGCCGTGGCCGGCCATCTCGGTCTCGTGCACCCGCTCGACCCGTTCGCCGAGCCGCTCCTTGGTGTTGCAGCGGGCGCAGAGGGCCTGGCCGTTGTCCAGGCTGGTGGGCCCGCCCTGCGAGGCGGGGACGATGTGGTCGGCCTGCCGCGCGGCAGCATTGCAGTGGGGGCCGCGGCACGAGGTGTCGCGAAGGTTCAAGAATCTCTTCATGGCCGACGGGAAGGCGCGGGCCGTCGAGTCCATCGCCTGCAGCTCATCGACAGTGGGATGCGTGTAGAGGCGACGGAAGACGACACGGAGCGCCGGCCCGTCCGCCCCGAAGGGGTCGTCGGCCGGGTCCTCCGGCTCCGTCAGGGCGGCGCGCAGCTGCTCCCGCACCGCCTCGACGGGGACGTTCCCGTAGCCCTCGAGGTGCGCGGCATCGCCGACGTCGGGGCGGAACAGTGCCCTGTCGGTGATGATCACGCCGAGGTCGAGGGTCACCGGGGCGCTCTTCCCGACCCCCCGCTCGACGACCTTGTCGACGAGGGCATCGGCCATGATCGCTTGGTGCCCTTCTCGCGCCCCGGCGGCCCGGCGGCGCTCGGCCTCGAGCGAGAGACGCTTGTGGATCAACCGCGCGTCGATCGCGGGCAGTCGCGCCGACAGCGTGGCCATGCCGTGCTGTCCGGGCCGTACCGTCACGTGCCGGTCCCGCCGAGCACGCTGGTGCCGCATCGCGGTCCCCTCGGGGTCGAGCTCCTGGGCGATCGCGGCGACGGTGTCCTTCCAGCGTCGGGTCCCGTTGCCGTCGTACCGGGGCAGGCGCTCCCCGAGGACGCGGTCCACCTCGCGGACGAGCTCGGGGTCCAGTACGGAGGCCGCGTCGGAGATCGCGTGGGCGGCGTCGGTCGCGATCCGTCCGCCGGCCAGCGCGGCCATCATCCGCGGCATCAGCTCGACGAGACGTTCCGCCGAGGCCAGGGTTCGGCCGGCCATGTGCGGGGAGCGGCGGGTGATCAGCGTGATGTCGTGCGCGGTGACGCCGTCGGCCTCGTCGCGCAGAGCCGCTGCGGAGGGCTCCGCGGACCGCTCGTGCGCCGCACGGTCCCGGGCGGCGTCGGTCCGGTCGCGGCGGGTGAGGTCCCGCAGGGCGATCACCGCACAGGGCTCCAGTGCGTCGAGCGTCGCGCGGCAGGCCTGCAGGTTGCGCAGCAGGTTCGCGGCGTCCCGACGTTCGCGCCCCTCGACCTCGAAGGCGTGGCCAGGATCCACCGCGAACTCCTGCAGCAGATGAGCCAGATCGCCGAGCGCCGCGGCGACGGTGCCCGGTCCCGCCCTGCGCAGCGCGGCCAGGAGCGCCTGGGGGTCGAACTCGCCCCCAGGGTCCGTGAACTGCGCCGTCCGTGCCATGTCTCCATCGTTCCCCCAGGCAGCGGGCGAGAAAAGGGGAGGGCGCAGAATGTGGATCGAGGGGTTCTGTGGAGGAACGGTCGTCCCCCGCCCAGGCCCGGCGCGCACAATGGACCGATGACGACTCTCGCCGACTTCTCCGCGACCACGATCACGGGCCAGGAGCAGGTGCTCTCCGAGCACCTGGGCTCCGTGGTGCTCGTGGTCAACACCGCCAGCAAGTGCGGGCTCACCCCGCAGTACGCCGGACTGCAGGCGCTCCACGAGCGCTACGGCGACCAGGGCCTGAGAGTGCTCGGCTTCCCCTGCGACCAGTTCATGCACCAGGAACCCGGGACGGAGACCGAGATCGCCGAGTTCTGCGAGATCAACTACGGGGTCGGCTTCCCGATGTTCGCCAAGGTCGAGGTCAACGGCGAGGGCGCGCATCCGCTGTTCCGATGGCTGACCGGCGCCCACCCGGACGCTCCGGGCGGCGAGATCGCGTCGGGCGACATCGAGTGGAACTTCGCGAAGTTCCTGCTGGACCCCGAGGGCCGGGTGCTGCACCGCTGGGCGCCGCAGGTCGAGCCCGCCGACCTCGCCGAGGACATCGAGGCGGCGCTCGCCGAGCGCGCCTGACGGCACAGCCGGTCCAGGGTCCGCACCGGCCCAGCGCGAGCACCGGCCCGGTGCTCGCGCCCCGAGGATCACTCCCCCGCAGCGCTCACTCCCCCGGGCTCACTCCCCGACGGTCCACCCGTCGGCGACCACCAGCTCGCGGTCCTCGGCGCGGTCCGTGTCGAACAGGTCCCGTCGGCCGTCGAGCACCCGCAGCCGGCCCACCCAGGCACCCAGCCCGCGGGTGCTGCCGTCGGTGGTCAGCGACAGCCGCAGCTGCACCTCCCCGTAGAGCACCGCCTGATCGGCGTCGACCAGGGGGAACACGCCGGTCCAGGCGACCCGTCGGCCCCAGCCGGTGATCCGGCCGTCAGGCACCTCCACGCTCTCCTGGTGCTTCGCCTCGAGGTGGCCGACGAGCGGGGCCCAGGTCGCCCCGCTGTCCGCGGATGCCTCGACGGTGAGCACGTCGTAGGCCGTCTCGAGGTGGGCGAACAGGTCGATCCGCAGCTCGGGGGCGCGGGCGTCGAGCTCCACGGCGGTCTCGAGCGTGGCGGTCGTGTCGTCCTCGCTCCCGGCGTGCCATCCCGACCGCAGCCCCTCCGGGACCAGCCCCAGCGCATGGGCCACGCAGGTGGAGACCTCGCGTCGGGTGACCGAGGTGGTGGACCACTCGCGGGTGGGATGCACGGAGTTCGTCAGCAGCACGACCACGGTCTCGGTGAGCGGGTCGATCACCAGCGAGGTGCCGGTGAAGCCGGTGTGGGTCCCGCTGTAGGGGCTGGTCAGGCCCGCGTGGTAGAACCACGCCTCGAGCTCGGGGCCCAGACCGCGGCGGGCGCCGCTCACGCCGGTGATCTCGGCGATGCGGTCGGTGTACATGGCCTCGACGGTGGCGGCGTCGAGGATCCGGGCGTCGCCGTAGCGGCCGCCGCCGAGGAACATCTGCGCGAAGACCGTCAGGTCGCGGGCGGTGGAGAACACTCCGGCGTGCCCGGCGACGCCGCCGAGGGAGTAGGCGTTCTCGTCGTGGACGTGGCCGTGCACGAGGCGGCCGTAGTACTCGACGTACTCCGTCGCCGCGATCCTGTCCTGCAGCTCCGACGGCGGGTTGTACATGGTCTCCTCCATGCCCAGCGGCGCGGTGATGTGCTCGCGCACGTACTCGTCCAGGCCCTGGCCGGAGAGCTTCTCGACGATCAGGCCCAGCGTGATCAGGCCCAGGTCGCTGTAGACGTACTCGGTTCCGGGCGGGGCGGTCGGGGCGACCGTGAGCACGGCGTCGATCCGCGAGGGCACGTCCGGGAAGGCGGAGTAGAGATTGATGAACGGCGGGAGGCCGCCGACGTGGGTGAGCAGGTGCTGGACGGAGACCTCGCCCTTCCCGTTCTCGGCGAAGCGCGGGAGGTGGTCGGCGACGAGGTCCTCGAGGCCCAGCAGACCCTTCTCGACGTGCTGCATGACCGCGGTGGCGGTGAAGATCTTCGAGATCGAGGCGAGGTCGTAGAGGGTGTCGGTGCGGGCGGGGACCCACTGGTCCTCGGGCAGCTCGGTGGAGGCGTCCTGCCAGCGCAGCGCGTAGCCGTCGGCGTGCTCGTAGGCGATCCCGGACTGCGAGGCGATCAGCAGCGAGGCGCCGGCGAAGCGGGGCGGGTCGAACTCCAGGCCCGCGCGCAGGATGCCGGGCAGCTGCTCGAGCACCTCGGGGTCCAGGCCGACGTCGGCCGGAGCGACCTCCTGCAGCGTCCTCGCGGAGCCGCGGCGGTCCCAGGGGTGCCGGTGCGGACCGCCCGGTCGCCAGCTCGGCGCGGACCGGGCCGAGCGGGTCGAGGGGCGGTCCTTGTGGGGTGCGGGGTCGCCCATCGCGTGGGCGGCGGCGGGGAGGCCGACGGCGCCTGCGGCGGCGGCGAGCGCGGTCGCGGTCAGTCCGGTCCGACGGGTGATTCGGGGATCCATGGAGCTCCTTCGCTTCGGCGCGGCGCGCGCCGTCGACCACCGTACGAGCAGCCGACGGATGTGGCAACCGTCACAGCGGCTGGTCGGCCCGCTCCCGCTGGACCTCCCGGATCCCGAGCACCAGGACCACCACCCCGGCGAGCATCCCGAGCACCCGGAGCACCTCAACCACCGCGTCGAGGAGCGAGAAGGCGTTCGAGATCGCGACCGCGGCGTCCGAGAACGCCGCAGGGTCCCCGGAGACAGTGAACGAGACGACCATCCCGGCCGCGGAGGCGATGAGCATGATCACCGCCCCCAGCCGGAGCTTCCCGTCGCCCTTGACCGCCACCACGACGGACAGGATGAAGCCGGCCAGGCCGAGGCCGAGCGCGAGCGCGACGAAGACCAGCGCCAGGACCATCAGCAGGGCCACGGTCGCGGTCGGGTCCCCGGAGAGCATCTGCTGCACGACGCCGTCCCCGAGGAGCAGCTCGGCCAGGTACGAGAGCGCCATCAGGACCGCGGAGACCACCGAGACCACCACCAGCGCGATCGCCGGTCGCACGGGCTGGGCCCGGGGGTGGATCCGCGGTCGTGCCGCGCTCGGCGAGCTCATCCGCGATCTCCCTCTCGGGCCGGGACATCCGCTCGGGGATCGCGCCGGTCCCGATTCAGCTCCAGCACCGGCACGCAGGCCGGGCTGAACCCGAGCACCTGCCCGTAGAAGGACAGCGAGGCCTCGATGGCGCGGATGATCGTCTCCGCCCGTCGGAAGCCGTGCTGCTCCCCCTCGAACAGGAGGTAGGCGTGCGGGATGCCCTTGGCGGCGAGCGCGTCCCGGAACAGCTCGGACTGGCTGGGCGGGACGATCCGGTCCTCGTCGCCCTGCAGCAGCAGCACCGGCACCTCGAGCTCGTCGACATGGCTGAGCGGGGCCCGCTCGACGTACAGGTCGCGTCGCTCGGGATAGGGGCCGACCAGGCCGTCGATGTACCGCGACTCGAAGTCGTGAGTGTCCTGGCGGAACTGCTCGAGCTCGGCGACGCCGAAGCTGGAGACCCCCGCGGCGAAGGCGTCGGTGCGGGTCAGGCACGCGAGCGTGGTCCAGCCGCCGGCGCTGCCGCCCTCGATCGCGAGCCGCTTCCCGTCGGCGATCCCCTCGGCGACCAGGTGCTCCATCACCGCGACGGTGTCCTCGACGTCGACCACGCCCCACTGGCCGCGCAGACGGTCCCGGTACTCGCGCCCGTAGCCGCTGGAGCCGCCGTAGTTGACCACCACCACGCCGAGGCCGCGGGAGGTGTAGTAGGCCACCGGCAGGGACAGTACCGGGGGGACGTGCGCGGTGGGGCCGCCATGGACCTGCGCGATGAAGGGCGGCAGGTCCCCCTCCCGGCCCGCGAAGCCCTCCTGGCGGGGGCGGTGCACGATCGCGTGGACCACGCCGCCGTCCGGCCGCGGCACCTCGATGCTCTCGCCGAACGGGAGCAGCGAGGGGTCCGGCGCGTCGCTGCGGGAGGAGCGCAGCAGGGTCGGCGGGGAGAGCGTCGGGGCCGACGGGTCGGTGCCGGCACCGCCGAGGTCCAGGCGCGCGACCTGGACGGCTCCGAACTCGGTCGGGGAGGCGCCGGCGAGCACCAGCAGCCCGTCCTCCCGCAGCACGGCGGTGCCGATCTGCGTGAGCGGGCAGTCCAGCGGTGCGATCTCGCCGGTGCTCGGCCGCAGCAGGCCCAGCGCGGTCGCGGCGCGGCCGTACCGGACGAGCACGAGGTCCGGGTCCAGCACCTGGTACCAGGTGGTCCCGAGCTCCCACATGGGGCCGGCGAACTCCTGGTCGAGCTCGAGCACCTGGCGGGCCCCGTCGGCCTGCGACCACACCCAGGGGTTCCACCAGCCGGAGGCGTCGGAGACGAACATCAGGCGCTCGTCGTCGAGCCATTCGGGCTGCAGCACCGAGACGTCGGTGCCGCCGGCGAGGATCTCGCCCTCCCCCGCGCTGCCGTTCATGAGCGGCGCGAGGTGCAGCTCGGTCCCGTCCCACGGCATCTGCGGATGCTCCCAGCTGATCCAGGCGATGCGGCTGCCGTCGGGGCTGACCCGGGGGTGGGCGACGAAGCGGGAGGACGGGGTGACGCGGCGCAGGGCGGAGGGGTCCTCGGCGGCGGAGCCGTCCAGGGGCACGGCGACGACGTACCGCTCGATGTGCGGGGCGCCGTCCGGATCCGTCCGCGGCCCCTCCGCGCCGCCGGTGTGGTCCTCGCAGATCCACCACACCTCGGTGGTGCCGTCGGCGAGGGCCACCGGGGTGGGATCCGCCCAGCGCAGGGAGGGTCCCTGGGCGCTGTCGACCTCGGGGCCGACGGGGGTGAGCGGGCGTGGGACCTCGCCCTCGCGGAGAGCGTGGACCCGCTGGTCCTCGAAGTTCACGAAGACGACCAGGGGCGAGCGGTCGGTCCCGTCCGGCACGGCAGCGGGTGCCTGCTCGGGCACGATGGTCCAGCTGGCTCCGCCGTATTCCTGGACCCGCGAGCGGGCGTTGTAGGGGGCGGGCAGCACGGTGACCGGCGCAGCCGGCGCGAGCGCCGTGGCCGCGTCGTCCGATGGCGGGAGTTCCACCGGGCCCGGGGTGCGCACGATCGCCTGGCGGCCGCCCTCGGTGGCGATGCCCTCCGTCCACCACACGGCGTCGCCGACAGGACGCGGAGCGCCGAGTCGGGTGCCGCCGGTCGCGAGGAGCTCGGCGGTGATGGGCGAGGGCCAGGAGCCGTAGGGCAGAGTCGTCACCATAGGGGCAAGGGTAGGCACTGCAGGGGCCGGGCGTGGCTCAGAGCAGGATCGTGCCCTCGACGGTGAGCACCGTGGAGCCGCCGATCCAGACGGTCGCCGGTGCGTCGGCCCCCGGGCTCCTCTCGACCTCCACCGCGACCCGGCCCTCGCGCCCCAGCACCGTGCCCTGCGCGGCGGTCCAGCGGGAGGGCACCTCGCCGCGGGAGAGCATCCACTGGGCGATCCCGGCGTTCAGGCTCCCCGTGACCGGGTCCTCGACCCCGCGGAGGGTGAAGGCGCGCACCTCGTACAGGGGTGTGTCGGCCGCGGCGCCGACGGAGCGCGCGGCGAGATCCGGGTCGGGCCGCGGGCACCGGCCGACCACGCCGAGCTTCGCGTCCCCGAGCGCCGCCGCGTCCGGGCGGAGCGCGAGCACCTCGGCGTCGGAGCCCAGCTCGAGCACCCGCCAGCCCGGGCCGTTGTCCGCCCAGCAGTGTCCGATCACCGCCTCGCGGTCCACGCCGATCGCAGCGGCGAGCTGCGCGACGTCGGCCTCCTCCAGAGGGCCGCTGCGGAGCAGCGGAGGGGCCGCGAAGGCCAGGTGGGCGCCCTCCTCGACCCTGACCTCGACCAGGCCCGCCGCACACTCCTGGACGATCCGCTCCCCCGCCGGCACGCCCCCCGCGTGCAGCCAGGAACGGGCCGTGCCGAGGGTCGGATGCCCGGCGAAGTGCAGTTCGCCCGACGGGGTCCAGATCCGCACCCGGTAGTCCGCGCCCTCACGGGTGGGCGGCAGCAGGAAGGTGGTCTCGGAGAGGTTCGTCCACCGCGCGAGGCGCTGCATGTCCTCCTCGCCCAGGTCCTCCGCGTCGAGGACCACCGCGAGGGGGTTCCCCCGCAGCGGCTGATCGGCGAAGACGTCGAGCTGGAGGAACCGGCGGGAGCGGGGAGAGGTGGTCACATCGGTCATCCTCCCACCGCCCCGGCCTCATCGCCTCGGCGGATCCTCCCGGCCGGGCCTCTTCCCGTCCCGGCCGCGGGCCCGGTCGGTGCCGGCCCCCGCTTCCTGCAGGCCGTTCGCGGCCTCCGCTTCCTGCAGGCCGCTCGGGGCCTCCGAGTCCTCGTCGCCGATCCTCGGCACCCACCCCAGGTCGGTGGTGTCGGTCTCGGGGCAGAACTGATGGTGGGAGTTGACCGCGGCCCGGCCCACAAGCATCGCTCCCAGCGCCGAGGTGATCAGCTGCAGCACGATCGCGAGGAGCGCGATCGCGATCGTCCCGACCTTGGGATGCACGATCGCCGCTCCCAGGGTGACCAGGGCGATGCCGAGGCCCGCGACCGTCCCCACGGCAGCGTTGCGCATGTAGGGGTCCGGGAACCGGGACAGGCCCAGGGCCGCGGCGATGAACACCAGCGAGCCGAGGACGGCCAGCACGCCGCCGATGATCTCCGAGATGCTCATCGACGCCCCCTCGAGAGTGCGCGGGCCAGGGAGATCGCGGAGAGGAACGACACCAGCGTCGCGATCAGCACCAGATCGAAGGTGCCCTCCCTGGCCAGGCGCGTGCCGATCAGGGCGATCAGACCCACCACGGAGAAGGTCAGCAGGTCCGCCGCGACCACCCGGTCCGCCGGCGTCGGCCCGCGGATGATCCGCAGCGCCGCGATCAGCAGGGCGATCACGCAGCCCCCGATGGCGATGTCGAGGAGGATCATCGGGCGCCCCCTGCCACGGTGACGGCGCGCTGCATCCGTCGGTACATGGAGTCCAGGTCGGAGACCGCCGACGGGTTGTCCGGGAAGTACATCGCGTGGACCATCAGGGCCCTCCCCTCGCCGTCCTCCGGCGGGGCGACCCCGAGGGTGAGCGTGCCGGGCGTGAGGGTGATCAGCATGCTGATGAGGGTGACGTGCCAGTCCGGGTCGGTGCCGACGGGCATCCGGACCACCCTCGGGGTGGCGTCCGAGCCCGGCCGGATCGCATCCCACATCACGGTGCACGAGGTCTTCACGATCTCTGCCAGGAACCAGATCGTGAAGGCGACCACGCGCACCGGGAGGCTGAGGACGGAGAGGATCATGACAGCGCCTCCACGTAGGTCGAGATGTCCAGCAGGCCGAGGGCCGCCGTCTCCGACAGCCCGAGCAGGAGCCCCGCACCGAGGCCCAGGCCCAGAGTGCACAGCCCGAGCATGAGCGCCGGGATCGCCCACACCGCAGGCACCTTCGGCGCACTGTCCGGGTCCACGACGATGCCCGTGGGCGAGGCGGCTGCCCGGGGCGCCGCGGCGGCGCGCCCGGCGGCGTCGGCGAGCGGGGAGGTGCTCCCCTGCGTCGCGCCGCTCCCGCCGCCCTCGCTCACCTCGCTCGCGAGCGCGGCGGCCGCCGGGGTCCCCTTCTCCGGCCCGGCGACGGTCGGGGCGAAGCCGACGTTGAAGATCTTCAGCATGGACTGCAGGGTGATGAGGCTGACCAGGAGGGCGATCACCGCGGCGACCACCTGCCCGGCCTCGACGGAGGCGAGGATGAGGGAGAACTTCGCGAAGAAGCCCGAGAAGGGCGGCAGCCCGGCCAGGGACATCGCGGTGGCGGCGAAGGCCAGGGCGAGCAGCGGCTCGGCACGCAATCGCCCCGTGAGATCCGCGAGCGTGTCCGTGCCGTGGGTGTGCTCGATCGCGCCGACGGACAGGAACAGGCCCGACTTCACGATCATGTGGTGCAGCAGGTACGCGATGCCCGCCGTGAGTCCTGCCTGGGTGAACAGGGCGACGCCCAGCAGGATGTAGCCGATCTGGCTGACCATGTGGAACGCGAGGATCGAGCGCATGCGGTTCTCGCCGACGGCGCCGAGCACCCCGATGAGCATCGTGGCGGAGAACAGCGCCACGCCGATCCACAGGTACCGGTCGTCGCCCTCGAAGACCACCGCGTACAGGCGGTAGATCGCGTAGATCGCCACCTTGGTGTGCAGGGCGGAGAACATGGCGGTGACGGCCGGGGAGGTGGCGGGATAGGACCGGGCCAGCCATCCGTGGACCGGCACGACGGACGCCTTCATCATGAGAGCGAACAGGACCACGGCCATGGCGGCCGCCACCAGCGGGGACTCGCTCGCCGCTCCGGCGAGCCGGCCCAGGTTCACGGTGCCGGTCACCCCGTAGACGAGACCCACGCCCGCCAGGAACAGCGTCGAGATGAACAGGTTCACGGTCACGTAGAGCCGGGAGCCGACCACGGAGGCGAGGGTGCCGCGGCCCTTCGCCGCCAGGATCAGCAGTCCGTAGGACGGCAGCAGCATGACCTCGATGAACACGAACATGTTGAAGATGTCGGCGGTGAGGAAGGCGCCGTTGACGCCCCCCATCAGCACCAGCACCAGCGGCGCGAACAGCGGGTCGCGCCCGGTGCCCACCTGCAGGGCGAAGATCACGCTGACCAGGGTCAGGAACACGGCGACCGTCAGCACGAGCGCGCTGAAGGGGTCCACTGCGAACGGGATCGCCACGCCCGGGACGAACAGTCCCACCTGATGGGCGATCACCGACCCGTCGGCCGTCATCACGACCAGCCCGATCGCCCCGGCCAGCAGCGCCAGCAGGGACCCGATCAGCAGCGCCGAGGAGACCCGCACCGAGCGGCGCAGGATCATCGCGACGCCCGCCATCCCGATGGGGCCCCCGACGAGCAGCGGAAGCATCGTCTCGAACGTCATCGCGCCTCCTCCTGGCTGTGTCCTGCCTCGGGGTGTCCGGCGTCGGGGCGTCCGGCGTCGCTGTGCCCCGCGTCGGTCCCGGCCGCCTCGTACGGGTTCGCGCTCTCGTCGAGCGGGTGCTCCCCGCTCCGTGCGCCGCCGTCGTGGTCCACGGGTCGGAAGGCTCCGTGATCGTCCTCAGGGGGGTCGGAGCGTCCGGTCACCGCGAGGATCAGCAGGTAGATGGTGATCGCGAAGGAGATGACGATCGCGGTGAGCACGAAGGCCTGCGGCAGGGCGTCGGCCGTCGTGCTCGGATCGAGGTCGCCGCCGAGCGGCTCCCCGCGCCGCTCCGTGCCACCGGTGGCGAACAGCAGCAGGTTCACTCCGTGGCTGAGCAGCACGAACCCCAGCACGACCCGGAAGCGGTCGCGCTGCAGCATCAGGAAGGTCGCTCCGCCGATGAGCAGGCCGATGGACAGGGCGAGCATCATCGTCCCTCCACCTCCTGCGCGGGGCGGCGGTCGGCGTCGCGACCCGGTGGCGACGCGGTCGCGGGCTGCCCGCCGGTGCTCTCCGCCTCCTCCACGGCGCCCTCCCGCACCTCGGACCGCACCTCGGATCGGGAATCGCTCCCCTCGCCGGTGCCGAGCCGGCTGACGGCGCCGAGGATCACCCCGAGCACCGCGAGGTAGACGCCGAGGTCGAACACGAGGGCGGTCGTGAAGTGGTACCCGAGGATGTCCGCGTGGACGGCGCGGAGGAACGAGCCCTCGAGCGCCACGCCCACCAGTCCCGTCACCGCCGCGACGACGATGCCCGCTCCCGCGATGCCCAGGTAGGGCAGGCGGAGCGCCCGCACCGCGTCGCTCGGCGCGGCGAGGTACACGTACCCGATCACCCCGGCGCCGATGAGCGCGGCGATGAAGCCGCCCCCGGTGGCGTTGTGCCCGCGCAGCAGCACGATGATGGAGACGACCACCATCACCGGGATCAGCACTCTGCCTGCGACCCGCAGGAAGACCGAGTTCAGGACCGGGTCCGCGAGCCTCTCGTTCGGGGTCCGGGCGGGCGGCCCCTCGGTGAGCGGACGCGCCTGGAGCAGGGCGGTGAGCGAGACCGATGCCAGCGCGAGCACGACCATCTCGCCGAAGGTGTCCAGCGCACGGAAGTCGACCAGGATCGTGTTGACCACGTTGGTGCCGCCGGTGAGCTCCTCCGCCTCCCGCAGGAAGTACTCACCGACCGTCGAGAGGTCGCGGTGGCCGGTGAAGACGAGGGTCGCGAGGGTCGCCGCGGAGCCGACCAGGACCGCGGCGACCGCGGCGGCCACGGAGCGTGAGCGGGAGGTCCGGGGGAACCTCGTCGACATGCGGCGCACCACCAGCACCATCACCACCACGGTGAGGATCTCGACGGTCAGCTGGGTCATCGCGACGTCGGAGGCGCCGAGCACGAAGAACCACAGCACCACACCGAAGCCGATGATGCTGGCCGAGACCACCGCGGTGAGGCGGCGGACGGACCCGATGACGGCGACCAGACCGACGGCGAGCATCACGGTCAGCAGCAGGTCGTGGATCGTCACGGAGTGGAACGGCGGCATGCCGCGCCACAGCAGCGGGGCCACCAGCACCGAGGAGCCGATGATGGTCAGAGGGATCGCGAGCTGCCCCGCCGTCGAGTCGAACCGCGTCAGTCCGCCCACGCGGTGCCCGAGGCGGATGATCCCGTCGTGCACTCCCTGGACCACGGCGGTGCCCTGCACCGGGAACGTCGGGACCGCGGCTCCGGCGGCCAGGCGTCGGCCGTGGATCACCGCGACCGCGCCGCCGAGCACCCAGGTCGCCGCCGACAGCAGCAGCGCCGCGGTGAGGCCGTGCCACAGGTGCAGCCCGGGCAGCTCGAGCCCGCCCTGCGGCGAGGCGGCGGCCGCCGCCGGGTGCACGATCGGCGAGAGGAGCCCGATGGCGAGGCCCCCGACCGTCCCGAGCAGAGCCGTGAGGCCGATAGTGAACGTCATCGCCGCGTACTCGCGGCGCGGCGCCACCGTCATCCGCTCCCCACCGAGGACGGGCAGGACCATGCGCGCGCTGTACGCGACCGTGAACACCGCACCTCCGGCCACGACCAGCGCGAGCATCCACGAGGTCCCCTCGCCCCACGGCGAGTGCAGGAACGCCTCCAGGATCAGCTCCTTGGAGACGAAGCCGAAGGTGGGGATCACGGCGGCCATGCTCGCGAGCGCCAGGATCAGCAGGACCATCTCCAGCCGCATCGTCCGCCACAGGCCTCGCAGCTCCCGCAGGTCACGGGTGCCCGTGCGCTTCTCGATCATGCCGACGGCCATGAACCCGGCCGCCTTGAACAGCGCGTGCGCGAGGACGTGCGCCGAGGCCGCGATCATCGCCGCGTCGGTGCCCACGCCGATCACGGCAACGATCAGCCCGAGCTGGCTGACCGTGGAGTAGGCCATGAGCTTCTTGATGTCGTCCTGGGCGAGCGCGAACACGCCCCCCATCACCGAGGTGAGGAGCCCGACGGAGATCAGCACGACGGGCCACAGCGCGGAGTGCGCGGCGGCCGGGGCGAACAGCAGCAGCAGGTAGATGCCGGCCTTCACCATCGCCGCCGCATGGAGGTACGCGGAGACCGGGGCCGGCGCCACCATCGCGTCGGGGAGCCAGGAGTGGAAGGGGAACTGGGCGGACTTCGTCATCGCCGCGACGGCGACGAGGGCGGCAGCTGTGGTCGCGAACACCGGATCCGTCGACCAGGCCTCGTGCTGCAGGGCCGCTGTGAGATGCGTGGTGCCGGTGGTGGCGATGATCAGCGCGACCGCCCCGAGCAGGCTCAGACCACCGCCGACGGTGACCAGCAGGGTGCGGGTGGCGGGCCCCTTGGCCTGGGGGCCGGAGCGGAGGATCAGCAGGTAGGAGCAGAGGGTCGTGAACTCCCAGGACACGAACATCAGCACCATGTCGTCCGCGACGACCAGGGTGAGCATGGAGGCGGCGAAGCCGGTCATCAGCGCGTAGAAGCCGGGCGAGCGCGGACTGCGCAGGTAGGAGCTGGAGTAGACGAGCACGACGGCGCCGATGCCGAGCACCAGCAGCGAGAAGAGCAGGGAGAGGCCGTCCAGTCGCAGCCGGAGGTGGACGTCGATCGTCGGGATCCACGCAACGGCGAAGGTCAGGCCCTCACCGGTGATCCGCGCCCCGGCGAGCAGCCCCAGGGGGACCAGCATCAGGGCGGCGAGCGGCCAGCCGGCGAAGCGGCCGAACACCCTGGTGGCCAGCGGTGAGAGCGGGACGATCAGCCACGCTGCGATCACCGCGCCCAGAACGCTCACAGGGCGGGACCTCGGAGCAGGGACCCCGGCGCGGCGGCAGATCGCGGCCGCGGGAGGGGACCGGAGACTCGGTGGGGCACGGCGTTCCTCTCGTCGGCGGGCAGAGCGTCATCCATCGCCGACCAGACTTCCCGGCACACCATTGCGAGGAGACTAACAGCTGGGAACCGCTGAGCATCCCGCCCTTCCGAGTTCCGGGCGGCGTCGCCGCGGAGCCCGGAGGGACGGGCCCCGCAGCACGAGACGGCGGCAGAGGTCCTCAGCGCGTCGGCGCCACGAACCCCTCGGGCTTGACGAGCACCACGGGGACCGGCGACTCGATCGCCACGCGCTGGGAGGTCGAGCCCAGCAGGATCTTCCCGATCGGGGTGCGCTTGCGGATGCCGAGCACCACGAGGCTCACGTCGTCGTGCTCGACGGCGTCGAGGATGTCGTCGGCGGGGTCGTCGCGTTTGGGGACGGTGCGCAGCTCGTACTCGAGCCCGGTCTCCTCCAGCCGCTCGTCGAGCGGACGCCGGTCAGTGACGCCGCGGGCCTTGCGGGGGTCGGGCGCCCGCTCGGAGGCGAGCACCAGCAGCGAGTCGCCGCGACGCTCCGCCTCCTTCACGGCGAAGGCGAGGGCGGCCTCGCTGGTGGCGCTGGGGACGTAGGCCAGCAGGACGGTGGTCATGGGATCTCCCTCGATCAGCGGGTGGTGGGGACGGGTCCGGCTGCGCCGGGCACGGACTGCGGCGGCCGCCGCGGCGGATCAGTCCTTGCCCAGCTCGTCGGGATGGCGGAACCGGGTCCGACGGGCGCGCACGGCCCTGTTGTAGGACCAGGTGATCACGTACAGGATCAGTCCGATCCCGAGCAGGCCACCGGCGATCACGTAGTTCTGGCTGGGCTGCGCGAGCGGCGAGATCAGGGCGAAGGAGGTGATCGCGCCGATGATCGGCAGCACCGTCGGGGTGCGGAAGTGCGGCACGTCGACCGTGTCCCTGCGCAGCACCATCACCGAGATGTTGACCATCCCGAACACCGCCAGCAGCAGCAGCGCGGTGGTTCCGCCCAGGGCGGCGATCGTCCCCTCGGCGAGCACGTAGCGCACCGAGAGCACGAGGACGGCGGCCAGCACGGTGGAGAAGACGATGCCGGACCACGGGGTGCGCCGGCCCCGCAGGACACCCTTGAGGAAGCCGGGCAGCACGCCCTGCTTCGCCATGCCGTAGAGCAGGCGGGAGGCCATCATCATGTTGATCAGCACCGTGTTCGCGACCGCGAAGATCGAGATGAACGCGAAGATCGTGTCGATCGGGATGCCCGGCGCGCCGACCTTCACCACCTCGAGCAGCGGGGTGGTGGATTCGGTGAGCCGGCCGATCGGCACCACCGCGACCGCGAGGATCGAGATGAGCACGTAGATCACGCCGGTGATGGACAGGCCGGTGATGAGCGCCCTGGGGAAGTTCTTGACCGGGTCGACGGTCTCCTCGGCCATGTTCACCGAGTCCTCGAAGCCGACCATCGAGAAGAACGCCAGGGCGGTCGCCCCGATGATCGCCATGAACATGCCCTTCTCGTCCTGGGTCTCGAAGAGCACGACCCGCGAGAGGTCCGCCTGGCCGCGGCCCACCGCGAGGAACCCCACCACGATCACCAGCGCGAGGCCGGTGAGCTCGATGACGGTCAGCACCACGTTGGCCTTGACGGACTCGGAGACGCCGCGCAGGTTGATCAGGGCCACGAGCGCCAGGAAGACCAGGGCGATCGTGGTGGCGAGCGGGGAGGCGGCGTCGCCGAGGGACTCCTCCAGGGAGAAGGCCTTGAGCACGTTCTCCGCCAGGAAGATCGCACTGGTCGAGGCCGAGGTGATGCCCGAGGACAGCACCGCGAAGGTGACCATGAAGGTCACGAAGTGGATGCCGAAGGCCTTGTGCACGTAGAGGGCGGCTCCCGCGGCCTGCGGGTACTTCGTCACCATCTCCACATAGGACAGCGCCGAGACCATCGCGACGGCGAAGGCGATGATGATCGGCACCCAGCCGGCGCCGCCCACCTCGCCGGCGACCCGGCCGGTCAGGGAGTAGACGCCGGTGCCGAGGATGTCACCGACGATGAACAGCAGCAGGAGCTTGGGCGTGATCGCCTTCTTCAGCGCCGGCTGGCCGTCGTCCTCGATGTCGTCGGGCGCGGCAGGAGCGGTCTCGTGGGTCTCGCTCATGAGGATCCTCCCAGGGAAGGGGACAGGAGACCGTCGAGGGGAGCGGCCCGGGCCCGCAGAGGGGCCGGCTGCCGCGGGGATCCGCACGACGGTGGAGGAACTCTACCCCTCGGTGACGCGCCTCACGGCGTGCGATCGCGCGCCGCGCCATCGGCGAGGACCGCGTCGTGGACGGGCTCCGAGGACGGGCCGCGGCCCGGCTCCGAGGCGGACTCCCCGCGCTCCTCCCCGACCCCGGCTTCCACTGTCTCGGCATCGGCGTCGGCGTCGGCGTCGGCGTCGTGGGAGTCCAGGCGCAGGGTCTGCACCCACTGCCGGGAGGCGTCGGAGCTGATCGCCATCACGCCCAGCGCGGAGGCCCCGGCCCCGACCAGCAGGGAGTGGGCGACGTCGCCGACCATCGAGGTGGCGACCACGAGGCGGGCGAAGGCGTCGGCCGTGAACAGTCCCATCAGGGCGATCCGCGCCCAGCGGCTGCGACGCAGCACCCCGATCTGCAGCAGGAGCAGGACCACCGCGAAGGCGGTCGACGGCAGCAGCTGCTCCTCGCCGGGCAGCAGCAGGGCGATGTCGGGGACGCGGGAGACGAGGTCCTCACCGCTCAGACGAGCCCCCCACTGCACCGCGACCAGCACGGTCTGGAGCAGCACCAGCAGCCCCGTGAAGACGACGGTGGGCGGCGGCAGATGGTGGTCGGCGGCCCGCGCGATCACCTCGTGGAAGTCGTCGACCGTGCCGTGCCACTGGGCGGTCAGCTCGTCGGCCACCTCGACGCGGCGCCCGGCCCCGCCGCCCAGCCGTGCCGCCGCCAGCGCCGACTGGGTGGCCGCGCGGGCACGGGACTTCATCACCGAGGTGCCCGTCGGCCGATGGCGCGAGAGCATCATCGCGCTCGCCCCGTCGGAGCGGGCCGCGGCCCCGGCCACGTCGATCACCGGCAGGTCCCCGTCCGTGCGGAACCGGTCGCCCTGCCCGTTGCGGTCGTGGTAGGAGGTGGAGAACTCCTCGATCACCTCGATCTCGACCTCCGGGTCGGCGAAGCGCACCGTGTCCACCAGGTAGTCGCGCTCGACGTCGATGTTCTCGTCGATGCGGTGGGTGATCTGCAGGGTGAAGAAGGAGAAGCCGACGGCGCGGTCGTAGGTGCCCGCCGCGAGCCAGTCGGTGCGGTACCCGCCCGGCAGCACGAAGTCCGGAGGCATCCGCCAGAAGCGCACGTGGTGGCGCTTCGTGGTGGTGCCGCCCACCTCCTGCTGGTAGGTGAAGTCGTGGCGCCTGCCCATCAGGTAGAGGTCCGAGACGGGCGCGGCCGGGTACGAGCGCCGCAGCAGGGTCGAGCGCACCATCGACCAGGCCGAGGCGAGGGTCCGCTCCTCGGCCAGCACCCAGCCGGCGCGCCGCATCGCCACGTGCAGGTCGCGCTCGGGGCCGTCGAGGGCGATGTTGATCGGGTCGGAGAGCACGCCCTCGGTGGTGCGGGTGCGGCCGAAGAAGTAGTCGGGCAGGTAGATCCAGGTCATCAGCTGGTGCAGGCGGGGCAGCGTGATGTAGGTCAGCAGGACCCAGAAGCCCAGCAGGTACAGCAGCCGCACCGGGGTCAGCGAGAAGCCCTCGACGAGGTACAGCAGGGCGAGCCAGATCGAGACCACCACGCCCGCGGCGATGAAGAGGTTGTCCAGCAGGGCGTAGAGCTCGAACCGGCGACCCCGCGCGGTGTGCCCGCGCTCGTGGTCGTAGACGGGGGGCTCGACGGGGACCGGGCGGTCCAGGGGCGACAGGCGCGCCTCACGTGCCGGCGTCACCGGCCGCGCTCCGAGGTCCACGACGTCATGGACCCCATCGTAGAGGGCGCGGCCCACCGGTCGCGGCCCACCGGTCGCGGCTCACAGGGTCGCGGCTCACAGGGACGCGGCGGGCCCGTCTGTGCGCCCTCGGCGAACCGACGCGGCGGCCCGGGCCCGTCGGCCGTAGTCTCGACGGGTTCCCCACCGAAGGAGTCAAACGATGACGAGCATTCCCGCTGTCCGCTTCCACGACGGCCAGGAGATCCCCCAGCTCGGCTACGGCGTGTGGCAGGTCGAGAACGACGTCGCGGCCGACGTCGTCGAGCAGGCGCTGCGCGCCGGCTACCGCCACATCGACACCGCCGCCGTCTACGGCAACGAGGAGGGCGTGGGCCGGGCGATCCGCGCCTCCGGCGTGCCGCGCGAGGAGATCTTCGTGACCACCAAGCTGTGGAACGACTCCCACGCCCATGACGACGCCCTCGCCGCGATCGACACCTCGCTCGAGAAGCTCGGCCTCGATCACGTGGACCTGTACCTCATCCACTGGGCCAAGCCGATCCAGGGCCGGTACCTCGAGGCCTGGAAGGCGCTCATCGAGATCCAGAAGAGCGGCAAGGCGACCTCGATCGGCGTCTCGAACTTCCCCAAGGCGGAGCTCGAGGAGATCATCGAGGCCACCGGCGTGACCCCCGTGATCCACCAGGTCGAGACCCACCCCAGCTTCCAGCAGACCGAGCTGCGCGAGGTCGAGGCCGCCCACGAGATCCTCCACCAGTCCTGGTCCCCGCTCGGCCAGGGCGGCGGGGGCAGCGACCTCGACGAGCCCGTCCTCCGCGAGATCGCCGAGGCGCACCAGGTGAGCCCCGCACAGGTCATCATCGCCTGGCACCTCGCCAAGGGCTTCGTGGTGATCCCCAAGTCCGTCACCCCGGAGCGGATCGTCTCGAACCTGCAGGCGTCGGAGCTGACGCTCACCGAGGGCGAGATCGCGAAGATCGACGCCCTGGACCGGGCCGACGGTCGCATCGGCGGCGACCCGCAGACCTGCGACTTCTGAGCAGGCACTGCTGAGCAGCCGCGGCTGAGCAGTCGCTGCTGACCGGGTCCCGCCGACCAGGACCCACCACCGGCCGGACAGGCCGACGGGCTCGGCCCGGCTCCCCTGCGGGAACCGGGCCGAGCCCGTTCCTCAGCGTGTCGGAGTGCGGCGGCTCGGGGTCCGACGCGCGGCCCGGGCGACGAGCAGGGCCCCCAGCAGCCCCAGCAGCAGGAACCCGGCGGAGCCGAGCAGCGCGATCCGCGTGCCGTCGGCGAAGAGCGTCCCGAGCTGGTCGAGGGTGCCGGCGTCGGTGCCCTGGGCCCGCAGCTGCGGGAGGACCGCTCCGGCGGAGTCCGTCATCGCCCGCCCGAGCCCTGCGGCCTCGCCCGTGAGGGCGTCGGCGCGGGTCGCGAGCCCTGCAGCCAGCAGCGCCCCCGAGATCGCGGTGCCGAGCGCCGTGCCGAGCTGGCGCACGGTCGACTGGGTCGCGGATCCCTGCCCGGACTGCTCGACGGGCACGGGCGCCAGCACCGTCGAGGTCAGCTGCGCCGAGGCGAGCCCCAGACCCAGCCCGTAGACCACGAGCACCCCGACGATCAGCGGGATCGAGGTGGCCGGCCCGAGCGTGAGGGCCAGCACCCCCACCCCGGCCACCTCGAGGACGAGGCCCGCCAGCACGGTGCCGGGGGCCCCGATCCGTGCCGAGAGATGACGGGCTGCGGTGCCCGAGGCGAAGGCGCCGCCCGCCATCGCGGCGAGCACCAGGCCCGCCTGGAGGGTTCCCAGGGCCAGCACGTCGACCAGGTACAGCGGCAGCACGAACAGCAGCCCGAACTCGCCGATGGCGACGGTCCCCGCCGTGAGGTTCCCCCAGGCGAAGGCCGGCAGGCGGAACAGCGTCAGGTCCAGCAGCACCTCCCGTCCCGCGGCGGTGCGACGGCGCTCCCACCCCAGGAACGCGCCCAGCAGCGCGAGACCGGCCAGCAGCAGCGGCGGGACCACGGAGAGGTCGCCGGGCAGGCTCACCGTGAGGCCGCCGATCGTGAGCGGCTCCACCTGCGTCCACCAGCCGAGGGTGCCCGCCTCGATCACGGCGAACACGAGGCTGCCGAGGGCGAGGGCGCTGAGGACCGCGCCGAGCACGTCCGACCGGGAGCGCGCGGCGGAGCGGTCCGTCATCTCCCGCGGCACCTCGCGCGTCTCCCCCACCCAGGCGAGGGTGCCGCCGACCACGGCGAGGCCGATCGGGACGTTGACCAGGAAGATCCAGGGCCAGGAGAAGGAGCTGGTGAGCCATCCGCCCAGCAGCGGGCCGAGGGCTGCGGCACCTGCCATCACGGCACCCCAGACGCCGAAGGCCGCCGCCCGCTCCGTCCCGCGGAAGGTGGCGTTCACGGTCGAGAGGGTCGAGGGCAGGATCAGGGCACCGCCGACGCCCTGCAGCAGGCGGGCGGCGATCAGCGACCCGGCCCCGCTCGCGAGGGCGGCGAGCACCGAGGCGGCCACGAACACGAGCACGCCCGCGAGGAAGAGGCGGCGGCGGCCCAGGCGGTCGCCCACGCGGCCGGAGATCAGCAGCAGGGCCGAGAGCACCACCGCGTAGCTGGTGGTGACCCACTGGGCGTCGGCGAGATCCAGCGAGAGATCGGTGATGATCGCGGGCAGGGACACCGCGACGATCGAGCCGTCGATCACGATCAGGGCCAGTCCCGCGGCGAGCACGCCGAGGGCCTTCCAGCGCCGGGGATCGGCGGCGGGGTCGGGAGTGGGATCTGTCGCGGAGGCGGCCCGGGAGGTCGCACCGCCGGGGAGGAGGCGCGTGTTCGTCATGACCCCACGATATGACGCGGTGTCATCTCCTGGGATCGTCCGAACGGTCGATCCCCGGGACGTGCCCGCCGCGGCTCGGGCGAGCCCGTGGCCCTAGGCTGGAGGCCCCGACCACGAGGAGCCCCGATGCCCGTCCCCGCCCTGCCCCTTCCCGACGGGACCACGATCCCGCAGCTCGGCTACGGAGTGTTCCTGGTCGAGAACGAGATCGCGGCCGACGTCACCGATCGCGCCCTCGCCGCGGGCTACCGGCACGTCGACACCGCCACCCGCTACGACAACGAGGAGGGCGTCGGTCGCGCCCTGCGCAACGCCGCGGTGCCGCGCGAGGACCTGTTCGTCACCACCAAGCTGTGGAACGACGCGCACGCGCACGACGACGCGATCGCCGCCTGCGAGGCGTCCCTGGACCGGCTGGGCCTGGACCAGGTCGACCTGTACCTCGTGCACTGGGCCGCGCCCTCGCAGGGCCGGTACGTCGAGGCCTGGCGGGCCCTGATCGAGATCCGCGAGCGCGGCCTCGCCCGCTCCATCGGGGTCGCGAACTACCCGCTCCCCCAGCTCGAGGAGGCGATCGACGCCACCGGCGTGGCCCCCGCGGTCCACCAGATCGAACTGCACCCCTACTTCCAGCAGCGGGAGCTGCGGGAGTTCCACGCACGGCACGGCATCGTCACCGAGTCCTGGGGGCCGCTCGGGCAGGGGAAGTCCGATCTGCTCGAGAACCCGGCGATCACCGATGTCGCGGCGGCGCACGACGCCTCCCCCGCGCAGGTGGTGCTCGCCTGGCACCTGGCGCACGGCCTCGTGACCATCCCGAAGTCGGTCACGCCCTCGCGCATCGTGGAGAACCTCGCCGCCGCGGAGCTGACGCTCACGGCCGAGGAGCTCGCCGCGATCGACGACCTGGACCGGCCCGACGGCCGCGGCGGAGCGGACCCCGCGACCCGGTGAGTCCCGCCCCGCGGCGCGACGCCGGGCCGCGACACCGGGCAGCGAGACCGGGCAGCGACTCAGTAGTACACCGCGAGCGGGCCCGTCGGCCCGTCGATGACCTGCACCGGGGTGTCGAAGACGCGCGTGAGCACCGTGCCGTCCATGATCTCCGCGACCGGGCCGGCCTCGACCACGCCGCCGTCCTTCATCGCGATGATGTGGTCCGCGTAGTGGGCGGCGAAGTTGATGTCGTGCAGCACCACCACGATGGTGCGCCCCAGCTGCCGCGCCGCGTCGCGCAGGCGGCCCATCATCTGGACGCTGTGGCGCATGTCGAGGTTGTTCAGCGGCTCGTCGAGCAGCACGTACTCGGTGTCCTGGGCGAGCACCATCGCGACGTAGGCGCGCTGCCGCTGGCCGCCCGAGAGCTGGTCGAGGTAGCGGTCCTCGAGGTCGTCGAGGTCCAGGAAGTCGATCGCCTCGGAGATCTTCTGCTCGTCCAGGCGGGTCAGGCGGCCCTGGGAGTAGGGGAAGCGGCCGAAGCCCACCAGCTGGCGCACGGTGAGCCGGGTGATGAAATGGTTCTCCTGGCGCAGCACCGAGAGGATCTTCGCCAGGTCCTTGGAGGCGGTGGAGGAGACGTCGTAGCCGGCCACCTCGATGGCGCCCTCGTCGATCCCCAGCAGCCGGCCCACCATCGTCAGCAGGGTCGACTTCCCGGCGCCGTTGGGCCCCACCAGCGCGGTCACCCCGCCGGAGGGGATCTCGAGGTCCAGCGGACCGATCTCGACGGTCCCGGAGACCGAGGTGTACTGCTTGCGCACGGCATCGATGGTGATCACAGCCGCCCCTTCCGCATGATGACGACGAGGAACACGGTCCCGCCGACGAGCTCGATGATGATGGACACGACCCCCTGCGCGTAGAACACATGGTTCATCACGAAGTACGCCCCGGCCAGCACCACGAAGCCCGTGAGCACGCCGATCGGCAGCAGCCGACGGTGGTCGTGGGTCCCGGCGAGCTGGAAGGTCAGGGTCGCGACCAGGAAGCCGAAGAAGGTCATGGGGCCGACGAGGGCGGTCGAGACCGCCATCAGGATCGAGACCAGGACGAGCATGTAGATGGTCTGGCGGCCGTGGTCGACCCCGACGTTGATGCAGACGTCGCGCCCCAGCGAGATCACGTTGAGCCTGCGGGCGTTGGCCCAGATCAGCGCTCCGGCCACCAGGACCATCGGGATCGCGTAGGGCAGGTATTCGGAGCTCGCGTTGGTCACCGAGCCGAACAGCCGCGCACTGAGCACGTCGAACTCGCTCGGGCTCAGCAGGCGCTGCATGAAGGTCGAGACCGCGCCCATGCCGCCGCCGATGATGATGCCCACCAGCAGCATCACCTGGATGTTCGCGTACTTCCCGCGCAGCAGCCAGCCGTAGAGCAGCACCGAGAGCCCCACCATCGCGAGGACCTGCAGCAGGAACTGGCCGGTGCCCTGCAGGGCGACCACCCCGGCCACGCCGAGCACGTAGACGGCAGTGGTCTGGATGACCGTGTACAGGGACTCGAAGCCCATGATCGAGGGCGTGATGATGCGGTTGTTCGTGACCGTCATGAAGGTGATCGTCGCGATCGACTGGCAGAACGCGACCACCGCCATCACCACCAGCGAGGTCGCGCGCATCTCGGCGATGAGCCAGAAGCCGCGCGACCCGGCGGGCATGGGGTTGTCGATCGCGAGCAGCCCGGCGCCGAAGCCGACGGCGAGCACCGCCAGGGCGCCGAGGATGATCCAGTAGCGCCGACGGGAGCGCGCATCGGGGAACGCCCCGGCGCTGGTGCGCACACGCTGGGGCGCTCCGAGCGTCTCGAGCTCCTCGACGAGGTCGGCGGGCGAGGTGCTGATCGTCGGCGCGAGGGCCGCCTCCTCGGCGGGGACGAGGCGCCGCTGGCCCTGCGCGCTCAGGACGCGCTGCGGGGTGCGGGTGCGCTCAGCCATGACGGCGCTGCCTGACCAGGAGGAGGATGAACACGACGGCGCCGACGATGCCGAGGATCAGCGAGACCGGCACCTCGAAGGGCATGTTGACGAGGCGTCCGATGAGGTCGCAGACGGTGACGATCGCGATCCCCAGCAGGCACACCCAGGGCAGGTTCGAGCGCAGGTCGTCGCCGCGGATCAGCGAGACGACGTTGGGGACGATCAGCCCCAGGAACGGCAGGTTGCCCACCACCACGGTGACCACGCCGGTGGCGATCGCGACCAGGCCGGTCCCCAGCAGCAGCACTCGCTGGTAGTTCACGCCGACGTTGGTGGCGATGTCCTGGCCGAGGCCGATCACGGTGAGCCGGTCCGCGACCACGAACACCGCGATCCCCACCAGCAGCACGATCCACAGCACCTCGTAGTTGCCGCGCAGCACCGAGGTGAAGGAGCCGGCGAACCAGACCCCGAGGTTCTGCAGGGCGTCGAACTGGAGTGCGACGAAGGTGGAGACGGAGCCGACGACGGCGCCCAGCATGATCCCGATGATCGGGACGATCAGGGAGCTGCGCAGCGTCACCTTCCGCAGGAACAGGAAGAACACCATCGTCCCCACGAAGGAGAAGATGATCGCGACCGTCATCCGGGTCAGCAGCCCGGCGCCGGGGGCGAGGACCATCACCAGGATCAGGCCCAGCCCGGCCCACTCGGTGGTGCCCGTGGTGGAGGGTTCGACGAAGCGGTTCTGCGTCATCAGCTGCATGATCAGCCCCGACATCGCCATCGCGGCGCCGGCCAGGACCAGCGCGACGGTGCGGGGGATGCGGGTGATGGCGAACATCTGGGCGCCGTCCTCGGCGCCGAAGACGTCGTACACCCCGGTCAGCAGCGAGGCGACCAGCAGCAGCGCGACCAGCACGATGCCGATCAGCAGCTTGCCGTCGACCAGGTGCTCACGCCGTCGGCTCCCCTGCGGGGGCGCCTCCGTGGCGAGGGCGGGAGTGGACATCAGGACTCCTGGGTGGGGCCGACGGCGGTGAGGTGAGCCGGACCCCGATCAGCGGCGCGCCGCGCGGCGGGCGGACCCGGGCAGGTCCGGACCTCCGCGCGGCGGGCCGCGTGGGCGGTCGTGGCTCAGGCCTCGAGCGCGTCGGCCAGCTCGTTGAAGAACTCGGTGTAGGTCTGGATCGACTCGTTGGTGTACGTGTCCGCGGGCATGTAGACGACGTTGCCCTCGGCGACCGCGGTGACGCCCGCGAGCGCCTCCGAGGAGTCCAGCAGCTCGTTGGCGGGCTTGTACTCCGGATCGTCGGCGGAGACGGCCGCATCGCGGTCCATCACCAGTATCCAGTCCGGGTTCGAGTCGGCAATGGCCTCGACGGAGATGTCGTCACCCTCGTGGTCGTCGCTGGCGCCCTCGACCTCGAGCGCGGGGACGAAGCCGAGCGCGTCGAAGGTCCATCCCAGGGCACGACCCTGACCGGGGGCGATGTAGCCGATCTCGCCGCCGGAGGTGTTCACGGCCATGACGGTGGAGGAGCCGTCGTAGGCGGCGCTCACGCGCTCGATCGCGGCGTCGAGGTCGGCGCCGAGCTGCTCGGCCTCGCTCTCCTTGCCGAAGATCTGTCCGAGCGCGGAGACCTGGCGCTTGAGCTCCTCGGCGAAGGGCTCGTCGTCCCGGGGATCGAGCTCGAGGACGGTGGCGTCGGGCGCGTACTTCACGAAGTCGTCGTGGTACTGCGAGAACCGCTGGCCGTTGATGATGAGGGTGGGCTCGGCGGCGACCACGGCCTCGAGGTCGGGCTCGCGGTGGTTGCCCAGGTCGATGATGGACTCGTCGTCCCGCATCGGGTTGGTGCTGGGCATCAGCGCGCGGGCCGCGGCGGTGAGGGTGACGCCCCAGTCTGCGAGGGTCTCGAAGGTGCGGTTGTCGGTCGCGACGACGGAGGCCGGGGGGACCTGGACGGTCTGGGGGCCGTTGTTGTCCTCGATCTCGATCGTCCCCTCCCCGCCCTCGCCGTCCGCGGCCTCCACGTCGGCGGCGTCGGTGTCGGAGGCGCTGCCGCCGCAGGCGGTGAGGGCCAGTCCGAGGGCTCCGACGGCGGAGAGGGCGCCGAATCCACGGCGGGTGAAGGAGGTCATGGCGAGTCTTTCTCTCGGCGAGCGCGGGCGCCGTCGATCAGGGCGCACCAGGGGACGCACTGAGGCTAGCCTCACTTCACCTGATTTCGCCACCTGAACGTTGCTTTATTCCACTGGGTGGGCAGTGATCGTGGTCTCATCGCAGCGCGCCCGGCCTGCACCCATCGGGCCGGCGGCACGCCGCGAGGACCGGACGCTAGGCTGTTCTACGGCGCCGCGGGAGGGTCGCGCGCCGAGGGGAGGACCATGGACGACCGCTCCGGTGGCCAGGCGCCGCAGCTGCCCGACTTCTCCGGCCGCGCCGCCGATCCCGACGGCACGCAGGGCATCGGCGGCTACGGTACGGCCGGAGGGGCCGGCGACGGGCACGGCGGTCGCCCGCCCCGGGACCGTGACCACGGCGATCCCGGCCGCGGGGGCAGGGGGCCGCTGCTCGCGGTCGTGCTGGGCACCGCCGGATGCCTGGCCGTGGTGCTCGCGATCGTGGCGCTCGTGCTCTCCCAGACCGTGTTCCGCGGAGCTCCCGAGGACCCCACCGGGCAGGAGCCGTCCGCGGTCGAGGAGGACCCCGAGCGGACGCGTCCTTCCGAGTACGTCCCCTCCGAGGAGCAGACGGACGAGGCGGGCGACGGGGAGATCACCCTCGCGGAGCAGCCGACCGTCGAGTGCACCACCCACGACGACGTGGGCGAGAGCGAGCAGGCCCAAGGGGTGGTGCGCGGGGGCGGCCTCGAGTTCACCCCGGCCGACGGCTGGGACGTGGGCGGGGACTGGAGCGGCTCCTCGGCGTACACGGTGGACCAGGGCTTCGCCCACCAGCCGGTCGAGAACGGCTGGTACTCGGTCATCGGGGTCGGCGCGGTGGACTTCCCCGAGGACGAGGGCGGCTACCCGGGAGCGCAGGAGACCGCGCGGGCGATCTTCCAGTGCTCGCTCAGCCGCGACGACGCCCAGGAGATCTACGGCGACCCCGTCGAGCTCATGGAGTACCGCGAGGAGGCCACCACGGTCGACGGCCACCCGGCCCGGGTCGTCGGCGCCGACGCGCAGCTGGACGAGACCGCGCTGTTCCACACCACCGACGCCTGGCGGCTGGTGGTGATCGTGGTGGATGCGCCCGAGGGGCCGGCGGTCTTCCACGGCGGCGCCGCTCTCGGCCACGACCAGCAGGTCGCCGACCTCGAGGCGATGATCGAGAGCCTGCAGGTGGCGTGAGCTCCGAGGACCGGGCGACGGCCCGACGTCCGACGGATCCGCACGAGGTGTCGATCCGGGGAGGCGTCGTTCGTCATAGTGGTGTCCGGGCCGCTCGGCCCGGGCACCGCACCACCTGAGGAGTGACCATGAAGTACGTCCTGCTGCTGATGGGGAATCTGGCCGACGATCGCTGCGGCGAGACCGAGGAGGGCCCGGGCGTCGAGGAGTTCATCGCGTTCGACGCGGAGCTCGAGGAGGCCGGGGTGCTCGCCGGGGGCTTCGGCCTCACCGACCCGGAGGAGGGAACGAGCCTGACCAGGGCCTCGCGCGAGGCGGAGCCGGTGATCACCGCGGGCCCCTACGCCGAGAGCAGGGAGTTCGTCGGCGGCACCATCGTGATCGAGGTGGACACCCTCGACGAGGCGCTGGCCTGGGCGGCGAAGTGCCCCGGCGCGATCGGCGGGCGGGTCGAGATCCGCCCGATGCTCGAGCTCTGACCGGTCGACGCCCGGCCGACGGAGCCCAGAGCGACAGAGTCCAGAGCGACAGAGTCCAGAGCGACGGAGCCACGATGGACATCGACCCCGACGCGGCGGACGGGAGACCGTCGGCGGACGACGTGCTCGCCCGGGTGCACCGGGAGGAGCGCAGCCGTCTGCTGGCGACCCTCGTGCGCCGCTTCGGGGACCTGGACCTCGCCGAGGACGCCGCCCAGGAGGCGATGGAGGCCGCGCTGCGCGACTGGCCCGACACGGGCGTGCCTCGCAGCCCGCTCGCCTGGCTGACCACGGTGGCGACCCGCTCCGCGCTGGATCGGGTGCGACGGGACGCCACGTCGGCGAGGCGGCTCGCCGAGCTCCACGTGAGGCAGGGACCCGCGGTCGCCCCGGCGGCCGATGCGGCCGCCCTGGCCCTCGGCGATCTTCCCGACGAGCGCCTGGCCATGCTCATGGGCTGCTGCCATCCGGCGATCTCGCCCTCCGACCGGATCGCCCTCATGCTGCGGTTCGTGGGCTCGCTGAGCACTGCGGAGGTCGCGCAGGCCCTGCTGGTGCCGGTGCCGACGCTCCAGGCGCGGATCACGCGGGCCAAGAAGCGGATCGCGGCGAACCGGATCCCCCTGACGGTGCCCGCCGACCCCGTCGAACGGGAGCGCCGCCTGCCGCTGGTGCTCACCGCGATCTCGCTGGTCTTCACCGAGGGCTACGCGGCGACCAGCGGCGACGCCCCGATCCGGCAGGAGCTCACGGCCGAGGCGATCCGCCTGGCCCGCATCCTGCACCGCCTGCTGCCCTCGGCCACCGAGGTGCAGGGGCTGCTCTCCCTGCTGCTGCTCACCGATGCCCGCTCCCCCGCCCGCCAGGAGCCCGACGGCACCCCGATCCCCCTCGAGGACCAGGACCGTGCGCTCTGGACGCCCGAGCAGCTCCGGGAGGGGATCGCGCTGGTGGAGGCCGCCGCGGGAAGCCCCGCCGCGGGCGCGTTCACCATCCGCGCCGCGATCGCCGCGGTGCACGCCGAGGCCGGGAGCTTCGAGGCCACCGACTGGGAGCAGATCGTCGCGCTCTACTCGATGCTGCTGGGCCACGGCGAGGATCCGGTGGTGCGCATGAACCGCGCCATCGCCGTGGGGCGGGCGCGCAGACCGCAGGACGGTCTCGACGCGCTGCTCGCGCTCGCGGACGAGCCGATGCTGGACCGGCATCACCCGTACCACGCCGCGCTCGCGCTGTTCCACGAGGAGCAGGGGCAGGGCGAGGCGGCCGTCGCGGCCTGGCGCCGCGCGATCGACCTCGCGGACAACAGCGCCGAGCGCCGCTTCCTCGAGCGCCGGCTGGAGCGCGCCCGCGAGCGGGGCTGACTGCGCCGGAGCGGGATGCCCGCGGGCCGGGGGTCAGGCGTCGGCGGACCTCTTCCCGCCCGAGAGCAGCAGCGCCGCCGCGATCGCGAGGAGCCAGGTGTCCTTGGCGACGGCCGTGCCGTCCTGCGTGGGGCGCACGCCGTCGGCCTCGGTCATCCCGGGAGTGCGCAGGTACATCGAGACCATCGAGCCGGAGAACGCGGCCAGGCCGAGGCCGGCGACCCTCGTGGGCACGAAGGGCAGCAGCAGGGCGGCGCCCACGGCGATCTCGCCGTAGCTGAGGAACTTCCCGAACTGCTCGGGGGTGAGCTTGCCGAGCGGCGGCACCCCCTGGGCGGCCATGCCCTGGAGGGACTCGGCCGCCTCGGCGGGCAGGCCGAGCTTGCCGATGCCGGAGTTGAGGATGAACGCGCCGGGGACGGCGCGGAGGACGGCGGTGCTGAGGGCCATGGGGGTCCTTCCGGACGAAGATGATTGCGTTTTCAACGATACTCGGGGGTGGCGGCCTTGTCGAGCCCCGTCTCTCCGCCCCGGCTCCCGACGCGGCAGACTGGGGCGATGCGTTCTGCGTCGGCGGGTCGACGATGAGCACCTTCGCCCTGGCCCTGGTGCTCGTGGCCGCTCTCTGCCATGCCCTGTGGAACCTCGCGGCGAAGCGGGTCGGCACCGACGGCTACACCTTCGTGTGGTGCTACGACGTGGCCTCCGTGGTGCTCTGGGCGCCGCTCGCGGTCCTCGCCCTCCTCGCCGCCGGGCAGGGCCTCTCCCCCGCGCTGGTGCTCGCCTCGTCGCTCTCCGGCGTGCTCCACATCGGGTACCAGCTCGCCCTCCAGACCGGCTATGCGCGGGCGGACCTCGGCGTGGTCTACCCCGTCGCGCGGGGCGTCGGTCCCGTGCTCAGCATGGCGGTCGCGATCCTGCTGCTCGGGGAGCGCCCGGGCTGGGTGGCGGCCGTCGGCGCACTGGTGGTGATCGGCGGGATCGTGGTGGTCGCGACCGGCCGCTCCGCCGCAGGCCGACACGGGGTGCGGGCCGGGGTGACCTGGGGAGCGGCGACGGGCGTGGCCATCGCCGCCTACACGCTGTGGGACAGCATCAGCGTCACCACCCTCGGCCTGCCGCCGATCGCCTACTTCGTCAGCAGCTGCCTGTGGCAGGTGGTGCTCATGACGCCCACGCTGCTGCGCCGTCATCGCGCGAGCGTGGCCCCGGTGCTGCGCAGCCGCTGGCGCGAGATCACGGCGGTCGCCGTGCTCTCCCCGCTCGCGTACATCCTGGTGCTGGAGGCGATGCGCACCGCCCCCGTCTCGCTGGTGGCTCCCGCCCGGGAGTCCAGCATCGTGGTGGGCTCCCTGCTGGCGTGGCGGCTGTTCAAGGAGCCCTCCCCGGGGCGGCGGCTGCTGGGCGCCGGGATCGTGCTGGCGGGGATCGTGCTCATCGCGCGGTGACGGCGCGACCTCGAGGGACCGGACCGGGGGCGCGGGTCAGCGTCGCGCGAGGACCTCGAGGTGCAGCAGGGTGAAGCAGGAGTCGGGATGCGCCGCCCAGTCACGGAACGCCCGGGCCATCTCCTCCCGCGAGGCGGCATCGGCCCACCCCTCGCGCTCGACCTGCTCCGCGAAGGGGCCTGTGGTGAGCCGGCCCGTCCAGGTCGCCGCCCAGCTCGCGCGGCCCTCCGCCGTCGCGTACAGCTGGGTCGAGGTGCTCAGGGTGACGTCCTCGAGACCGGCCTCGTGGGCCCAGGCCAGCAGGCGCCTGCCGGCATCGGGGGTCCCGCCGTTGGCGCGGGCCGCCCGCAGGTAGAGCTGCAGCCAGCGGTCCAGGCCCGGCAGCTCCGGCCACCAGCGGAAGCCCTCGTAGTCGCTGTCGCGGACCGCGACGATCCCGCCGGGGCGGGCGACCCGCCGGAACTCCGAGAGCGCCGCGACCGGCCCGGGGAGGTGCTGGAGGACCTGGTGGGCGTGGACCACGTCGAAGGCGCCGTCGGGGACGGGGAGCGCCTGGGCGTCACCCACCATGACCTCGACCTCCTCGAGCCCCTGCCGGGCGAGCTCGGCCCGGGTGAGCTCGGCGGCCTCGTGACCCACCTCGAGGGCGACCACGTGCCGGGGTCCGACGAGGCGGGCGAGATCCGCGGTGATGGTCCCGGCCCCGCTGCCCACGTCCAGCAGGCGCATCCCCGGCCGCAGGTGCGGCAGCAGGTGGGCGGCGGAGTTCTCGGCGGTGCGCTCGCGGTGGCTGCCCAGCACCGCGGCGCCGTAGCCGTGGGTGTAGGCGGGGCGGCCCCGGTCGGGGCGAGGTGCGCCAGGCATACGGCCGACGGTACGCCGCGCCGTGCACGGGCCCGGAGGACGCCCGGGTGCTGGACCCGCGACGCGCACGGAATCCCGGCGGCACCGGGTCTCAGCGGGGAGGCGCACCGTCCGAGGACCCGCACCGGTCCGACGGCTGAGGGGCTTCCTCGAGGGCCGTCCGCGACCGGCAGCAGGCAGACAGACGCCGGCTGACGGACGCCGGCAGAAGGACTCGCACTCCGGCCCGCCGACGCCGCCCCCCGCGGCCGCGACCTCCTCTCAGGAGGTGCGTGCCCGTCGGTCGCCGCGTCGGCCCCACAGCGCGCCGACGACCACCACCGCGATGCCGACGGCCGAGCCGATCAGCGTCTCGAGCACGCGCGCCGCCAGCAGGGGACCGGTGGGCTGCGGATGGGCGAGCTGCACCATCAGCAGCGCCAGCGGGGTGATGAACAGCAGCGCGAAGGCGTAGTTGCGCAGGACGTACAGCTCCGCGACGAACTGGAGCACGACCACCCACACCACCAGCTGCCAGGCCTCGGCGGGGAAGGAGAGCAGGAAGGCGGTGGTGACGATGCCCAGCGTGGTGCCGAGGGCGCGATGCAGGCCGCGCTCCACCTGGAGCGTGCGCCCGGGGGCGGCGAGCGGGGCGATCGCCGCGATCTGCGCCCAGTACGGGAACGGCAGGCCGGAGAGCAGCCCCAGCACCCCGGCGGCCAGGGCCGCGATCGCGAAGCGGGCGAACTCGGTGCCGAGCCGGCCGCGGGTGAACTGCTCCCGCGCGGCCCGGACGTCGGCGCCGGGGTGCCTCTCGCCCGCCCAGTGGCCCAGCAGGCCCAGCAGCACGCACAGGGCCGCGCAGGATCCGGCGACGAGGAAGGCGGCCCCGATCGGGGCGGCGGGAGGGGCGGCGCCGACGGCCGCGACCGCGAACAGGGGGAAGATCGCGCCGCCGGGCTTCAGGCCCGTCACCAGCACCACGGTCGCCGCCGCGCCCGCGACCACGGCGCCGACCACCAGGGCGAGCCACGACTCCGCGACCGGGGGCATCGACTCCCCGACCTGGGCGAGGACCGCCCCGAGGGTCACGCACGCGGTGAGGATCCCCCCGGCGAGGCACTGACGGCGGAACCTCATGCCGGTGGGCTCGTACCTCGAGTAGATGCCGGTGAACGCGCCGAAGCCGACGTACATCGCCCACTCCGCGCGATCCGTCAGCAGCAGCACGGCCATCGGTATCGCCAGGCCCACCGCGATGCGGAAGGCAGGGATGTGGTCCACCCGGCCGGGGGCGAGGCTCAGCGTGCGCCGGGCGGTGTCCCTGATCCGTGACGATGCCGAGGGCACGCGACTCCTTCCGAGGGTGGTGCGCACGAGAGGCGCCGATCCACTGTAGTCCCGTCGGCAGGCCGCATCGCCCCCTGCTCCGCGGCACTCGTGGGACACTGCACCTCAGCCACACCTTCGTCGTCGTCCGGTCCTCACCGGACCCTCTCCCGACCGGAGCAGACATGACCTCTCCCGCCCCCGGCACCGCCGCCCCGCTCGTCGGCGGCCGCGTCATCGAGACCGCCGGCATCGAGATCATCGCCGAGTCCGAGCGGACCGCGACGCCCCGCGACCTCTTCTGGCCCTGGTTCGCCGCGAACGTCTCCGTGTTCGGCATGAGCTACGGCTCGTGGGTGCTGGGCTTCGGCATCTCCTTCTGGCAGGCGGTGCTGGTCTCCACCATCGGCATCGTCGTCTCGTTCCTGCTGTGCGGCCTGATCGCGATCGCCGGCAAGCGCGGCTCGGCCCCCACGATGGTGCTCTCCCGGGCGGCGTTCGGCGTGCACGGGCAGAAGGTGCCGGGCGTCGTCTCGTGGCTGACGTCGATCGGCTGGGAGACCTTCCTGGCGATCATGGCGGTGCTGGCCACCGCGACCGTGATCACCCAGCTGGGCGGCGACGGGCAGAACGTGGCGCTGAAGGTGATCGCGACCGTCATCGTCGCAGCGCTCATCGTGGCGGCCTCGGTGCTGGGCTACCACACGATCATGAAGCTCCAGTCCGTGCTGACCTGGCTCACGGGCGCCGTCACGATCCTCTACGTCGTGCTGACCATCCCCCACATCGACCTCGCGACCGTGCTGGCCCGGCCCGACGGGAGCATCGGGCAGGTCATCGGCGCCCTGGTCATGGTGATGACCGGATTCGGGCTGGGCTGGATCAACATCGCCGCGGACTGGTCCCGCTACCAGGCGCGCACCGCGTCCGACGGCGCGATCGTCGCCTGGAACACGATCGGCGGCTCGCTCGCCCCCGTGATCCTGGTGGTCTTCGGCACCCTGCTCGCGGGCTCCGACGAGAACCTGGCCGATGCCGTCGCCGACGACCCGATCGGGGCCCTGGCCACGCTGCTGCCGATCTGGGTGCTGGTGCCCTTCCTCCTCACTGCCGTCCTCGCGCTGGTCTCCGGCGCGGTGCTCGGCATCTACTCCTCCGGGCTCACGCTGCTGAGCCTCGGGATCCGGATCCCGCGCCCGACCGCCGCGGCGATCGACGGCCTCATCCTCACCATCGGCACCATCTGGGTGGTCTTCTTCGCGACCGACTTCCTCGGTCCCTTCCAGAGCTTCCTGATCACCCTCGGCGTGCCCCTCGCCTCCTGGGCGGGCATCCTCATCGCCGACATCCTCACCCGCCGCGCGGACTACGACGAGGCGGCCCTCTTCGACGCCCGCGGCCGCTACGGCGCCTGGGACCGGACCTCGATCGGCACCATGGCGGTGGCCTCGGCGATCGGCTGGGGCCTGGTCGTCAACCAGTTCGCCGAGGCCGCGCCGTGGAACAACTGGCAGGGCTACCTGCTGGGGGTCGTCGGCGGCAAGGAGGGCGACTGGGCCTACGCGAACCTGGGCGTCTTCGTCGCGCTGGTGCTCTCCTTCGCGGTGGCCTGGTTCGCGCGTCGCGGGAGGATCCGCGAGCAGGAGCGGGGCGGCAGGGCCCGGGCCTCCTGACCCGAGCGCGGCGCCGGGCGCGGCTCCGTGCCGGCTCACCGCGGGCTCGGGTCCGCCCGCTCCTGGTCGACGAGGTCCCGCAGGGCCCGCCGGGCGTCCTCGATCACCGCGCCGTGCGGCGTCACCCGGTGCCAGGCGAGGTGGATCCGCCGGGCCAGCGGCGGATCGATCACGGGCAGCACGACGGTGCTCGCCCCGACACCGCTGAGCCCCAGCCGCGGCAGCACGGTGGCCCCGAGACCTCGGTCGACCATCTCCAGCGCCGTGCGATGGTCGTGCGCCTGGTGCCGGAAGGCGAGGTCGACGCCGGCGGTCCGGCATCCGTCGACGAAGATCTGGCGGCAGCGGCCGTCCGAGGAGGCGAGGTCGTCGTTGTCGATCCACGGCAGCACGGCCAGCTCCGCGAGCGAGACCGCCTCACGGGCTGCGAGGGCGTGCCCGCGCGGCACCGCCGCGACGTAGGGGTCCACCAGCAGCTGCTCGGATCCCATGCCGACCGGGGTCCCCAGCTCCTCGTCCCCGGTGACCAGCAGCTGCAGGTCCTGACCGTCCTCGACGAGGCCGCCGTCGGTCAGCTCGAGTCGCACCGAGAGGCCCGGATGGGTGAACTCCAGGTAGGCCACGAGATCGGCGATCCAGCGCGCACCGGCGCTCGAGAAGTAGCCGATGACCAGCCGCTCGGACCGCTTCTCGCGCAGCTCGGCGGCACGGTCCTCGAGCTCGCCGAGGGCCTCGAACACCCCCTCGACCTCCACCAGCAGCTCCCGGCCGACGGCGGTGAGGGAGAGCCGTCGGCCGTCGCGGGAGAAGAGCTCGAGGCCGAGGTCGGCCTCGAGGGAGCGGATCTGCTGGCTGACCGCGGAGGGCGCCGTCCCGAGCCGTCCGGCGCCGCCGCGCACGCTGCCGACCAGTGCGGTGGAGCGGAAGCACTGCAGCTGCCTCAGATCTCGCATCTCCCGACCGTACGTCCGCGGCGCACAGCTGTCCATGCCGACGGGCTTGGACAGAACAGCGTCGCGGAGCACCATGGCCCCATGCGCACCGCTCCGACCTCCGCCCCCGGCACCGTCCGGTCCGCTCGCCGGCCCCGCCGCGCCCGCCGGACCGCTCCCGTCCCGCCGCTGCGGGCGAGCCATCCGGCCCTGCCCTGGGTGGCGGCTCTCGCCGTGATGGTCATGTGGGCCTCGTCGTTCATCGTGATCCGGGCCGGCGGCTCCGACTTCTCCCCGGGGGCGATGTCGCTGCTGCGGATCGGGTCGGCCTCCCTCGCCCTGGTCCCGCTGCTGCTCGCGAAGCGGGTGCGGGCGCCGCGCACGCGCAGGACGTGGCTCGCCGTGCTCGCATGGGGCATCACCTGGTTCGCCGTGTACTCGATCGTGCTCAACGCCTCGGAGCAGCTGATCGACGCCGCGACCGCCGCGATGCTGGTCAACGTCGCACCGCTGATCGTCGCCGTCGCCTCGGGCCTGCTCCTCGGGGAGGGGCTGTCGATGCGGCTGCTGGCGGGGGTGCTGGTCGCCTTCGGCGGGATCGTGCTGATCACCGTCGCCACCTCGAGCGGTCACGTCTCCGGGGTCGGAGTGCTGCTGGGGCTGCTCGCCGCGCTGCTCTACGCGGGCAGCGTGCTGGCCCAGAAACCGCTGCTGGCGCACATCGACTCGACCTCGATGACGGTCATCGGCATCGTCGCCGGCTTCCTCGCCTGCCTGCCCTTCGCGCCCACCCTGCTGGGGGAGCTGGCCTCGGCCTCGGCGGGCTCCGTGGCGGGCGTGGTCTACATGGGCGTCCTGCCCACGGCCCTCGCGTTCCTGCTGTGGGGCTACGCGCTGACCCGCACGCCGGCCGGGGTGCTGAGCTCCTCCTCGCTCATCGTCCCCGGGGTGACGGTGGCGCTGGCCTGGCTGCTGCTGGGCGAGGTGCCTCCGCCGCTCGCGGCCGTCGGCGGGGTGCTGTGCCTGGCCGGCGCCGCCTTCGCGGTCGCCCCGAACGTCCTGGCCGCCCTGCGGGGCCCGCGCACCCCGCACGAGGGCGGCGAGCCGGGGGCCGTCCCCGATCCTGCACCTGCGGGCGCCTCCGCGCCCGCCCGCGAGGGGGGACGGGCGCCCTCGACCCCCTGAACGCCCTCTCGTACAGTGCCGCCATGGACCTCGTCTCCCCCGCCCCGGCCCGCCCCGCCACCGCCGCGTGGCTCGTCGTCATCGATCCGCAGCGGATCTTCGCCGACCCCGCCTCGCAGTGGGCCTCCCCGTCCTTCCCGGCGGCGATGGAGCGCATCGCGGACCTCGCCGCGCACGTCGGTCCCGAGCGCACCGTGGTCACGCGCTGGCTGCCGACGGCGGACCGCAGCACCGCGTGGGGCGAGTACTTCGCCGCCTGGCCCTTCGCGGACGTGCCCGCGACCGATCCGCTGTACGCGACCGTCGACGCGGTGCAGGGACTCTCCGCCCACCCCACCGTGGACGAGCCGACCTTCGGCAAATGGGGTCCCCAGCTGGCCGGGATCGTCGGCCCCGCCCCGCACCTGCTGGTCACGGGCGTCTCGACGGACTGCTGCGTGATCACCACGGTGCTCGCCGCCGCCGACGCGGGGGCGCGCGTCACCGTGGTCACCGACGCGGTCGCGGCCTCGAGCGCGGAGAACGCCGCGGCGGCCCTGCACACCATGAGCCTGTTCCCTCCCCAGGTCGAGCTGCGCACGACCGAGGAGGTCCTCGCGTCCTGAGGGGGCCGGCCGGGCCGGCCGGGCCGGCCAGGGGGAGACGGGCAGGGGAGACGGGCAGGAAAACGGCTGGCCACGATGCCACCGGGGCCCTATCGTCGCCCCATGACCTCCACGCCCCTTCCCCGCACCGCCCTGCTCACCGGCGTGGGCCGCCGTCGCGGGATCGGCGCGGCTATCGCCCGCGGCCTCGCCGAGGACGGCTACGACCTGGCGCTGTCCTTCCACGCCCCCTACGACCGGCGGGTGCTGAAGGAGGACTCCGACGTCGAGCTGCTCGCCGAGGAGCTGCGCGGCACGGGCCGTCGCGTCGAGCTGCTGCCGGGCGATCTCTCCGATCCGGCCGTCCCGCCGCAGGTCGTCACCGCGGCGCGCGGGGCGCTCGGACCGCTCGGAGCGCTGGTGATGTGCCACTGCGAGTCCGTGGACTCCGCGATCCTGGACACCACGGTGGAGAGCTTCGACCGCCACTACGCGGTCAACGTGCGGGCCTCCTGGCTGCTGCTGAAGGGCTTCGCCGAGCAGGTCGCGCGTGGGCCCCGCACCCCCGGCGGCGCGGTGATCGCGCTGACCAGTGACCACACCGCCCACAACCTCCCCTACGGCGCGACCAAGGGGGCGCTGGATCGCCTGGTGCTGGCCGGCACCCACGAGCTCGCCGACCGCGGGATCCGCACCAACGCCATCAACCCAGGCCCGATCGACACCGGCTGGATGGACGACGGGATCCGAGGGGCCGTGGCCGAGCAGACCCCGGGCGGCGAGCTCGGCGGCCCGCAGACCGTCGCGGACCTGGTGCGCTTCCTCGTCTCCGAGCGCGGGGCGTGGATCCGCGGCCAGCTGCTGCTGTCCAACGGAGGCTTCGCGACCCCGGCGCTGTGAGGGCCCGAGGGAGGCTCGCGCTCAGCGCGGCAGCCGGGCCTCGATCCCGTCCAGGATGACCTCGAGTCCGAACTCGTAGCCCGCACGCAGGTCGGCCACGGCCTGGTACGTCGTCCCCACGGCGGTGCCCACACGGCCGGAGACCGGGTAGGCGTCCGGCGGCATGACCTCCGCGAGCACCGGTCCGTTCTGCTCCCACCACTCGAGATCGCTCCGGCCGCTCTCCTCGACGGCCCGCAGCGACTCGAGATGCCGGCGGGAGGCCGCGGCCGCATGGGTCTCGATCAGGCTGATGGTGTGGTCCATGGCGATGTCCTCGAGCCCGCATCCCTCGACCGCCCGCAGCTCCGCCTCGTAGCGGTCGGAGACGCCCGGGCCGATCCAGGGGCGATGGCTCTCCGCGTCCAGCAGCCACGGGTGACGGTGGTACTCGTCCCACAGCATCTCGGAGAGAGTCCGCAGCCGCTCGCGCGGGGGACCCTGCCACCGGGGCAGCGGGGTGCGGGAGACGGTCTCGTCGACCATCAGCCCGATCAGCGCGTCGCGGTCGGGGACGTAGGTGTACAGCGACATCGGGGACAGGCCCACGGCCTGGGCGACCCTGCGCACGGAGACCGCGGCGAGCCCTTCGGCGTCGGCGAGGGAGATCGCCGCCTCGACGATCGCATCGGTGCTGACCTTCTGGCGCGGCCCTCGGCGGCCGCGGGGTTCGCCGAGGTGGCGGCGCCAGAGCAGGCGCAGCACGCGCGCCGGTCCGTCGGCGGCGTCCCCCGATGAGCTCGTCGTGGCGTCCATGTGCACACCGTACCTCGTACGGTGTACAGTCCACATCTACTCTGTACGACGTACGACATTGGAGGGCTCGATGGCACGGACCGGACGAGACGCCGGGCATGCACCGGCGAGGGATGCCGAGGCACCGCGGCCCGGGGCGGACCCGCCGGCGATCCGCGCCGTCGGCCTGCACAAGCACTACGGCGAGGTCGCCGCGCTGGACGGCTTCGACCTCGAGGTCGCACCGGGGACGATCCACGGGCTGCTGGGGCCCAACGGCGCGGGGAAGTCCACCGCGGTGGGAGCGCTGACCACCCTGCTGGACATCGATTCCGGCTCGGCGCGGGTCGCCGGGATCGACGTGCGCTCCCGCGGTGCCGAGGTGCGGCGACGAGTCGGCCTGATCGGCCAGCAGCCCGCGGTGGACGAGATCCTGGGAGGCCGCGAGAACCTGGTGATGTTCGGGATGCTGCACGGCGCGGCACGGCGCGCGGCGCAGCACCGGGCCGACGAGCTGCTCGAGCAGTTCGGTCTCGCCGGGGCCGCTCAGCGGGAGGTCTCGACCTACTCGGGCGGCATGCGCCGCCGGCTCGACATCGCCGCGGGCATGATCGCCGACCCCGCGGTCCTGTTCCTCGACGAGCCCACCACGGGGCTGGACCCCCGGGGCCGGATCGACGTGTGGGACGCCGTGGGCGAGATCGCCGCACGCGGCACCACGGTGCTGCTGACCACGCAGTACCTCGAGGAGGCCGATCAGCTCGCGGGCTCCGTCTCGATCATGCGGGCGGGCCGGGTGATCGCCGAGGGCTCCCCGCGCGAGCTCAAGGCCCGCCGCGGCGGGGACCGCGTGGAGGTCACCGTTCCCGCCGGCGAGAGCGTCGCGCACGTGGCGGCGGCCCTCACCGCCGCGGGGAGCACCGTTGCCGACCGCACCCTCCGGGACCGCTCGGCCCCGTCCGCGGACGAGGAGGCGGGCGTGGTCACCGTCCCCGCCCCGCACGGCGCCATCGACCTGCTGGAGGTGGTGCGGCGGCTCGACGCGGCCGGGATCGCCCCCGACGACATCGCCCTGCGACGCCCCACCCTGGACGAGGTCTTCCTCGCCCTCACCGAGGAGGAGAACCGATGACCGCCCTGCGAGAAGGACTCATCATCGCCGAGCGCGACCTGCGGCACTGGAGGCGCCGCCCCTGGACGCCGGTCATGAACCTCGCCTTCACCCTGATGCTGCTGCTGATGTTCGCCGTGATCCTGGGCGGGTCCATCACGCTCCCCGAGGGCGGCGGGTACATCTCCTACCTGCTGCCGGGGATGATGGCCGTGACCATGATGTTCGGCCTCGAGGTGACCATGAGCGCCATGGCGGCCGACGCGCGGAAGGGCGTGACGGACCGCTTCCGCTCCCTGCCGATCTCCGCGGCCTCGGTGGCGCTGGGCAGAGTGGGCGCGGACATGACCACCTCGGTGGTCGAGCTGGCCGTGCTGATCGGGGGCGGCCTCGCGCTCGGCTGGAGGATCACGGGATCGCCCCTCGCCGCGCTGCTCGCCGTGGCCCTCCTGCTGTGGCTGCGCCTGGCGATGCTGTGGCTCGGGATCCTCCTGGCGCTCACCCTGGGCAGGAACGAGGGCGCGACGGTGGCCGTGCAGATCCTGGTGTGGCCGGGCGCCTTCCTGTCCTCCGCCTTCGTCTCCCCGGAGCTGATGCCCACCTGGCTGGGGTGGATCGCCTCGCTGAACCCGCTCTCCGCCACGGCCACGGCCGTGCGCGAGCTGTTCGGCAATCCCACCGGGGTGACCACGGGGCTGCTCGCCGAGCACGCCGTGGCCGCGGCCGTGCTGTGGCCCACGCTGCTGCTGGTCGTGCTGGTGCCCCTGTCCGCCCGGGCGTATCGGAGGCTGCGGCGCTGACCCGCCGATCCGACCTCAGGACTCGATGCCCTCCCGGTTCTTCCGCGCCGCGACCGCGACGGACGCCAGGACCGACACCCCCATGGCGACCACGATGACGGCGAGCGAGAGCCAGATCGGCACCTCGGGGATCCGCTGGAGCACCTCGAAGCCGGGGACGAAGTCCAGCGGCGCCTCGTGGATGGCATGGATCAGCAGCTTCACCCCGATGAAGGCGAGCACCGCCGCGATCCCGTACTGCAGGTACGCCAGCCGCTCCAGCATGCCGCCCAGCAGGAAGTACAGCTGCCGCAGGCCCATCAGCGCGAAGATGTTGGCGGTGAACACCAGGAACGGATTGCGGGTGACGCCGAAGATCGCGGGGATCGAGTCCAGGGCGAACATGACGTCGGTGATGCCGAGGGTGATGAACACCAGCAGCAGCGGGGTGAACATCCGTCTGCCGTCCACCACGGTGCGGAGCCTGTTCCCGTCGTACTCCTGCGAGACGGGCAGCACCTTCCGCACCGCTCGCAGGATCGGTGAGTCGGCGCCCTCGTCCTCGTCGCCGAAGGCCTGCTTCCATGCCGTGTACAGCAGGAAGAGGCCGAAGAGGTAGAAGATCGCGACGAAGTGCTCGATGATCACCGCCCCCGCCAGGATGAACAGGCCGCGCGCGATGAGGGCGATGATGATGCCCACCATCAGCGCCTCCTGCTGATACCTCCGGGGCACGCCGAACTTCGTCATGATGAGGATGAAGACGAAGAGGTTGTCGATGCTCAGCGAGTACTCGAGCAGCCAGCCGGTGACGAACTCGGAGGCCGGCTCCGTGCCGCCCACGAGGTAGAGCACCACGGCGAACACCAGCGCGAGGCCGACGTAGAAGCCGATCCAGGCCGCGCACTCCCGCAGGGAGGGCAGGTGGGGGCGCTTGATGACGAGCATCAGGTCGGCGAGGAGGATGGCGCAGAGGACGGCGAGCGCCGTGATCTCGAAGCCGAGGTGCAGTTCGCCCATGGCTCTTCTTTCAGGGGGCCCGGTGGTCTCCCGGGCGGGGGATGAGGAGAGCCGCCCCGCGGGGAGGTGGACCCCGTCGGACGGCGCCGGTCAGGGTACTCCTCCGCGGCGCTCCGCACACACCGCACGGCGGTGACCGGTCGGTCACCGCCGTGACGGGCTCACCGCAGCGGGCCGACCACCTCCGCGACGGCGGCGAGCACGGTGCCGTCCTGCAGCCGCGCCTCCGCCTCGGCGATGTCCGGGGCGAGGAAGCGGTCCGGACCGGGACCCTCGACGGTGCGGCGCAGCACCGCGATCGCCGCGGCGCTCCCGGCCGACGGCGCCAGCGGGGCGCGCAGGTCGATCGCCCGGGCGGCGGTGAGCATCTCGATCGCGAGCACCCGGCGCAGGTTCTCGACGCTCGTGCGCAGCTTGCGGGCGGCGTGCCAGCCCATCGAGACGTGGTCCTCCTGCATCGCGGAGGACGGGATCGAGTCCACGCTCGCCGGAGCCGCCAGGCGCTTCATCTCGGAGACCAGGCCCGCCTGGGTGTACTGGGCGATCATGAAGCCCGAGTCCACGCCGGGGTCGTCGGCAAGGAACGGCGGCAGCCCGTGGGAGCGGGACTTGTCGAGCATCCGGTCGGTGCGGCGCTCGGCGATCGAGGCGAGATCCGCGGAGACCACGGCGAGGAAGTCGAGCACATAGGCGACGGGGGCGCCGTGGAAGTTGCCGTTGGAGGTGACGGTGCCGTCCTCGAGCACGACGGGGTTGTCGATCGCGGCGGCGAGCTCGCGCTCGGCGACGGTGCGGGCGTGCTCGATCGTGTCGCGCACGCCTCCGGCGACCTGCGGCGCGCAGCGCAGGGAGTAGGCGTCCTGCACCCGGGAGCCCTCGGCCGCGACGTCGGCGATGATCGGCGAGCCCTCGAGCAGGGCGAGGATGTTCGCGGCCGAGGCCTCCTGGCCGGGGTGCGGGCGCAGCGGCGCATGCAGCTCGGGGTGGAAGACGGTGTCGCGGCCGCGCAGGCCCTGCACGGACAGGGCGGTGGTGAGGTCCGCGGTGCGCACCAGCTCGTCGAGGTCCGCGATGGCCATGAGCAGCATGCCGAGCATGCCGTCGGTGCCGTTGATCAGCGCCAGGCCCTCCTTCTCCTCGAGCAGCACCGGCTCGATCCCGGCCTCGGCCAGCAGCTCCGGCACCGGGCGCTCCGCACCGTCGCGGTCCCGGGCGCGCCCCTCCCCCATCAGCACGATCGCGCAGTGGGAGAGCGGGGCCAGATCACCGGAGCAGCCCAGGGAGCCGTACTCGTGGACGATCGGGGTGATGTGCGCGTTGAGCAGGGCCAGGATCGTCTCGACCACGACGGGTCGCACGCCGGTGCGGCCGGAGGCGAGGGTGCGGGCGCGCAGCAGCATCAGGGCGCGCACCACCTCGGTCTCGACCTCGGGCCCGGCGCCGGCGGCGTGGGAGCGGATCAGGGAGCGCTGCAGGGCGTGGCGCATGCTCGGCGGGATCGAGGTGTCGGCGAGAGCGCCGAAGCCGGTGGAGACGCCGTAGACGGGGGTCTCGGCGGCCGCGAGCTCCTCGATGTGGCGGCGCACGGCGGCGACCTGCTCACGGGCCGAGGGATCGAGCTCGACGGGGGCGCCGCGGCGGGCGACGGCGAGCACCTCGGCGGCGGTGAGGCCGGAGCTGGCGAGGGTGACGGGGCTGGAGAGGGAGACGGGGCCGGTCATGGGAGCCTTTCGGTCTGCGGGGCGGGGGTCTAGAGCAGCAGGTGCGCGAGCGGAGCGGTGATCAGGAGCGTCAGCACCACGCGCTCGAACCACAGCACCACCAGCTGACCCAGGCCGAGCGGGATCTTCGTGGCCAGCACCGAGGGCACCAGCGCGGAGAAGAACACGATCTGGGAGACGGCGGTGACGCCGATGGTGAAGCGCAGCACCTCGGACTCGTGCCCGGCCACGACGGTGGCGGGCAGGAACATCTCGGCGATGCCCACCGAGACGGCCTTCCCGGCCAGCGCCGGATCCGGCAGCTGCACGAGATAGGCGATCGGCACGAAGATCCAGCCGATGAGGTCGAAGACGGGCGTGTAGGTCGCCAGCAGCAGCCCGGCGAGGCCGATGGAGAGGATCGAGGGGACGATCGCGGCGCTCATCAGCACGCCGTCCTTGAAGGTCGCCCAGCTGCCGCGCACCACGCCCGGTGCGATCGACAGGGCGCGCATCGCCTCGTCCCAGGCCTGGACGACACGGTTGCCGCGCGAGACGGGCTCGGGGAGGTGCTCCCTGCCCTCGTAGGGGACGTCGGCGATGCTGCGCAGCGGGGGGATCCGCACCGTGATCGCGGTGACCGCGAAGGTGATCGCGAAGGTGAGGAGGAAGTACAGCGTCCAGTGCTGCATGAGGTCGAGGGTGCTCGCCACGATCACCATGAAGGTCGCCGAGACGGTCGAGAAGCCGGAGGCGATGATCGCGGCCTCCTTGCCGGTGTAGCGGCCCTCGCGGTAGACGCGGTCGGTGATCAGCAGCGCGAGCGAGTAGGAGCCGACGAAGGAGGCGACGGCGTCGACCGCGGCGCGGCCGGGGACCTTCCACACCGGGCGCATGATCGGCTGCACCAGCACGCCGATGAACTCCATCAGCCCATAGTTGATCAGCAGGGCCAGGAACACGGCGCCGACGGGGACGATGAGTCCGACGGGGATCCCGAGCCTCTCCCACAGGAAGGGGCCGATGTCGGGGTTCGCGAGCGGGCCCGGGTAGTAGCCGGCCGCCGCGCACACGGCGACGACGAGACCGACGATGTTGGCGAGGGCGAACACGGTGCGCAACGTGCCGCGGCGCCAGGAGCCGGTGACGAAGGGGCGCACGGTCCCGAGCAGGACCAGGGCCACCACCACCCAGGGGACCGCCGGTCCGAGCACCCAGCGCACGAGAGTCAGCGCGTGATCGACCAGGATCGTGGAGGTCCCGCCGATCTCGACGGTCACGAAGAACATCGCCAGGCCCAGGGCGCTGCAGACGAAGAAGCGCCAGCGACGGGGCGGGACGGTCCGCTCGGTGCCGTCGGGGCGGGTGACGGACCGGGCACGGTCCGCGGAGGCGCGGTCGAAGGGCTGTCGGCCGGAGCCGGCCGAGGCGTCGGACGTCGTCATCATCGAGAGCGTCCTTTCATCAGGAGCGGACGGGAGGAGGGAGGGATCGAGGCGCGGCGGAGCGGGCCGGTCGGCGCAGCTCAGGCGGGCCGGGTCAGACGATCCGCCGCCCGCGCCGCCGCACCTGATGCGTGAGCGGCATGCCGGGACGGTAGGCGAGGTGGATCGCGGCGGGGGCGTCGAGGACGTGCAGGTCGGCGCGCGCACCGACGCCGAGGTGGCCCACGTCCTCGCGGCGCAGGGCGAGCGCCCCGCCGCGGGTGGCGGCCCGCACGGCCTGGGCGAGGGAGAGGTGCATCTGCAGCACGGCGGTCGCGACGCAGAAGCTCATCGCGCTGGTGTAGCTGGTGCCGGGGTTGCAGTTGCTCGCGATGGCGAGGTTCGCCCCGGCCTCCAGCAGCTCCTTCGCCGGGGCCAGCGGCGCCCGGGTCGAGAGGTCGCAGGCCGGCAGCACGGTCGCGATGGTGTCCGAGGCGGCGAGCGCCTCGACGTCGGCCGGTGCGAGGTGGTTGACGTGGTCCACGCTCGCCGCGCCCAGCTCGACGGCGAGGGCGACCCCGCCGCTGGTGCCCAGCTGGTTGCCGTGCACCCGCAGGCCCAGACCCGCGGCGGCGCCGGCGCGCAGCACCCGCTCGGACTGCTCGGGGTCGAAGGCGCCCTCCTCGCAGAACACGTCGATCCAGCGCACGTGCGGGGCGACGGCGGTGAGCATCTCCCCGGTGACCAGGTCCACGTACTCCTCCGCGTCCGGGCGGCCGTCCCGGCCGTCGTACTCGCGCGGGACCAGGTGGGCGCCGAGGAAGGTCGCCTCGTCGAGCCGCCCCTCCCGGATCAGGTCCGAGAGCAGGCGCGCGGCCCGCAGCTCGTCCTCGACGGTCAGCCCGTAGCCCGTCTTGGTCTCCAGGCACGTGGTGCCGCCCGCATGGGCGCCCGCGATCCTCTCCTGGACCAGGCTGCGCAGGCGGTCGTCGGGGGCGGAGCGGGTGGCGTCGGTGGTCACGCCGATGCCGCCGGCGCTGTAGGACCGTCCGGCCATCCGGGCCTCGAACTCGGCGGCGCGGTCGCCGTCGAAGACGAGGTGGCTGTGGGAATCGACCCAGCCGGGCAGCACCGCCCGACCGCCCAGGTCCTCGGCCTCGTCGGCCGTCGGCGCCTGCGCGGCGGGGCCGGCCCACGCGATGACGCCGTCCTCGATCACCAGGGCCGCATCGTGCAGCACCTGGTCGCCCGTGACCTCGCCCGGGCGGTCGGGGTCGTCGAGCGCCGGGTCGAGGGTCCACAGCTCGCTGATGCCGGTGAGCAGGGTGGAGGTGGTGGCCATGCTCAGTCCCGACGGGTGGGGGTCATGGGCACGCGCACGCCGCGCTCGTGGGCGACCTGGTCGGCGCGCGAGTAGCCGGCGTCGACGTGGCGGATCACGCCCATCGCGGGGTCGTTGGTCAGCAGGCGCTCGAGCTTGCGGCGGGCGAGATCGGTGCCGTCGGCGACGCCCACCTGGCCGGCGTGGATCGAGCGGCCGATGCCCACGCCGCCGCCGTGGTGGATGGAGACCCAGGTGGCGCCCGAGCTGGTGGCGGTCAGCGCGTTCAGCAGCGGCCAGTCGGCGATCGCGTCGGAGCCGTCGAGCATGGACTCGGTCTCGCGGTACGGGGAGGCGACCGAGCCGGAGTCGAGGTGGTCGCGGCCGATGACGATCGGGGCCTTCAACTTCCCGTCGCGGACCAGGTCGTTCAGCAGCATCCCGGCCCTGTGCCGCTCGCCGTAGCCGAGCCAGCAGATGCGGGCGGGCAGGCCCTCGAACTCGACGTACTCGCCGGCGGCGTCGAGCCAGCGGTGCAGGTGCTCGTTCTCGGGGAAGAGCTCCTTGAGCGCGGCGTCGGTGACGGCGATGTCCTCGGGGTCGCCGGACAGCGCCACCCAGCGGAAGGGGCCGAGGCCCTCGCAGAACAGGGGCCGGATGTAGGCGGGGACGAAGCCCGGGAAGGCGAAGGCGCGGTCGTAGCCGGCGTGGCGGGCCTCGTCGCGGATCGAGTTGCCGTAGTCGAACACCTCGGCGCCGGCGTCCTGGAACTCGACCATGGCCCGGACCTGGCGGGCCATCGACTCGCGGGACTTCTTGGTGAAGCCCTCGGGGTCCGAGTCCGCCTCGGCCTGCCACTCCTCGACGGACACCTCGGTGGGGAGGTAGCTCAGCGGGTCGTGGGCGCTGGTCTGGTCGGTGACCACGTCGATCGTGAGGTCACCGGCCTGATGGCGCTCCAACAGGGCGGGGAAGACCTCCGCGGCGTTGCCGACGATGCCGATGGACAGGCCGCGCTTCTCGGCCCTGGCGGCGTCGGCGCGGGCGATCGCGTCGTCGAGGTCGTCGGCGATCTCGTCGAGGTAGCGCTTGGCGACGCGGCGCTCGAGGCGGGTGCGGTCCACGTCGGCGATCAGGCACACGCCGTCGTTGAGGGTGACGGCCAGGGGCTGCGCACCGCCCATGCCGCCGCAGCCGCCGGTCAGGGTGATCGTGCCGGCCAGGGTGCCGCCGAAGCGTTTGGCGGCGACGGCCGCGAAGGTCTCGTAGGTGCCCTGGAGGATGCCCTGGGTGGCGATGTAGATCCAGGAGCCGGCGGTCATCTGGCCGTACATCATCAGTCCCTCGGCCTCGAGGCGGCGGAACTCCGGCCAGGTCGCCCAGTCGCCCACGAGGTTGGAGTTCGCCAGCAGCACGCGCGGGGCCCACTCGTTCGTGCGCAGCACGCCGACGGGCTTGCCGGACTGGACCAGCAGTGTCTCGTCGTCCTCGAGGTCGCGCAGGGTCTCGACGATCGCGTCGAACGCCTCCCAGGAGCGGGCCGCACGCCCGGTGCCGCCGTAGACGACCAGGTCGTCGGGCCGCTCGGCGACCTCGGGGTCGAGGTTGTTCATGAGCATCCGCAGCGGAGCCTCGGTCTGCCAGGACTTCGCGCTGCGGTCGGTGCCGCGGGGGGCGCGGACGGGGCGGGCTCCGGGGAGGGACATCTCTGGCTCCTGGGGTCGGGGGTTGCGGGTGCTCCTGTCAGGACACCACCCGCGCGACCGCGGGTCGAGGGGGTCGCGGCCCAAGCCGTCCGGTATCCCGGACGCGAGGGAACGCGCGGCGCCACGCCGACGGGTCCGGCGACTACACCCGGGTGAGCGGATGGTGCGGCTGCGGCGGCAGCTCGACGGAGATCGGGTCCGACGGACGGACCGTCCCGCCCCGGGCGACGATCCCCATCACCCCGGTGAGACGGCGGACCTCGCCCGAGTCGTCCCGCGGCAGGACCTGGCGCAGCAGGCCCGGCTGGAAGGCCTCGATCTGCTGGCAGGGGTTCCGCAGCCCCGTCACCACGACGACCGCCTCCCCGATCTGCAGGCGGGTCCCGACCGGCAGGCCGAGCAGGTCCACGCCGGTGGTGGTGATGTTCTCCCCCAGCTCCCCCGGGGCGACCTCGTGCCCCTGCTCGGCCAGGTGGGTGAAGAGCTCCTGGTGGATCAGGTGGACCTGGCGGAGGTTGGGCTGGTCGGGATCCCGCGCCACACGGCTGCGATGCTTCACCGTGACCCCGGCGTGCGCATCCCCGCGCACACCGATCCCCTCCAGGAGCTCGATCGAGTCCACGCGGGACTTGCTGAAGCCGTGCTCCGCACTGGCATGGACCGAGACGACGCCGGGGTTCATACGTGGATCCTTCCAGAGGCGTCCCCCGGGCGACAGTCCTGTCGGCCCTCGTGCCGCGGCGGGTGGTGCCCTCGCGCCGCGTCGGGCGGCGCGCTCGCGCGCCTCATCGGGCGGTGCGCTCGCCCGTCGGCCGCCCCCGCAGGCGGCGGGTGATCTCGTCGGCCGCTCGCCGCACGGCCTCCGCGCAGCGCTCCCGGCGCTCCTCGTCCACGTCCCGTTCCACGAAGGTCAGCGCCACCGCGGCCGCGGGCCAGCCCGCGTGGTCCCGCACCACGGCCGCCACGGAGGCGAGCTCCTCGGTGACCTCGCCCTGCTCGCGGGCGATCCCCTCGGCCCGCACCCGGACCAGCAGCTCGCGCAGCTCCTTGGGGCGGGAGGGGCCGGTGGCCTCCGTGCGGGCGGTGAAGTCCGCGGCGTGGCCGTAGAGCGCGCGCAGCTGGGCCGGCGGCAGCTCGGCGAGGATCGCGCGGCCGCTCGCGGTGAGGTGCGAGGGGATGCGCACGCCCACGTCGGTGACCAGGCTCGGACGGTTCCGGGCCCGCTCCTCGACCACGTAGAGCACGTCGCGCCCGTGGAGGACCGCGAGATGGCCGGACTCGCCGATCTCGTCGACCATCGATTCGATGACCCGTCGGCCGATGCGCGCCAGCGGCTCCTGGCGCAGGTAGGCGCCCGAGAGCTCGTGGGCCGCCGGGCCCAGCCCGTACAGCCGCTCCTGGTCCAGGTGCATGACGTAGCCGTGCTCGACGAGCGTGGCCAGCAGGTCGTAGGTGCGCGAGCGGGGCAGGTCCAGCTCCTCGGCGATCCGCGCCGCGGCCACCGGGGAGCGGCGCGAGGCGAGGAAGGTCAGCACTCGCAGCGTCGCGTCGGCGGCCGGGGCTTTCGGGGAGGCCATGGGGGAAGCATGCCAGGTCGAGGGACCTGCGGAGCCTGCCCGTCGGTCCGCGGCGGGCCCCGCCCCGCGATGTCGACCGGGCTCAGCCCGTCGGGGCGGCGCCGTCCTGGGCCGTCCTCTCCTCGCGCACCAGCTCCCAGGTGCGCACCAGGCGCGGGATCGTGAGGATCACGAGGCCGCCGATCATGTTCAGCGGGATCACCCAGCAGAACCAGACCAGCCAGTCGAGATAGGGGATGTGAGCCCCGGCGTGCATCGCACCGAAGATGATCGCGGAGGTCAGGGCGCCGTGGTGCATGGCCAGGCCCACCACCAGGAAGCCCGAGATGAGCGAGTTCGCGAGCGTCGCGATGCCCTCGGAGGATCCCTGGTTCATCCGGGTGATCAGCGTGATCGTGAACCCCGCGAGCAGGGCCAGCGCCCCGGTCTCGAGCGTCAGCCCGTCCTCCAGGTATCCGGTCGCGGACTCCACCAGCACGTCGTCGAAGCGGGGGAAGGCCGCGACCACCAGCCAGGTGAAGGCCCAGCCGCCCACGAGGTTGGTGACCAGGGTGGTGGTCCACAGCCTCACCAGCTGCCACCAGGTGCCGTGTCGGGCCACGACGGCGTTGATCGGCACCAGGAAGTCCTCGGTGAACAGCTCCGAGTGGGCCAGCCGCAGCGCGTACAGCCCGACGCCGAAGGCGAGACCGCCCAGCAGCTTCGACCCGGTCGCGTCGAGCACGGCGAGCATCGCCAGCAGCCCGATGCCCACGTCGATCCCGCCGAACAGACCGGTGACCACGAGGGCGCGCCAGGTGCGGTTCAGCCGGTTCGCGCCCTCGGCGACCGTGTTCTCGAACTCCTGGACGAGAGCGTCCTCGACGGGTTCGTCGCTCGTCCCGAGCCGTCGGCGCTCCTCGGCCTCGGCCTGCTCGGAATGATCGGGCATCGCCTGCTCGCTCTCCTGAGGGGCTCCGGGCGTCCGCCCGGGGCCGGCATGGACGACCGCGGCCGGTCGGGTGCCATCATGGCACCCGACGCTATCCCCTGCGCACGACCCCTGAGGAGGCGAGGAGCCCCGATGACGCATCTCCCGGACACCGATCCCCCGGTCTGGACCGGTCGGCACGACGGCGACGGCCCGGAGCACGCCCGCTGGCACCAGGCGGTGCAGGAGGTCACGGCCCCGTCGACGGGCGGCGGCGCAGCGGAGCGGGCAGGAGGGGGCGCGCCGCATGCGGGGGCCGACCCCGCCGCGCCGCACGTGGCGCTGCTCGGCTTCCGCTCCGACGAGGGCGTGCGCCGCAACCGTGGCCGGGTCGGGGCGGCCGACGGGCCCGCCGCGCTGCGCCGCGCGCTCGCCCCGCTCGCCCTGCACGGACAGTTCGCCCGCGGCGAGGTGGGCCTGCACGACCTCGGGGACGCCGAGACGGTGGGCGAGGACCTCGAGGGCGGGCAGGCCGCGGCCGCCGCGCTCACCTCCCACGGCCTGGACCGGGCAGGGTCCGCGCTCGCCGTGGTGCTGGGCGGCGGGCACGAGACGGCCTGGTCCTCGTACCTCGGTCTCGTCGGCTCCGGGATCGGGCCGCGCGCCGGTCAGCGCTGGGGCGTGCTGAACCTCGATGCCCACTTCGACCTGCGCGAGGAGCCGCATCCCACCTCGGGCACCCCCTTCGCGCAGATGGCGGCGGCCGAGCACGCGGTGGGTCGGGAGCTGCGCTACGCCGTGCTCGGTATCGCCGAGCCCTCCAACACGGGCGTCCTGTTCGAGCGCGCCCGGGAGCTGGGCGTGCGCTGGTGGACCGACGAGCAGTGCCTCGCCGCGGGCGCGGAGGGGCTCCGCTCCTTCGTGGAGGAGTTCACCGCCGAGCTCGACGTCCTCTACCTGACCATCGACCTCGACGTGCTGCCCGCCGCCACCGCCCCCGGGGTCTCGGCCCCCGCCGCGTACGGCGTGCCGCTGCCGCTGATCGCCGCGGCCGTCCGCGCCGCGGCGGGCAGCGGGAAGCTCGCGCTGCTGGACGTGGTGGAGCTGAACCCGTCGCTCGACGTCGACGGCCGCACCGCCCGCACCGCCGCCCGACTCATCGACGACGCCGTGCGGGGCGTGCTCGACGGCGCCGCGGCGCACTGACGGACCGGGTCCGCGAACCGGCGGGACGGGCCGCTCACCGCAGCCGCACGAAGGAGCGCAGCCCCGCCTCGTGGTCGTGGGCCTCGACGAAGCCGAGGGACTCGTAGAAGGCGCGCTGACCGGGCTCGGCATCGGTGAGCAGCACCTGCTGGCGCACCGCGGCGAAGGGCTCGAGGGCGGCGTCGACCAGGCGCGCGCCGAGTCCTGCGCGCTGCACGTCGGGATGGACGAGCACGTCCTGCAGGTACGCGACGGTCGCGCGGTCGCTGAGGACTCGGGCGAGCCCCACCAGCTCCCCGTCGCGTCGGGCGGTGACCACGTGCGCGCTCCCGGCGAGCGAGCGCTCGAGCGCCGCGGGATCCTCGGTGTACGCGCTCCAGCCCACCGCGTCGTAGAGGGCCAGGGCCTCCTGCAGGCCGGGGACCTGCGCGCCGAGGGTGGTCTCCCCGGGGCGTCGGCCGTTGCGCTCGGTGCCCGGCCGCTGCGTCTCCCGCGGTCGCCAGCGGGAGTCGACGAGCTGGAACAGGCGGCAGTCGGCCCATCCCCCGCCCAGCCGCAGGTAGTCCGGGGCGATCCCGTACTCCGCGAACCCGCACTTCTCGAGCACCCGGGCGGACGCGTCGTTGCCGACCTGCACCTCCGCCTGGAGGCGGTGCAGGCCGAGACCGCCGAAGGCCACCGCGACCGCGGAGGCCACGGCGTGGGTGGCGATGCCGCGCCCGGTCAGCGCGTGATCGACCCAGTAGCCGAGCGAGGCGGACTCGAAGGCGCCGCGCGTGATGGCGGCGAGGGTCAGACGGCCGACCACCCTCCGCTGCCCGTCCTCCTCGAGCCGGATGGCGAGGGAGAGCCCGCGTCCGCTCTCCTGCTCGGCGAGGGCATGCGCGATCGCGGTGCGCTGGCCGACCTCCGTGAACCAGCTCTCCTCGCGGGCGGGGGCGCCGACGAGGAGCTGCCGGCGATTGCGGGTCTCGAGCTCCAGGAGCGCCGGAGCGTCTCCCGGGACGAGGTGGGTCAGCGTCACCTGATCGGCGCTGACGGGACGGGGCGCTCCGGTCGTCGGCATGCCGTTCAGTATCCGGCACGGCCGTCGATGGATTCGCGCAGGAGGTCCAGGTGCCCCAGATGGCGCGCGTACTCCTCGACCAGGTGGATGAGGATCCAGCGCAGGTTCACGGGCGCGCCGTGCCGCCTTCCGAGCACGGGCCCGTCGAGATCGGTCCAGCTCGCCTGGGCGGCGCGGGTGGCCACCAGCTGCGCGCGGTACGCCTCGATGTCGGCGAGGGCCGTCGCGGGATCCACGTCCTGGAAGTCGCCGTCGGGGTTGTCCTCGTCGCAGTGCGGATCGGGCTGCTCGTCGTCGAGCAGCACCTCCCGCAGCCAGTACGCCTCGACGTCGGTGAGGTGACGGACGATCCCGATCGGGCTCAGGGCCGACGGCGGCACGGCACGGCGGCACAGCTGCTCGGCGCCCAGGCCCTCGATCTTCAGCAGCAGGGTCTCGCGGTAGAAGTCGAGCCAGGCGTCGAGCGACTCGCGCTCCCCGGCGGTCGGGGGCGGAACGGTGCGGGGGTCTGCGGAGCTCATGGCGGCACCCTCGCACGGCCGCGATCCAGCGGCCATCGCTTCTCCGGCCTGCTCCCGGGGAGTCAGCCGCCCAGCGTCCGGACCAGCGTCACCGCCGCCACGCCGCCCAGGAGCACGGCGAACAGCAGGGTCAGCGTCGAGGGGCGCGCCCGGGTCGAGAGCGGTCCGCCGAGGATGCCGCCGAGCGCCGAGCCGGCGGCGAACACGAGGGTGGTCGACCAGTCGACCTGCACCTCGGTCCCGATCCGGGCGAGCAGGCTCGCCCCGGTCACGACCACCATCACCAGCAGGCTGGTGCCCGAGGCACGGCGCATCGCCAGGCCCAGGGCGATCACCAGCATGGGCACCACGATGAATCCGCCGCCCACGCCGAAGAAGCCGGTGAGGAACCCGGTGAGGGTGGCCGCGCCGAGGACCAGCGGCAGGCGCGGCGCGGCGGGGGCGGCGCCGGGCAGCGGCAGCTCGGGCTCGCCATGATGGCGTCGGATGCCGTCGGCGGCCTCGACGGTGTCCGGGCCGGGCTGGTCGAGCACCGGGTCGTCATGGACGGCGACGGTCTCGTCGGGGTCGATCTCTCCCCGCACGCCGTGGGCGGCGGCCTCCGCATGCTCCTCGCGCCGGGTGCGCAGCGCGCGACGGAGCATGGCGATCGCGACCGCCACCAGCATCACGCCGAACAGGGTGAGCAGGACCTCTTCCGGCACCAGCGCCGAGAGCCGGGAGCCGAGCACCGCGCCGAGGACGGAGACACCCGCGAAGACCAGCCCGTTGCGCCAGTCCACGTTCCCGTGACGGGCATGGTGGGGAAGGCTCGCGAGCGCCGTGATCATCACGATGACCAGGCTCGACGCCGTCGCGGAGTGGGCAGGCATGCCGAGCAGGAACACCAGCACGGGCACGGCGAGGATGCCTCCGCCGGCCCCGAGCGCCCCGACCACGACCCCCACGCCCACCCCGACGGCGACGGCGAGCAGGACGAGCTCCATGGACGGTCTCCTCGGGGCGGTGGCAGGGAAGGTCGAGGACAAACGTACTCGCCCCCGAGGATCTCGCGGACCTCCTCCCGCGCCGGGAGCGCGATGGAGCACGGGGCCCGCGCAGGAGAGGGGAGCCCGCGTAGGATCGGTGGCCCCGCCTGCCAGGAGCCGCCATGGTCCCCGCTTCCCCCGACCACCCCGCGAGCCTGCTGGACCCCACCTCCCCCGCGATGGGCGAACGACTGGTCGAGGCCTGGCGCACCGGGCAGCTGGTGCTGCCTCTGGAGGACGAGGGCTCACCTCTGCGCCTGCCCGGACTGCACCGGTCCGTGCTGCCCTCCTCGCTGTCCGGACCGGCGCGGGTCGCTCTCGCGGGCGTCGGCGAGCGCTTCGCCGCCTGGCGGGTCATCCCCCAGGAGAACGCCCCGATCATCGTGCGGATCCCGCACGTCACGGCCGATGAGCTCCACCAGGACCTGGCCCGGGAGATCGCGGCCCTGACCCTGATCCCTCCGGAGGTCGGCCCGGCGCCGATCGCCGTCCACGACGATCCCGCGACCAGTCCGCTCGGCCATCGCTATGTCGTGGCGACGGAGATCCCCGGCACCGCCGCGGCCCCCGAGACCTGGACCGGCGCGCACCTGAGGGCCCACGCCGAGCGCCTCGCGCGCCTGCATGCCGTCCCCGCGCCGGGCCGCGGCCCGGTGACGCTGGGGACGGATCCGTGGGCGGCGGTGCCTCCCGGGCCCCAGCACCTCCTGCCCGAGGTCGAGGAGGAGGTGCGCTCCTGGCGGGCGCTCCACGGCGCGGTCCTCGACCAGCACGGGCTGGACCGCCTGCTCGACGCGGCGCTCGACCGGGTCGCCTCGGTCGAGGGGCAGATCGCGCAGCTGGACGGCTTCGTGCTCGCCCACGGGGACCTGTGCTCGACCAACATCCTGTGGCACGGGACCCAGGACGGGACGAGCGACCCGCAGGTGCGGTACATCGACTTCGAATGGGCCCAGGGGGACGATCCCGCCCGCGACCTGGCCATCCTCGGGGGCGCCGTGCACGGCGGGCCCTGGTACGTGCCGATGGCCGAGGAGCAGGTCGAGGAGTTCGTGGCCGTCTACGTGAGATCTCGCCGGGAGCACGGCGAGGTGCCCGCCTCGGTGTCGGACACGGCCTCGCTGCGCGAACGGATGCGGGCGTGGACCGCCTACGAGCGCAGCGCGATGCTGGTGCACGTCGCCTCGCGCGCCGCCACCCGCCGCTCCCACGGCCGTGTGCTGCCGGTTCTGCGCGCGACCCTCGCGGTGGAGCTCGGCGTCGACCCCTGACCCTCGGCCACCGGGCCGCACCTCCCGAGTGAGGACGGTCGCGCTCCCACCTGCAGGACTGGCCCCGCCCTGGTGCGGTCTGCCTACTGTGACCTCATGAGCGACTTCGTGAAGAACGGCCCCAACGCCCCCAAGGGATACCTCGCCGTCGAGGCCGCCGGTCTGCGCTGGTTGGCGGAGGCCGCGGCGATCCCCGTCGTCCCGGTGCTGGAGGAGGGCACGGACTTCCTGCGCCTGGAGCGCCTGGCGTCGGTGCCGCCGACGGTCGAGGCCGCCCGCGAGGCGGGCCGCGCGCTGGCGCGTCTGCACGACGCCGGCGCGCCCGCCTTCGGCTGGACCCCGGCCGAGGACGCCTGGTTCGGTCCGCTCGAGAGCCCCTTCGCGGTCGAGAGCATCGCGCGCGACGACTTCCCCGGGTACTGGGCCGAGGACCGCCTGCGGCCGCTGGCCGATGCCGTGACCCGGACCCTGGGGGCCGACGGCCACGACTCCGTGGACGAGGCCATCGACATCATCATCGACGGCGCCTTCGACGGCGTCAGCGGGCAGGGCGTCGAGGAGCCCGCCCGGGTCCACGGCGACCTGTGGTCCGGCAACCTGATGTGGACCGCGGACGGCGCCACCCTCATCGACCCGGCGGCGCACGGCGGGCACCGCCTCGAGGACCTCGCGATGCTCTCCCTGTTCGGGGCGCCGCATCTCGAGGAGATCTTCGAGGGCTACGAGTCCGAGCATCCTCTGCCCGGCGACTGGGAGCAGGATCTGCCCGCCCATCAGCTCTTCGGCCTGCTGGGCCACGTGCGCATCTTCGGCGAGGCCTACGTGGACCAGACCATCGCGACCGCCCAGGCGGTCACCGCGCGGGCGGAGCAGCTGGGCTTCTGAGCGCCGCGGGGCTTCTGAGCGCTGCGGGGCCCCCGAGCTCAGCGGGGCCTCCGAGCCGGACCTCGAACGGGCCCGGTGGGCGGACCCGTGCCCTCGGATCCGCCCACCGGGCCCCTGTCATCCGTCCCCTGACGGAGGGTCTCAGTGCTCGTGCTCGTCGTCCTCCTCGCCGTGGTCGTGACCCTCGTGGTCACCACCGCCGTCGGAGGAGTCCTCGTGCTCGTGGTCGTGCTCGTCCTCGCCCTCGTCCTCGGCGTCGTCCTCCCCGTGCGCGTCGGCGCCGGGGGCGACCTCGTACTCGCCGGACGCGGTGCCGGTGGTCACCTGGATCTCGTGCGGCACCACGGGCAGGTCGAGCTCGCGGTAGATCTCGCCGCTGGCCACGTCGACCATGGTGAGCTTCTGCGCGGCGGGGTCGACCACGAAGGCGGTGCCGTCGGCGACGTCGAGCATCGGGCCGGCCTCCTGCCAGTTGTCGGGCTCGGTCCACTCCTCGGTCACGGGGACCTCGTGGAGGATCTCGCCCGACTCGGGGTCGAGGATGTTCAGCTCGCCGTCGGCGGTGAGGACCAGCGCCTCGCCGTCCGGCCCGCGGTCCAGGGAGCGGAACCAGTACTCCGAGCCCAGGTCGACGATCTCCTGGGTGTCCGAGCGGGTGTCGATCAGCGCGATCTCCGTGGGGCGCTCGATGCCGCCGGCGGGATCGGCCTCGACCTTGTGATCGGCGAGGACGATCGGGGAGTCCTCGTCGCCCTTCTGGTTGCCGGAGCGCTGGTAGTCACCCTCGATGTCGACCTTGTGGAACTCGCCGTCGCGGTAGATGACCGAGCCGTTCTCGCAGCCCAGGCTGATGACATCGCCGGACTCGGTGGGCTGGGCGGCGGCCTCGCCGTGCACGCCCGGGCAGTCGTCGGTCTCGGCGGTCACGGTCCCCTCGGCGTCGAGCACCTGGACGGTGCTGCGCGAGTCCTCGGTGCCCTGGGTGGTCAGCAGCCCGCCGTCGGACAGCGGCACCGCGACGCCGTGGTGCGGGTCCTCGGTGCTGGTCTCCTCGAGCACGTCGAGCTCGCCCTCGCCCAGGGCGGTGGGGTCGATCAGGGTGATGGCGCCGGTGCCGTCGGCGAACAGGGCGGTGCGGTCGCCGTGCGGGACGACGTGCCCGGGCATGGGGGCGTCGATCGTGAGGTCCGTGAGGGCGGGGTCCTGCACGTAGTAGTGGAAGTGGTCGCCGTGGCCCTGGACCAGCAGTCCGGTGTCGTACATGGTGATCGCGTCGGAGGCGCTGACGGCGACGTGGCGCCCGTCGCCGGCGGGGTTCAGGCGCACGTAGCCCTCGACGTCCTCGGTGCCGAGGGTCGCGCCGTCGGAGGAGTCGATCGTGGTCACGCCGCCCTCATGGGCCAGCACGATCCGGGGGCTCAGGGCCCCGACCTCGGTGCGGTCCGAGGCGGGTGCCTCCTCCGCAGCACCGTCGCCCGCCCCGCCGTCGGAGGCGCCCGTACCGCCGCCGGTGCCGCCGCTGCACGCGGCGAGGGCGAGCACACCGACCCCGGCGAGCGCCACGACCCGCCGCTTCATGAAAACAGTTCTCATCAGATGCATGCCAGGAGATTACCAGGTACTGATAATCATTCCCATTCGAGGAGCTGTGCGCTGGGTCACGCCGCATGATCCCGCAGTCCCGGACCCTGCCACGGGTCCCGACACGACACGGCACGGCCCGGCACGGCCCGGCCTGCCATCGCACGACCAGCGCACGTGAAGGGCCCCTCGGGCGCGCGACGTGCGGGGCTGCACGTGCACGGCCCGAGGGGCCCTGGCTGCGCGTCGCGGGACTCGCCCGCGACCCGGCAGCACGGCTCAGATCACGCCGAAGGCGATCATCGCGTCGGCCACCTTGCGGAAGCCGGCGACGTTGGCGCCCACCGCGTAGTCACCGGGGCGACCCACCTCGTCAGCCGTCTCCAGGCAGGTGGCGTGGATGTTCTTCATGATCTCCGTGAGGCGCTGCTCGGTGTGGGCGAAGCTCCACGCGTCGCGGCTCGCGTTCTGCTGCATCTCGAGCGCCGAGGTGGCGACGCCGCCGGCGTTCGCGGCCTTGCCGGGACCGAAGGCGACGTCCGCCTCGCGCAGCACGCTGACGGCCTCCGGGGTGCAGGGCATGTTCGCCCCCTCGGAGACGGCCAGCACACCGTTCTCGACCAGGGTCTTCGCGGCGTTCTCGTCGAGCTCGTTCTGGGTGGCGCTGGGCAGGGCGATCTCGGCCGGGACGTCCCAGACGCTGCCGCCCTTGACGAAGCGGGCTCCCCCGCCGCGGCGCTCGGCGTACTCGTTGATGCGCCCGCGCTCGACCTCCTTGATCCGCAGCAGCAGCTCGAGGTCGATGCCGTTCTCGTCGACCACGTAGCCCGAGGAGTCCGAGGCGGTGATCGGGACGCCGCCGAGCTGGCGGGCCTTCTCGATCGCGTAGAGCGCGACGTTCCCGGAGCCGGAGACGGCGACGCGCCGGCCGTCGAAGGAGGAGCCGCGGGCCTTGAGCATCTCGTCGGCGAAGATGGCCGCGCCGTAGCCGGTGGCCTCCTTGCGCACGAGCGAGCCACCCCAGTCCAGGCCCTTGCCGGTGAGCACGCCCGCCTCGTAGCGGTTGGTCAGGCGCTTGTACTGGCCGAAGAGGAAGCCGATCTCGCGGGCACCCACGCCGATGTCGCCGGCGGGGACGTCCGTGTACTCGCCCATGTGGCGGTGCAGCTCGGTCATGAAGGACTGGCAGAAGCGCATGACCTCGCCGTCGCTGCGGCCGTGCGGGTCGAAGTCGGAGCCGCCCTTGCCGCCGCCGATCGGCAGCCCGGTCAGCGAGTTCTTGAAGATCTGCTCGAAGCCGAGGAACTTCACGATGCCGAGGTTCACGCTGGGGTGGAACCGCAGGCCGCCCTTGTAGGGGCCGAGCGCGGAGTTGTACTCGACGCGGAAGCCGCGGTTGACCTGGACGGTGCCCCGGTCGTCGACCCAGGGGACGCGGAAGATGATCTGGCGCTCGGGCTCGCACAGGCGCATCAGGATGCCGTGATCCTGGTACTCGGGGTGACGGGACTGGATGACCTCCAGCGACTCGAACACCTCCCGGACAGCCTGGTGGAACTCGGGCTCACCGGCATTGCGGCGGAGCACCTGGTCGTACGTGGCCTGGAGCGTCGAGTCGAGCATCGCGGTCCTTTCAGGGGTCCCTGGGGTCCCCGGTCCTCGGGGGCTCCGCGGAGGCGGAGGGCACGGAGCCGCCCACAGTACGCGGCGGGCCGTGCGCACGGAACGGGGCGTTCGATGCGTGAGCATGCAGGACCCTGTCGAGGCGATGCACTGGGCCGATGCTCCGCCGCCGCACGTGGCGGCCGTCACTCCGCACACGGCGACCGGCGCGGAGGCCCCCACCCCGATGCCGCCGCTCCTCAGGTGGCCGGCGGGTCCTCCCCCATGCCGAACTCGCGGATCTGCACCCACTGGCCGCCCGGGTTCTCCGCGGTCACGCGAAGGCGGCAGAAGCGGGCGTCGACGGGCTCGTCCAGGGTGGCCTCCGCCACCGGGGTGCCGTCGGTCGCACCGATCCCGGTCCAGGACTCCCCGTCGGCCGAGAGCTCGAGGGCTCCCTCGTAGATCTGGTCGCCGGCGGTCTGGTCGCTCGTCGCCATCTGCACCCGCACGAAGCGGATCGGGTGGCTCTCCTCCAGCTCGACCTGCACCACGTCACCGACCTCGGGGGCGCTGCTGGACCAGAACATGGTCTCGACGTCGTGGTCGACGATCCGCTCGATGGTGTGGTCCTGGTAGGTCGCCAGCGTGGTCGTCGCCGTGCCCGGCAGGCCCAGGAAGGGCAGCGACGGATGGTCCGGCAGCACCGCGCGCAGCTCCTCCCAGGCACGGGGGACGAACGCGTGGAACACCCCGTCGCCGACGCTCGGGACGATCTGGTCCTCCCTGTGCACGCCGTCCTCGCGCTGGTCCGGGACCGTGGCCCTCCCCGCCTCGACGAGGCGCTCGGTGGCGCGGGTCGCCGCGGCGGAGGCGTCCTCGAGGCGGTTCTCGGTGATGGCCCGGAGCATCTCGATCTGGGCGAGGAGAGCGCCGGCCCAGTGCCCGGCGGCGACGATCCAGGGCAGGGTGTCCTCGTAGAAGCCGGTCGACGCCATCTCGCCCAGGCGCGACTCGAGCTCGGTGATGGTGGTCAGTCGGCCCGCGAGGGCCGTCTCGTCGGCATCGCCCGCCTCGTGCGCGCTCCAGAACTCCTCGATGTCCGCACTGAGCGCCGGCGCGGTCGGGGAGCCGTCCCGGTAGGGCCAGTTCTGGTTCAGGTCGGTGAACACGCGCAGGTCCTCGCGGATCGAGGACTCCGGTCCCGCGAGCTCGTCGACCGCGGCCTCCCAGGAGGTCGCGGCGTCGTAGCCGGGCGGGTTCCAGCAGTAGTCGGCATAGTTCGCCAGGGAGATCAGCGAGGCGTAGGGCTGGATCATCGGGTTGACGGTGAAGCCGGCGAGGTGCTGGTGCAGGGTCGGCGCGCGCCCCTCGAGCGGGGTGAGGAAGAGGCGGTCGCGGCGGCCGTCGTTCACGGGGAAGTTGTCCCAGATGTACAGGTGGTCGGTGTGATAGCTCTCGACCGCCGCCACCACGGAGGCCTCGGTGATCGAGGGGGAGAACACGCCCTCGCCGGTCCACTGGATGCGGATCTCCGGGTCGGCACCTGTGCCGAAAGCGGTCTTGTACTCGGTGGGGCCGGAGCCGGTGTACCCGGTCGGGACGGTCTGCAGCGGGACCAGGTCGTGGGCCCGCACGTACTCCTCCTGAATCCGGTTCAGGTAGTGGACCTGCGCCTCGGGCAGGGAGCCGAACTGGGCGGCGTCCTCCTCGCCCAGCTCCCACGGGATGTCGTCCAGGGCGATGTAGAAGCTGGTCACACCCAGTTCGCGGAGCTGCTCGAACTTCGTGACCGTGGCCTCGAAGTCCTCGTCGGAGCAGTAGACGATGTCGTTGCCGGGCGAGAGGGCGTAGGTGAAGTCCACGTGGTGCGCGACGGCGGTCTCGACCAGCTCGGTGAGCTGGGCGAGCTGGTCGCCCTCGTAGAGCTCGCGCCATCTCGAGCGCAGCAGCAGATCGTCCTTCGGGGTGTAGATGTAGGTGTTCAGCTTGTGCCGGCCGTAGAAGGCGAAGTGGTCCAGGCGGGACCGGTGCGACCACGGGATGCCGTAGAACCCCTCGATCGCGCCGCGGATCTCCATCAGCGGCTCGTCGCGCAGGCGCACCGCGGGCACGGTGGTGGTGCCGTCCAGCAGCTGGCGGAGGGTCTGGACCGCGTAGAAGGTGCCCCGCGCGTCGCGCCCGGCGAGGACGGCGACGGGGGCGTCGTCGCGCCCGGCGGCCAGGACGTAGCCGTCGGCGGCGAGGCCGTCGGGCCCGTCGACCCCGAGGGCCTCGAGGGTCGGGGCGATCGTGGGGTTGTCCTCGGGGGTGCCCAGGTGCACGCGCCCAGCGGCGCCGGCCGCGGCGTCCGTGGCATCCGTGGTGTCCATGGCGTCCGCGGCGCCGGCGACGGACTCGGTGACGGTGCAGCCGACGCTCTCGAGCAGCTCGCGCAGGGCGGCCCGTGCGGCGGGGTCGGTGTCCTTGCCGACGAGGACGGTGACGCGGCGACCCAGCACCACGGCCCGGCCGCCGGCCTCGACGCCGAGGGGCGCGGGCCGCACGGAGGGGAGGCGGCCGGGCAGGGTCCCCTCCGCGAAGGCCCCGGCGGCGGGGAGGGCGAGCGTGCCGCAGGCGGCGAGCCCGAGTCCGAGGGCGCTGCGGCGGCTGAGGCCGGCCGGGGCGCGGCCTGCGACCGCCGAGGAGGCGTCGCGGGCCGCCGAGGATCGAGGACTGGAGGGGGATGTGGATCGATTCACCGTGATCGCCTTCCGGTGCCGCGGAGCGGCGGGATGCGGGGATGGACTGTTCCGGGGCACGCACGTCACTGTGACGCGCACCACGAACGACGAACACCGTAGCAGGGCGCCGCGGGCCGGGACCGCGAACGATGCCTGCCCGCCGTCGGCCCGGCGTGCCGGGCGGAGCACCCCGGTCGTCCTGCGCCGCGCTCCCCGGCGCGACGATCGGGCTTCTCGCCCCGCGGCTCCGCCGCGGCGCTCGATCTCAGCGCTCCACCTCAGACCCCCGACTCCGACGTCGACTCCGACGTCGGGTCCGGGCCCGGGGTGAAGATCTCCTCGATCGGGCACTCGAACAGGGCTGCGAGCCGGAAGGCGAGCGGGAGGGAGGGGTCGTACTTGTCGTTCTCGATGGCGATCACCGTCTGCCGGGAGACTCCCAGGGCCCGGCCGAGCTCGGCCTGGGACCAGCGGCGCTCGGCACGGCGGGCCTTGATGTCGTTGCGCATGACTCGGCCCTCTCAGCGGTAGCGGACGGCGGAGGCGATGGTGCCGACGATCCACGAGAGCATCAGGATCGAGAAGGCGAAGATCCAGTTCATCGCAGGCAGCAGGTAGAACTGCAGCACGCCGACGGCGAGGATCAGCGGGGTGGCGATGACGAAGGCGAGCAGGATCGCCTCGGCGATCTTGCGCCGCTCGAACTCGTCGCCGCTGCGGTACATGCCGATGTTCGCCCAGGCCATCAGACCCACGGCGGGCAGCACCAGCAGGGCGGGGAGCCACGCGGGGAAGCCGGTGCCCTCGGCGGCCACGGCCATGCCGAGCCCGGCGGCGTAGAGGGCGACGCCGCCGACGAAGCGGACGGCGAAGGTGCGGTTGGCCTGGCGGCGGAGGTCGGTGGTCATGGGGTGCTCCTCAGGTGAGATCGGCGGGTTCGGCGGGTTCGTTGTGGGGCGCCGCGGCTCAGAGCACGGCGAGCGCGAGCGTGGGCAGGCCCAGGAGCAGCAGGTCCAGGCCCCAGTGGGCGAGCACCAGGGGCAGCAGCCGACGCATCCAGAGCCAGAGCGCGCCCAGCAGCAGACCGGCGAGGACGGTGGTGAGCACCTTCGCCGCGACATCGGGCCCCGAGGTCAGGGAGAAGCCGACGTGCTGGACGCCGAAGACGAGGGCGACCGTGACCAGGGCACCGATCCGGCCCAGGCGGGGCTCGAGGCGGGGCTGGGCATAGCCGCGATACACGGACTCCTCCGCCAGGGCGATGGTCAGCGGGGCGATGAGCACGGCGGCCAGACCCACCCACAGCGGGACCACCGGGGCGGCGGTCGGCATCGGCGGCGCACCGCCGTGGACGATCAGGTTCGCCGCGATGTTGGCGGCGAGGAAGCCCAGCAGCAGGATCACGAGGAGCAGGGCGCCCCAGGCGAGGTCGATCCAGCGGAGGGGGCCGAACAGGTCGCGCAGCCGCCTCCCCTCGGCGCGCAGGGCGAGGGCCACCGCGCCGAGCGCGAGCACGTCGACGACCACGACGAGCGCGTTCGCATGGACGAGGGGAAGGCCCGCGGCGAGCAGACCGACCCCGAGCAGGAGGATCAGCACCGGTCGGGCGGCGAGCACGCCGACCACGCGCAGGAGAGGGGCGGACGGGGCGCCGGCAGAGGTCTCGTCGGGCCGCGGAACAGGCGTGACGCCGGTGGCTTCAGGGCTGATGAACGAAGTGCGAGCCGTCGTATCCATACCCCGAATGTAAGGGCTCCTTGACACTCAAGTCAAGGGTCCTTGACACGAAATGTCAATGGCCCTTGACGTGCCGGGGCGGAGCGTTCGGCACCCGGTGACGCGGGAGAGGAGCGTCGCCGCAGGGTGAGCGCGTCACCGCCGGACCTCCGCTCCTCACCCGAGGCGGACGTCGAGCTCGCGCTGCGCCCAGGCCGGGTCGTCGGTGGTGAGGGTGTCGACGCCGCAGGCGAGGGCGATCTCGAGCTGGGGCGCGGTGTTGACCGTCCAGGGGTTCACGGTCAGGCCCGCCTCGTGCGCCGCCCGGGCGGCGCGGAGGCTGAGACCGTCGATCGACGGGCCGATCGCGACCGCGCCGATCTCCTGCGCCGTGGCGAGCGCCTTCTCGTCGACCTGCTCGACGAGGTAGGAGACGGCGACGTCGGCGCCGCGGCGGATCTCGGCGAGCGCCTCGGCGTGGAACGAGATGACCGTCGAGGCCGCCGCGGGCGAGCCGGCCGGCAGAGCGCGCAGCACCTCGGCGACCGCCGTCGCGGCGGCGGCGACCTTGACCTCGATGAAGACGGGCACCGCGGTCGTCTCCAGCAGCTCCTCGAGGGAGGGGATCCGCTCCCCCTCCTGCAGCACCACCTCGTCGAGCTCGGCGCGGGTGAGCTCGCCGATGGCGCCGCTGCGGCGCGGCGAATCCTCCGCCGCCGTGCGGTCGATGGTCTCGTCGTGCATCACCACCACGTGTCCGTCGGCGCTCAGATGCACATCGCACTCGAGCAGCTGCGCTCCGTCCTCGATCGCGCGACGGAAGGCGGCGAGCGTGTTCTCCGGCGCGTGGGCGGAGGCTCCGCGATGACCGACGATCGCGGGGCGCTGCGGCTGGGACGGGGCGGACTGCGGGGTCATGGCTCTCCTGGATTTCGGCGATGGTGGACGGTCGGGATGGTGGACGGTCGGGATGGTGGATCGGCCCGCCGGGGACCGGGACAGGGCACCGCGGAGCTCGCAGCGACCTGGGATCCGGCATGACTGGACCCCCAGCATGACGTGGACCACACTGGGTGGCGGTGCTCCGACACGGGGTGCCGTGCCGCTCCGTCGGGGCGCGCACCGACCGGGCGGGGTACCCGGGGAGGGGTTGTTCATGATGAGGACGAGGCAGGAATCCGCACGGGACGAGGACGTCGCCGGCGCAGGGCGCAGGGTGCGCGCGCACGGCGCGGCGCACGCCACCGGGCGCGGCTCGGTGCACGGGCGAGGGGGCCGACGGATGGTCGCGCCGCTCGCCGGCATCGCGTTCGCCGCGGCGCTCGTCGCGGGGTGCGGGGGCGCCGAACAGCAGGAGACCGGGGAGGATCCCGCGGTCGAGGAGCCCGCGGCCGAGGAGGACGCCGAGACAGAGGACGACGCGGTCGAGGACGACGTCGAGACAGGCGACGACACGGCCGAGGACGACGCCGAGACAGGCGACGACACGGCCGAGGACGGCGAGACCGGGGACGACGGCTCGACCGGGGACGACGCCCCCTCCGAGGGGGAGAACCTCTTCGAGGGGACCTGGGGCTTCGGCCACGACTCCGCGGTGCTCAGCGCCGAGGAGCTCTCCACGCTGCTCGAGGAGGAGGCAGATGCTCGCGGGCCCGAGGAGATGACCCTCGGCGTCGAGTGCGGCGACGGCATCGACTCCGGCGCCGGGGACCTCGACGCGGAGTGCATCGCCTACGCGGACGAGGGCGTCGAGCACCTGTGGCTGATCACCGCCGGACCGGCCGACGGCGGGCTGGAGATCGAGGTCGAGAACGCCGGCTGAGGCCCGGGCGCGCACCGAGGTCCGTCTCAGCCGGCGGATCGGCTCGCCAGCTGGTCGAGGGCCCAGGCCGGGTCGTCGACGGTGAGCGTGTCGCAGCCGAGCTCGAGGGCCCGCGCGAGCTGCTCCTCGGTGCGGGCGGTCCACAGATTCAGCTGCGCCCCGATCTCCGCGGCCTGCTCGACGTCCGCCGGCACGGCGTCGACGATCCGCACCCCCACCTGGGAGACGCCCAGCTCCCGGCAGGAGAGCCACCACTCGGGCGAGGTCGCCTTCGTGGTGCGCATCAGCGGGATCCCCGGCGCCAGCTGAGCGGTGCGGCGCAGCGGCTCCTCGTGGAAGGAGATCACCCACGCCGGAGCGTCCGTCGGCTCCTGCCAGGAGAGCTCGCCGAAGTAGTCGCGGAGGATCCCGACCACGAGATCCGCGGCGGCGGGGTCCTTGATCTCCACCAGCAGCGGGATGCGGTCGCCGTCCTCGCGCACGGCCGTGTCGAGCACCTCGGCGAGGGTCGGGAGGTGCTCGCCCTCGCCCACCAGCACCTGGTCCAGCTCGGCGCGGGTGAGGTCCCCGACCCGTCCGGTGCGCAGCGGCGAGTCCTCCTGGGCGGTGCGGTCCAGGGTCGCGTCGTGGATGATCACGTCCCTGCCGTCGGAGCTCAGGTGCACATCGCACTCGAGCCACTGGGAGCCCTCGGCCGCACCGCGGCGGAAGGAGAGCAGGGTGTTCTCGGGCTCGAGAGCGGCGGCTCCGCGGTGGCCGACGATCGCGGGGTGCTGGGCGGTCATGGTCTCGATCTCCTCGCTGCGGGCACGCAGGCCCTGGTCGGGTCCGCGCCCGGGCCGTGCGAGGGCCCGGGGCGCGGGGTCGTGCGGACGGGGACGGCTCAGCTCCAGCCCTCGAAGGCGACGGCCTCGTAGTCCTCGCGGTTCGCGTCCAGTGTCTCCTGGAGCGTCCCGGCGAGGGCGGTGAGGACCTGCTCCGGATCCGCGCCGTCACCGTAGACCTGGCCCATCGCGGCACCGATCTCGGTGATCGAGCCCTGGTCCCAGTTGGTGTAGTCAGCGGTGCGGGCGTTCTCGAGCTGCGCCAGCGCGACCGCGTAGTTGGGGTTCTCGGCGACCAGGTCCTTGACGGCCTGCGTCTCCTGCGCGGCCTGGACGATGGGCACGTAGCCGGTGCCGATGTGCCACTCGGCGGACTTCTCGGGCTGGGCGAGGAAGCGGAACAGCTCGGCGCAGGCGTCCTGGCGGTCCTGCGAGTCGCTGCGCACGATCGAGAGGCCGGAGCCGCCGGTGGGCACCTGCTTCTCCTCCCCCTCCCTCGAGAGCATGAAGGCGGTGCCGATCTCGAAGACGCCCTCGGTGGCCGCGGTCTGCCCCGTCAACGAGGCGGTCGAGCCCCGCCAACCGGCGGCGAGCCCGGAGGCGAAGTCGGTGCCGGAATCCTGGGCGAGGTAGCCGTAGCCGTCGTCGTGCACGAACCGGCGCATCCACTCCAGCCAGGCGACGCCGCGCTCGTCGTCCAGGGTGACCTGGAGGTCCTCGGTGGAGTTCGCGCCGCCGAAGCCCCAGATGTCGGCCTGTCCGTGCCAGGCGTCGCCGCTGAAGGCCATCGCCGCCAGAGGGCGGCCGTCGACCTCGATCTTCGCGAGCTCGGGGGCGAAGGCCGCGAGGTCCTCCCACGTCTCGGGCCCCTCCTCGGGCAGGCCGGCCTCGAGGTAGCGGGTCTTGTTGTAGTAGAACAGCGGCGTCGAGCGGGCGAAGGGCACCACGTAGGTGTCACCGGCGGCCCTGCCCTCGGCGACGTAGTTCTCGATGAAGACGTCGAGGTTCCACTCGTCGTCGAAGTAGTCGTCCAGCGCGGCGAGCGCTCCGGCCTGGTGGAACTGCAGCCACTGCATCTCGGGGAAGCAGACGATGTCCGGGACGGTGCGGGCCTGGAGGGCGGCGGTGAACTTCTGGTTGAGATCCGCGTAGGTGCCGACGGACTCGGTGATCGCGACGATCTCGTCCTGCGACTCGTTGAACTCGGCGAACTGCCGGGTCAGCACCTCGTAGTTGGTGTCGGTGAAGGGCGCCCAGAACAGGATCGGGGTGCGGCCCTCGTACTCGGAGGGAACGGTGAGATCGGCCTGCGAGAAGCCGCTGCGCGGGCCCTCCCCGCTGTCGTCGCCGCCGGGGGCGCCGCAGGCGGCGAGAGCGGCCGCGCCGGCGCCGAGGCCGAGGCCGGCGAGCAGGCTGCGACGGGACGGGGTCAGGGGACTGCGGGTCATGGGTTCGCTCCTGGTGAGGGTGGGGGTGGAGGTCGGAGGTCGGGCGACGGGGCGCGTCGACGGGATCGCGCGGCGCCGACGGGATCGGGCCGGGTGCGAGCCGGAGTGAGGAAGGCGGGGGCGAGGATCGCCGGCCCGCTCACTTCATGGCACCGGCGGCGAGGCCGCCGATGATCCGCCGCTGGGCGAGGAAGAAGAGGAGCAGCATCGGCAGGGAGACGAACACGGCGCCGGCCATGATCGCGCCCCAGTTGCTGTACCCCTCCTGGCTGCGCAGGAACAGCAGGCCGATGGGCAGAGTGCGCATGTCCGTGGTGGAGGTGACGATGAGCGGCCACACGTACTCGTTCCACTTCCCGACCATCACGATCAGGGTGGCGGTGAGGATCATGGGGCTGGACAGCGGCACCACGATGGTGAGCATCCGCCGCAGGTGCCCGGCGCCGTCGATCTCCGCGGCCTGCAGGATGTCCTCGTCGATCGTGCGCATGGACTGGAACAGCAGGAACATCGCGAAGGCGCTCGCGACGCCGGGCAGGATGATCCCGGCATAGGAGTTCAGCCAGCCGAGGTTCGCGACGGTGAGGTAGTTGACGATCAGCGTCACATGGCCGGGCAGCATCATCGAGGCGATGATCAGCACGAATGCCGCCTTCTTGAACCGGAACTCGACGAACACGAAGGCGTAGGCGCACAGGACCGCGAGCGAGATCTCCAGCGCCGTTCCGACTCCGGTGGTGACGATCGAGTTCACGAAGAAGCGGTCGAAGGGCGCGCTGGTCCAGGCCACCACGAAGTTCTCGAGCGTCAGCTCGGTGGGGATCCACTGCAGGGGCCAGCTGTAGATGTCCTGACGCGGCTTCAGCGCGGAGGAGAACAGCCAGTACAGCGGGACCAGGAAGATCCCGATCGTGCCGAGGACGGCTGCGAACAGCAGGGCGGTCATCCAGCGCGGGCGACGCGGGCCGCGCTCGCGGCCCCGGTTGCGCGCAGCGGGCACGGCGGTGGGGGCGAGCCGGTCCGGATCGATGCTCAGGGTGCTCATTGGTCGTAGTTCACCTTCTTGTCGCCGTAGCGGACCTGCACGTACGTGATGACCAGCAGCAGGAGCAGCAGAACGGTCGCGGCGGCGGAGGCGGTGCCGATGTCGAACTTCTGGAACGCCTCCTCGTAGACCATCCAGCTCAGGGTGCTGGAGGAGGTCCCGGGGCCGCCGCCGGTCATGATCGAGATGATGTCGAAGGCCTGCGCGGCGGAGATGATGCCCGTGATCGAGAGGAAGAACGTGATCGGGCTCAGCAGCGGCAGGGTGAGGTGGCGGAACAGCGTCCAGCCGTGCGCGCCGTCGAGCGCCGCCGCCTCGTAGAGGTCCTTGGGCAGGTCGAGGATCGCGGTGTAGCAGATGACGGTGACGAAGCCGAGGCGCTGCCAGGTGTACGCGATCGTGATCGCCCACAGCGACCAGTCCGAGGTGGTGGTCCAGGCCGGCGAGTCGGTGCCCAGCAGGGAGAACGCCCAGCGGGAGAGACCGTAGTTCGGGTCGAACATGAACAGCCACAGGATGCCGACGGCCGCGCCGGGGAGCATGTGCGGGGCGAAGGCCATGGTCTGCGCGAAGCCCGTCAGGGGCAGCTTGGTCGCCAGCAGGCTGCCCAGCAGCAGCCCCAGCACGAGGGAGCCGACCACGCTCACGCCGGTGAAGATCAGGGTGTTGGCCATGACCTGGCCGAAGCTCGCGTCGGTGAACAGGTCGATGTAGTTGTCGAACCCCACCCACTCGGGGTTCGGGGACACGAAGTCCCAGTCGAAGAAGCTCAGCGCGATGTTGTAGAGCGCGGGATAGTACGAGAAGACGATGATCGCCAGGAGGTTCGGGGCGATGAGCGCGCCGAACAGGAGGGCGTCGCGGCGCGCGCGGCGGCGGCGTTGCGGGGACCGGCGGCGCCCCTGGACGCCTGCCTCCGCGGCGGGCGGCGGAGGGGTGGCCGGGCCCGCGGACGGCTCCGCCTGATCGGCCCCGGACGGGACCGCGGGGTCCGTGCGGGGGCTGCGGGCTGTGATCGACATGGGAGCGCTCCCAGCTTCCTGTGCGGAGGGCGGCCGGCGAGGGGCCGGAGAGCACCCCCGGGGACGGCACGGTGGTCGAGTGGTCGAGCGGTCGGCAGGTCGCCGGATGGCCCGTGCGCTGCCCGACGGACGAGCGGAGGTCACCCCACGCTCCGTCGACAGTCCTCACCGTAGGCAGTGGCGAGAGGGCCGCCAAGACCACGTTCGTGCAGGTGAATCCGGGGTGAACGCCGCCTGTCGGCGCTGGTGGGAGCGCTCCCACACCGCCGTCGGACCGCGGGATCCGACCCGTCGGGCCTCTCGGAGGGGCCGGATCCATCCGATGTTCACCGCGCCGTCGGCAAGAGTTCCGCCGACGGCGCTCCCGGCCGCACCTCCCCGCACCCGGACTTCACCAGCGGGTCACCGCCCGGACGCCGTGCGTCCGCTCCCTCGCAGTAGCCTGCGTCGATCGCACCGCACGCGGACGGTGCCGCGCAGCGGGAGGAGGCGGCATGGACCGGGCCCCGACGATGGAGGACGTGGCCCGTGCGGCCGGGGTCTCCCGCTCGACGGTCTCGCGGGTGTTCAGGAACGACGGCGAGCGCGTCTCGCCGGACGCGCTCATCGCGATCCATGAGGCCGCCCGCCGCCTGGGCTACGTGCACAACCTCGTCGCGAGCGGGCTGGCGATGCGCCGGGAGCGCCAGCTGGGGCTGCTGGTGCGGGACGCGACCAACCCCGCCTACGGCCACCTCCACGCCGAGATGCACCGCGCCGTGGAGGCGGCCGGCCGGCCCCTCATCTCGGTGACCGCGTTCCGCCATGCGTCCGGCGCCGCGGAGGTCGAGGGGCTGCGGCGCCTCATCGGCCAGCGCGTGGCCGGGGTGTTCGTGGGCACCGGGGTCACCGCCGCGGAGGACCTGGTCGAGACCGTCACCTCGACACCGCTGATGATCGTCGGCCGACCCAACACGCATCCGCGAATCGAGTCCGTGAGCTACGACGAGCGCGCTCACGGGCGCATGATGGCGCAGGAGATCGCCGCGCGCGGCCATCGCCGCATCGCGGTCCTCACCGCGCCGCTCCTCTACTCCCGCGTGTTCGACCTGCGGATCCGCAGCCTCCTCGAACGCTGCCGGGAGCTGGGCCTCAGCACGATGCCGGTGGACCTGCTGCCGGTCGAGCAGGGGGTGGTCCGCGCCCTCGACCTGGCGAGCGAGCAGGATCTGAGCTGCATCGTCTGCCCGGTCGACTACGTCGCCCTGGACCTGCTGCGCGCCGCCGCCGCTCGCGGGGTGCGGGTCCCCGAGGACGTCAGCACGGTGGGCTTCGACGGGCTCGGCGACGGGCTGGACCTGCTGGGCCTGGCGACCCTCCGCCTGCCGGTCGCCGAGGTCGCCTGCACGGCCGTGGCCCGGATGGAGGAGCTGCTGCGGCCCGAGCAGGCCTCCCCCACGAGCTCACCGGCCCTCGAGCCGCGCACGGCCCGGCACCTGAGGAGGGAGGGGGCGTTCGTCCCCGGGAGGACGCTCGGGGCGGTGCCCGATCGCCTGCGGGGATGACGGCCGGGGGGCACCGCGGGGATGACGAGGGGTCACCGCGGGGATGACGGTCGGAGGGGATCTCCTCCCTCCCGGCGCAGCACCCCCGGAAGATCCGTCCCGGCGACCGTCTCGAACACCAGCTCCTGCATCGTCTCCGCCGCGGCGGAGAGCCGGACCCCGCGTCGACGGGCCAGGTTCACGGTGCGGCGCAGCTCCGGGTCCGTCAGCCGGGCGTGCTGCAGACCGGGGCGGTCCGCCACCACCATCGCCGGCACCACCGCCACGCCGATCCCGCGCTCGACGAAGCGCAGCACCGCGTCCATCTCCGCCCCCTCGACAGTGATCGTGGGTGTCAGGGACCGGGCGGCGAAGGCGGCGTCGGTCGCCGAGCGCAGGTCGTAGCTGCGATGGAAGGCGACCTGAGGCATGGTGGCCAGCTGTGCGAGGCCGATCTGCTCGGGCAGCGGCTCGGCGCGCGTCGCGGAGGAGACCACCACCAGCTCCTCGGTGAGCAGCTCGATCAGCTCCGCCCCCTCGGCCTCGAGGGCGTCCTCGCGCGTGATGACGACGGCGAGATCGAGCTCGCCCTGCTGCAGCCGCTCCAGCAGCGCATGTGTCCCGGCCTCGCTGACCTGCAGGTCCACGCCGGGGTGACGAGTGCTGAAGTGCGCCAGCACGTCCGCCACGAGGGAGACGCACAGGGTGGGCGGAGCACCGAGGTGCACCCTCCCTCGCCGCAGACCGGCCAGCTCGTCGAGCTCGCGACGGGCGGCTGCGGCGTCGGCCAGCATGCGGCGTGCGATCGGCAGCAGGACCCGGCCCGCCTCGGTGGGCGCGGCGCCGTGGCGGCCGCGCTCGAGCAGCAGGGCGCCGACGTCGGCCTCGAGGGTCGCGATCTGTCGCGAGAGCGAGGGCTGGGCGAGGTAGAGCTCCTGGGCGGCGCGCGTGAAGGTGCCCAGACGGACCACCGCCTCGAAGGTGCGCAGATGGTCGAGCCGCATGGGCCGAGGATACAGCTCCATAGCGGATGCGCATCGCGGTCACACGATTCCGGTATTAGCCGTATCGACTGTGCGTGCCTAGCGTGGTCGGCATGAGCATCGCCGCCTCCCCCGACCGTCTCCTGACCACGTCCGTCCTCGTCATCGGCACCGGCGGTGCCGGCCTGCGCGCCTCGATCGAGCTGGCCGAGCGCGGCGTCCAGGTGCTCGCCGTCGGCAAGCGCCGCCGGCACGACGCCCACACCACCCTCGCCGCCGGCGGCATCAACGCGGCCCTGGGCACCCTCGACCCCGAGGACTCCTGGGAGCAGCACGCCGCGGACACCCTGCGCGAGTCCTACTACCTCGCCGATCCGGAGGTGGTCGAGACCGTCACCCGCCACGCCGCCCGCGGCATCGAGGACCTCGAGCGCTGGGGCATGCCCTTCGCCCGCGAGGCCGACGGCCGCCTCTCCCAGCGCTTCTTCGGCGCCCACACCCACCGCCGCACCTGCTACGCCGGCGACTACACGGGCCTGGAGATCCAGCGCACCCTGATGCGCCGGGCCGCGGAGCTCTCGGTGCCCGTCATCGACACCGTGTACATCACCCGACTGCTCGTCGCCGACGGCACGATCTTCGGGGCCTACGGCTTCGACGTGGTCACCGGACAGGGCGTGCAGATCAACGCCGACGCGGTGATCCTCGCCGCCGGCGGCCACACCCGCATCTGGCGTGTCACCTCCTCGCGGCGCGACGAGAACACCGGGGACTCCTTCCGCCTCGCCGCCCTCGCGGGAGCCCGGATCCGTGATGCCGAGCTGGTGCAGTTCCACCCCTCGGGCCTGCTCGAGCCCGAGGACGCCGCCGGCACCCTGGTCTCCGAGGCCGCGCGCGGCGAGGGCGGCGTGCTGCGCAACGCCGACGGAGAGCGGTTCATGGAGCGCTACGACCCCGAGCGCATGGAGCTGTCCACCCGGGACCGGGTGGCGCTGGCGAACTTCACCGAGATCGCGGAGGGGCGCGGCACCGAGCACGGCGGCGTGCTGCTGGACGTCTCCCACCTGCCGCGCGAGCAGATCCTCGCGAAGCTGCCGCGGGTCCACCGCACCCTGATCGACCTGCAGATGCTCGACATCACCACCACTCCCATCGAGATCGCGCCCACCGCGCACTACTCGATGGGCGGGGTGTGGGTGCGCCCCGGGGACCACGGCACCGGGGTGGAGGGGCTGTACGCGATCGGCGAGGCCGCCTCCGGCCTGCACGGCGCGAACCGGCTCGGTGGCAACTCCCTGATCGAGCTGCTGGTGTACGGGCGGATCACCGGCCGGGCCGCCGCCGAGCACGCCGCCTCACGCACCGCGGTGCACCGCGACCCCGCCGCGGTCGCCGAGGCCCGCGCCGAGCAGGCCGCGCTGCTCGCGGGCGACGGGACCGAGGTGCCGCGCCGCCTGCAGCGCGAGGTGCGCGACGTGATGACCGAGCACGCCGGCGTGGTCCGCTCCGAGGAGGGCCTGCGCACGGGCCTGGAGAGGATCTCCGCCCTCGAGGAGCGTGCACGGGACGTGACCGCCCACCCGGACGTCTCGGGCTTCGACGATCTCGCCCACGCCTTCGACCTCAAGGGCTCCCTGCTCGCGGCCCGGGCGACCCTCGAGTGCGCGCTCGAGCGCCGCGAGACCCGCGGGTGCCACAACCGCTCCGACTTCCCCGAGCAGGATCCGGCCCTTCGGGGGAACATGGTGTGGACGCCCGGCGGCGGCGTGGACTTCGAGCAGCTGCCCGAGATCCCGTCGCGGATCCGCGCCCTGGCCGAGCAGCACCTCGAGCACTCCCTCCGCGGCAAGCTCGTGGAGTGACACGCCACCCCCACCCGACGAGGAGCACGCACGATGCGCATCACGAAGAGGTTCATGGTCCTGGACGCCGCCGATCCGGGCGCGGAGGCCGCCTTCTGGGCGGGGGTGCTCGGCGGCGAGGCGGTGCTCGCGGCCGACGAGGGCCCCTTCGCCGGGTGGCACGAGGTGATCGTGGACGGCCGGATCGAGCTCGGCGTGCAGCCGACGCCCGACCACATCGCGCCCACCTGGAAGAGCCCTGACCCGTCGGCGCAGAGGCAGCAGATCCATCCGGACCTCTACGTCGCCCGCGAGGACGCCCCGGCCGCAGTGCAGGAGGTGCTCGCGCTCGGAGCGCGGATGCTGCAGGAGGCGGAGGACCCGTCGGTCGACGGCGGGTTCCACGTGCTCGCGGACCCGGCGGGGCACCCGTTCTGCATCTGCTGGGAATGACCGCGGCCGCCCCCGTCCCGGCGGGTGCTCCGCGACGGGCCCCGGGGCGGTCAGGTTAGCCTGCCCGAACCGCAACAGTGCAGGTCAGGCAAGGCTTTCCATGGATGACAAAGTCGGTGGAGGGGTCTATCGTCGTGCCCATGAAGCTCAGCAATGACCTTGAGAAGAAGTTCCAGGACCAGATCACCCTCGAGTTCGCGGCGTCGATCACCTACCGCCAGCTCGCCATCGAGGCGGACGAGCAGGACCTCCCCGGCATCGCCGCGTGGCTGCGCCACCAGGCCGACGAGGAGATCGTGCACGCCAACAAGTTCATCCAGCACGTCTCGGACCGTGGCAACCATGCCGCCATCGGCGCCATCGAGGCGCCCGGCGTGAAGCCCGGCCTCTCGGTGCTCGAGATCTTCGAGGCCGCCCTCGCCCACGAGGAGAAGGTCTCCGAGTCGATCCGCGAGCTCTACCGCAGCGCGGACAAGGAGGGGGACTACGACTCCCGCCCGCTGCTGAACTGGTTCGTCGACGAGCAGATCGAGGAAGAGGCGACCGCCTCCGAGATCATCGGCCGCGTGAAGCTGATCGGCGACGACGGCTCGGGCCTGCTGCGGCTGGACTCCGAGCTGGGCGCACGTCCCACCCAGTCCACCGAGGCCGACGACGACTGATCCCCCGAGGTCGCGGGGGCGCACGCCCCACGACCATCGCCGCGCCGCCCCACCTCGGCGGTGACCGCCGGGCACGCCCCCTGACGCGTCGGAATGCGCCCGTCATTCCGACATGTCAGGGGGCGTGCCTGCGTCGGCGCGGAGCTGCGCCCCGCGGGTCAGGACGTGCTGTGCTCCACGGCCACGCGATGCACCTGGCCTCCCCAGCCGTCCTCCGGGAAGGCGTCGGAGACGCGCAGCAGCACGGCCCTGTCCTCGCCGGGGAGGTACGGGGTCAGATCGAGGGGATGATCGGCCCGGTTGGAGGCGTCCCGGATCGGCTCCTCCTCGCGCAGCACCTCCGTCCAGCTCTCGCCGTCCGGGCTCAGCTCGACCACGAACTGGTTGGAGATGGTCACGGTGGCCTCCGCCGAGGTGGTGCTCGACGGGAACGGGAAGCGGTAGGCGAACGAGCTGGTGCCGTCCGCGAAGCGGCCGGGCTCGTCGGTCACCCCGGAGCCGGAGTCCTCCCACAGCCACGGAGCGTCCTCGTCGGTGCCGGCGATGAACTCGATCCGGCGCGCCGCCACGACGCGCGTCCGGGCGGTCTGCTCGAGGCCCGAGTGCGTGCTCACGTCGACCCGGATCTCGTGCTCGCCGTCGGCGGCATCGGGCGGGACCGTCACGGAGGCGGGGATCGCGACCCTCGCGACCTCGCCGTCCCCGTGCCCTGCCGGCAGCTCCAGGTCGACGGCGCGGGGGAGGTCCACGCTCCAGCCGCTGGGCGCCTCCGCGGTCAGGCGCGCGGACACGCGGCGGGCGCCCGCGGCGGTCGCGGTCACGGTCAGCTCGACCTCGCGGGTCGAGGGGACCCCGTCGGGGATCACCACCGGCGGGCGGGTCAGCGATGCGGTCAGCGACCGCGGCGCGCCGTCGACGGGAACGTCGGCGATGAGGGCGCTGAGGGCGCTGGCCTGGGTGCGCCAGTCGGCGACGTTCGGGGACTCCGCGGTCGCCTCGCCGCTCCATCGCACGCCGAGACGGTCGGCCGCGGTGCGACTGCGCTCCCAGATCGTCGCCGCCTGGTGCGCGACGACCTCCCGGTAGCGGGCATCGCCGGTGGTGTCGGCGAGGTCCATGAGATAGCGCAGGAAGATGCCCTTGAACTGCTTGTGGTTGTCGTTGGTGGTCTCGCCGAGGGCGTCCGTCCACTCGACGAGGATCCCGTCCTCGACCAGGGCACCCTCGACGAGCGCGGCGTCCGCGAAGGCGCGGGCGCGCTCCAGCAGGTCCGGATCGCCGGTGGCGCGCCACAGCTCGAGCGCCGCACCGACGGCCAGTCCCTGGTTGTAGGTGTAGACGTGGTCGCCGTTGTTCTCGCACGAGTCGGTGAGCCCGTCGTTGAGCAGGCCCTCCTGGTTGATCATCCCGCTGTCGAGGTACCAGCCCCAGGCCTCCTGGGCGCGCTCGAGCCACATCGTGTCCCCCGGGATCCGCTGGTGCAGCTGGGCGGTCAGGCGGATCCACTGCCCGTTGGTGACGGCGTTCTTGTAGGTGCGCTCCTCGTCCCACCAGATCCCTCCGCCGCAGGTGCGGGGATCCCAGAAGTCGTTCATGAACTCACCGATGAGGACGGCCATGTCGAGGTACTTCGGGTCGCCCGTGAGGTCGAAGGCGCACATCCAGGTCAGCGCCCACCAGCCGGAGTCGTCGATCGCGCGGCTGGTGAAGTTCCCGTAGATCTCGTCGCCGGAGAGCTCCCCGGCCGGGAAGGGACCCTTGTTCTGCTCGAAGGTGAGATCGAGCTGCTCGAGGTGGCGCAGGTCCCCGCTGCGCAGCATGTAGTCGCCGATGGTCTGCAGCGCGACGGCGGAGTTCCACCAGCTCGAGGGGAACCATGCCTTGTGCTCGTCGTAGTCGCCCATCAGCACGTCGGCGGCGGCCCGGGCGCGGGAGAGCGCCTGGGGACCGTCCGCGCGCGGCGGCGCATCCTGGGACGACGGGTCCGCCTGCGCGGAGGCGGCGGTCGCGAGGACCGGCACGGCGGCGGCGGTGAGGACGGCGAGGGTGCGGCGGGACATCGTCATCGATGTGCTCACGATCTTGGTCTCAGGTGCGGGAGGCGTGGGAGGCGTGGGCGGTGTCCACGCCGTGGGAGCCGTCGAGGCCATCGGCGGCGTCGGAGGGCCGCCTCGGAGGAGAGCGGCCCGGCCGTCGTCGAGCCTTCCATTCCCCGCCCCCGGGGTCAACGACTCCCCCACCTCCAGCTAGTCGCGTTTTCAACTATCGGTTAGGCTGAGGCCATGCGAGCCTTCGGATTCCTCAGCTTCGGTCACTACGGCGGCAGCCCCGCACAGGGCGGCCTCTCCGCACGCCAGATGCTCCACGACGCGGTCGACATCTCCGTCGGCGCCGACGAGCTCGGCGTCAACGGCGCCTACTTCCGCGTTCACCACTACGCGCGGCAGGCCGCCTCCCCCATGCCCCTGCTGGCGGCGGTCGCCGCACGCACCCGGCGCATCGAGGTGGGCACGGGCGTGATCGACATGCGCTACGAGAACCCGCTGTACCTCGCCGAGGAGGCCGCCGCCCTCGACCTCCTCGCCGACGGCCGGGTCGCGCTGGGCATCTCCCGCGGGGCGCCCGAGGCGGCCGACCGCGGCTGGGAGTCCTTCGGCTACACCGGTTCGACCGATCCGCGCGGAGCGGACATCGCCATGTCGAAGTTCGAGGTGTTCCTCCAGGCCATCCAGGGCCGACCGATGACCCGCGCCGCCGCGCAGCCGTACATGTCCGACGCCGCCCCGCACGCCCCGCTGCGCATCGAGCCGCAGTCCGAAGAGCTCATCCGCCGCATCTGGTGGGGCGCCGGCTCCCGCGGGACCGCCGAGCGCACGGGGGCCCAGGGCCTGAACCTCATGAGCTCGACCCTGCTCACCGAGGCCACCGGCGCCGCCTTCGGCGACCTCCAGGCCGAGCAGATCGACGTGTACCGCGAGGCGTTCCGCGCCGCCGGCCACGCACACACCCCGCGCGTCTCCGTCTCCCGCAGCGTCTTCCCGATCGTCACCGAGCAGGACCGCCGTCTGTTCGGCATGCGCCCGGGCGAGGACTCGGACCAGATCGGCATCATCGACGACACCCGCTCGACCTTCGGCCGCTCGTACACCGGCGAGCCGGACCAGCTGATCGACCAGCTGACGGCCGACGCAGCCGTGATGAGCGCCGACACCCTCATGCTCACCATCCCGTCCCAGTTGGGTGTTGCTTATTGTACATCCATCCTCGAGTCGTTCGCGAAGCATGTCGCACCGTCGTTGGGGTGGAGGCCGAACTGGGAGGGGCCGGTCGAAGGGACTGCCGTCTAAGCGGTCCGGGTGTACGCCTGAACATTCCCGCGCAACCGCCGTGTTCTGCCGTGAGTCTGCGGTCTACCGCTGTCTACACGCACTACAAAGGCCGCACCGATTGAACGATGCGGCCTTTGCGATTGATGTGGCGTTACGGCGTGAACTTCGGCAAGACCTCGTCCGTGATGAACTGCTCCGCAACAGACTCATCTACGCCTTCATCCATTGAACTCGAGCTCGATCCAGACCGAGAGAACGACTGAAGCCCCGCAGTCATGCCGTCTGCCGAAACAGTAACGCCTGCGTTGCCCTGCGGATCGTCATCGCCCGCCGCCACGGAGATGTTGAAGTTCATCTCCACGTTGCTCCCAGAGTCATCTTCGTAGAACGCTTTCGCCTGGCATCGGATCGTTGCAGGCTTCGAGTCAGCCTCGGGAAAGTATTCGTCTCCCCATCCGCCATTCTCTGCGTACTTCTCGTCTTCGTATCCGAATTGTGCATCCGCCGGCACATCGAGCTGTAGCTTCTCGTACACGTCTTCAATACTCCCGAAGACTTGCTCGCACATCCCTTCAACGTTGTCGGCGTTGATCGACGAGATGCTTGTTCCTTCGCTTGCCTGTGACTGTTCCTCTGTATCGTCTGCATTGACCTCTGCCGGACCGTTTGAGCATGCCACAAGTGATGATGCAAGTGTTACCGCTCCAACAAGTGCGAGCGAGCGATGTAAAGTCCTCAAAGTTCATCCTTCCGATGTGACGCTTGATGCTGAGATGTGAGTCATGGCTGGAACTTCGGCAACACATCGTCCTTCAAGAACTGTGCGAGAACTTCGTCCTCGGGTAAGTCGGACGTCTGCAATGTCATACCTGCACTCATGTCTTCCGACCGTTCGCTCACTTCATTAACGCCGCTCGGATCGCCCTGGCCAGCCGCGACATTGATGTGCACGGACTCTGCGTCCTCTGCCTGTTCGCTAGCCGTGGCGTGACAACTGAAAGTTGCGGCAGTGGACCCAACTTGCTCTTCGTAGGATTCCGTCCATTCGCCATATGCGTCCATGTCAATGTCAGCAGTATCCACGTCGAGGCTTGACAACACTTCGTCTACTTCGCCGAGGATGCTCGTGCACAGTCCGTCAATGTTGTCTTCGGTGAGCATGCTAAAAGTGACAGTGCTCCCGTCGAAGGGTTCATCTTGTTGCTGCGATTCTTCGGCATCTTCTTCCGCGCCGCCCTGATCGCTCGCTTGGGACTGATCCTCTGTGTCGTCTGCGTTGACTTCCTGCGATCCTCCGCCACATGCTGCGAGTGTCGAGGCGAGGGTGACTGCACCGAAGAATGCTGCGATGCGTTTCGTGGCTACCAACTGCTGTCCTATCGTCGTGGGTCGTTGCCTGATTCGACGCTACAAGGACATTTGCGAGCTCCGGCCGCATGTACAGGCCCTCATACAAGCCCGCACAAGCCCGAACAGGGTGTGCGCAGCTCCGTGGGGCCGCATACGATGGTGCGTAGTTCGATGACGTAGCCGAGGACGCATGGGAGTGGGCGGGTTGAGTCGGGATCGTGGCGATGAGCCGCAGGCACAGGATACGTACGACAGTGTTGTCGGTGATCTGCGCGAACTCCGCGTGAGCGCGGGCGTCATACCCTATGCGGAGATTGCCCGGCGAATCGGGCGGCACCGCGGCCTAGTGAAAGGTGATGGCGCCAATCATGCACCTGCGCGATCCACGGTCTATGATGCATTCCGACTGGGACGCAGCCGACTTAATGCTGACCTTGTTGGGGAAATTGTTCAGGCATTAGGTGAAGACGAGCAATCCATTCGCCTGTGGAAACATCGCTGCTATCAAGCGCAAGCATCGTGTGAACGTAATGATGATCGCCAGGCAATATCCTCTCCGGATCGGGCTGAACCGACGGTCGATACTGAACCCCAGAAATCGCATCGCTCGCGGTACATCTACATCACCGTTGTGATGCTCGCATGTTTGCTTCTGAATGCTTTCGGACACGCTATAGTCGGCAAGCTTCATCTTGCTTTGTTCCTTGACATGGTCGGCACTGCGGCGGCAGCGATCATGTTGGGACCGTGGTACGGAGTTGCAATCGCGCTGCTCGGCAACGCAACCGGTATGGCGATTCACGGGTACATGGCGCTTCCATTCGCATTGGTGAACGCAGCCGGAGCGCTGGTGTGGGGATACGGTGTGCGACGGTCCACCTGGGGGTCGACACTCACTCAATTCTTCCGTTTGAACCTCGCGGTGGCGGTTGTGTGCACCATCGTCGCGGTCCCAATCTTAATGTTGGGCTTCCACGGCGGAACTGGTCACGAATCGGATCAGCTGACTCACACCTTTACATCTTCCGGTCAAAACATGCTGTTCGCGGTTCTCTTCTCCAACGGGATTACGTCGGTCCTTGACAAGCTAGCCACGGGATTCATTGCTCTCATCATCATTCAAGGGTGCGTGTCTCGAATGAAGACGGTTGATCCAGCCTTCTCGACTCCGGTTGACAACTTCTTCCGGTCTTCTGACCGATCGACACTTCCAATCGTGTGGCCCGCACGCCTCTACTCTGCGATCTACGCCCACACTTTCCGCACCCACACATTCGCACGTAGTTGTGGTGTTCTACCGTGAGTCTGCGGTCTACCGCCGTCTACATGCACTACAAAAGCCGCATCGAGTGAACGATGCGGCTCTTGGGGTTTTTCGTGCGGGAAGCTTCAGTCACGCCTCCTTCTTGGGTGTTGCCTTGAAGTCACCCATCGGTGTGATGTTGCGGAAGGCCGGGAAGCACACGGTGATGATCACTGCGAGTAGGATCGCTAAGATCCATCCGTAGGGCATGACGAGCGTGCCGTAAGCTCCGATTGCAGCCCAAACGAGTGTCCGTGGGAAAGCCCGGAGGACGATCCCGGCTACGAACATGATCGGGGCTAGCAGGATGAAGTAGTCGATTCCGGTGTAGACCCAGAATGCGCAACCGATGAGTGTGAGGATGACTGCGAGCTTGTGGTTCTTGATCCATTTCATGACGGATCGTCCTCCTTGTCGTTCTCGATTGTCTTGACAGCCTTGACGATGAGCGACTTGCTAACGGTTTCGGGCTTACCGTTCTTGTCGAATCGGTCCTTGGACAGTTCATTTGCGATTCGCCCGTAGCCCATCTTTTTGGTGCGCATGTCTTTGATTCGCAGCATGTCCGTGTCGGTGAGCTTGCGTGGTCGTCCTAGCTGCACCCCCTCGACTTCCTTGAGGTACTTCAGCTTGGCCTTGGTCGCGCTTCGTACTCGTTCGCGGTAGAGCGATGCGCCCAGTGCCTCGGCGGCGATTTGGAAGAGCTGCATCGTGTCGGTAGCGATGAATCGTGTGTAGCGACCGTCCGTTGTGGTGAATCCGATGCCTTGCTGATTGAGCGCGTCGAGTCCGTTCTGAAGCCCGAGGAAGTCCCTTGAGATTCGGGATGCGTCGACTACGACGAGTTCGAGGTTGTCCTTTTCGTGCTGTTGCGCGATGAATTCCTGTAGCGCGAGCCAGCCTTCACCCTTCACAAGGTTGATTGATCCTGAGACGCCGCGGTCGATGAAGATGTTGCCGTGCTCCACTCCGCATTTGGTCAGGGCGTCAATCTGCTGTTCGATGGTCTGTTCTTTGCCCGACTCCTTCTTGTCGGTGCTCACGCGTGCGTAACCGATTTTTACCGTGTCCATGGGTGTCTCCTGTGCCGTTTTGAGGTGCGTGGTTTATGCACCGTTTCTTATATCGTTTTGGGCGTTTGCTCACCGGTCTGACGCAACGGGTGAGTATTCGAGCGTTAGATGTACGCTCCGTAGGGACCCGACAACGGAAGCTCTGAGCGTCACGGTCGGCGTAACCAAACCCCTGCCCGCTACAGGCCGCGCGATCTGTGGCGAGAACGAGCACGGCGGACGCGGCAGCGCGAGAGTGCGGCGGGCCAGCGCAGAGCACGAGGCGCGCGACCGTCAGATGCACGCCCACCAACCACCTCGGCGCGGCTCTGGCACCGGCGGCGCCGGTGGACTAAGATCGAGGAAACGCCCGCCCGCCCTAAAGGAGCTCCGAATGTCCAAGGTGGACGTCGCGCCCTCTATACTCCGCTGGGCACTTGATCGCGCTGATCTCAACCCAGAAACAAGACGTTATGCCCGCTTCGAGCAATACGCGTCTGGCGAAAAAGTTCCGACGGTCAACCAACTCGAAGAGTTCGCGGCCGCGACCCACGTTCCTTTCGGCTACCTCTTTCTCCCAGAGCCGCCGAAAGAGGAGGTCCCTATTCCGGACTACCGAACTCTCGGAGATGCTGGAGTAGGCGAACCTAGCGCGAACCTTCTCGACGTCATCTATGAGGCTCAGATGCGCCAGGAGTGGTATCGAGAGTACGCCCGGTCGCAAGATGCAGACCCAATCGAGTTTTTCGGTTCCGCCTCGCTTAACGACTCGCCGCTAGAAGTTGCTGAACAGATCCGCGCGGCCTTGGACTTTACGATGGAGCGCCGTGGGCGATTCGGCACATGGGAGGAGTCATTGCGGTATCTGATCGACGCCGTGGAGGACACCGGCGTGCTAGTGATGGTCAGCAGCGTGGTTGGAAACAACACTCACCGAAGCCTAAGCGTCGACGAGTTCCGGGGATTTACTCTTGGCGATCCTTACGCTTCCGTAACATTCGTAAACGGCGCTGACACCAAATCAGCGCAGATGTTTACTCTCATGCACGAACTTGCGCACGTCTGGATGGGCGAGAGCGGCATTTCTGACGAGGATATGAAATCTCCGAGTAAGCTCGCGAATGAGCGATGGGCGAACTCCGTCGCGGCCGAGGTTCTAGTCCCGCTATCCGAGCTCCGCGGGGAGTATCAAGGTTCTTTGAACGCGGCTGAGGTATCGCGGCTCGCCAAGCACTTCAAAGCCAGCACGCTTGTCGTCATACGAAGAATTCGAGACGCACAACTAGTGAACTGGGACACTTACATCTCGCACTACCGCGCCGAAGAAACGCGGCTTAAGGAATTGGCCGTGAAGAAAAAACAGCAGGGCTCAGGTGGCGACTATTACAACACGCGTCCGTTGCAGGTTGGACAGCAATTCTCTCGCGCCGTCATTGTCGACGCTTACGAAGGGCGTACTTTGTATCGAGATGCATTTCGACTATTGGGAACAGTGAAGGCGAGCACGTTCGATGGTCTAGCGAAGAAGCTCGGGGTGGCGTGATGTACCTCCTTGATGCGAACATCTTCATCCAGTCAAACCGCGCGCACTACGGTCTAGACTTCGTACCAGCCTTTTGGGACTGGCTCGACCGCAATTACGCGGCGGGGAAGCTTCAGTCCATCAAGAAGGTGGGCGCGGAAATTGCAGCTGGTAATGATGACCTAACTACGTGGGCAGCCCAGCGCCCAAGCCTGTTCGTCGACCTCGATGGTGCCTGTGGGCCCCACCTAACGGCCGTCGCGGCCTGGGCGACCGGCCATCACTTCACCCCGGCCGCGATCAACGAATTCTTGGGTGTAGCGGATTACCAACTCGTCGCATACGCGCGGGCCCATAAAATGACAGTTGTGACGATGGAGAAGCCCGATCCTCAGCGCAAAAAGAAGATCAAGATTCCCGACGCATGTAACGCTATGGGAGTCGCGTGGGCAGGGCCATTCGACATGCTCCGTACCGAGAAGGCTTCATTCGTGCTCAAGTAGCCGCACTCTCGTAACGAAGCCCGCCTCCTTGCGAGAGACGGGCTTCATCGTTTGTTGTGGGGTGTGGGTCAGGCATTCACCTCCTCGTCATCGTTCAAGTCAGGAAGGCCTGTTAGGTCTTCCTCGAGATTGATTGACGTTGCATCCGACTGTTCGGGCTTGTCAACTTCGGCGGGTTCAGGTAGCGATGGAATGCCGCCGAAGAGATCGTCATCCTCCTTTGGGTAGTTCTTGATGACTTCAATGAGGTCATCGTCACTGGTGTAGGCAAAGCGAACTTTCACAGGGTCGCCGGTCTCCTGCTTCGAGAAACCGATACCTGCGTACTTGTACCCGTTCGCCTTGTTTGATGCAGGGATCGCAGTCGAGTCGAAGCCTCGTTCCGCCGCCTTTTCACCAAGGAACATGTCATTAAGGTAGACACTGTCCTGTCGGAGGACGATTACGTTAGCGAAGTTCACTCGCATACGGCCAAGTAGCTCCTTGTCGGCCGACTGTGTAGCCGCGACCACGTAAATGCCGAGTGATCGTCCCTTAGCGAGGATTCCCGTCAACTGTGAAGCTGTAGCCGCTCCCGGCTTGCCCAAATTTTTGAGCGAGAGCAACAGGTCAAGCAACTCGTCGATGACAAGGACAACCATCGGTGTTTCAGTGGTTGCATCGAGGCTGCGCTTCAAGTCACCCTTTTCAACATCAATCGTGGTTGACCGTGAACGGTTGTTCATGAGTTCGTACACGTGGGAGATCAATTCTTGAGCCTCCTCGGTGTCCTGCACGACATCCTCAAATACTGATGTTTCTCGATACGCTTTCAGTTCGCTCATCTTCGGGTCGATCCCGTAGAACTTCACGCGATCCTGTTCCCAGAAGCGCAGAAGCTGAAGGATCATTGCGTGGATTACTGAACCCTTACCTCCACCTGTGCCCGCAAATACGAGCGTGTGGTGCATAGGAACCGTGAAGATGTTGCCGCTCTGTGTAACTGCGCAAGGGAGCGCGCTGGGTGTCTTTGCCGGGTTGTCTTTAAATAGCTCCGATCCGTACTTTTGACCAACGAGCGGGTCTTCGGCATCGCTCTTGTGTGCAATGATGCTCATGGTGTAGTTGTCCGCTGTGTTGATTCGTTGGGTCTCACGGAGTCCGAGTTGCGCCTTCACTCGGCCTTCCAGATTCTCAATCTCCTTTCGGTCGTGGCCGTCGAGCTTCATGTCAATTCGGTAGTGCTCTTCGAGGTCACCGACAACATTGTCAGCCGCGTGCGGTGCGCGAACAGTGATGCACTTAGCTGCGGCTGCAACTTGTGCCCGAGCGTTGAGCTTGCGTGTTCTCGATACCGGGTTTCGCTTGATCGAAGCACGTACGGCGCGAGGGAATGGCGAAAGCCATGCGAATTGTGCGCCTCCCTTCTTGCCTTCATCGCGGTCATTGATGTACTGATTAGCGGGTGCGTACATCTCGCAAATGTCAGGCTGAGCAAGTAGTTCACGCTTGATTTTGAACAAGCTTCGAGGTGTTCGAGTGGTGAGCCGGCGGATGAGTCCAAGCACGTATGGCGTGCCGAAACGCACCACACAGGCAAGGGCCACAAGCCCGATCAAGATGAATGGGACGTAGGGTTTAGCAGCTTGCAGGAATGGGATGAATGGGCCGAATAGGCCTGAGAGTAGGGTTTCGAGTGCATCTAACATTGTTCATTTACCTCCGTTGCATCGTGTGGATGCTTGTGTGAGTGAGTGCCCGTCACCTAGTTTGGACACGCACTCTGTTGTTGCGTCGCAGTGGGTCACCGTCGCGGTTGCAGATGGGTAGTACAGTCAGCTTCCCGGAGCTAAACAGCCCGTAGTCACCTGCTGCATCAACCTTGCGGAGCAGTGTTTCGACGCCTGAGCCGATGGTGAAATACACCGCTCGGGCGTACACGTAGGGCTTTTCGAGTTCGGCCTTGAGCGTGGCTAGGATCGAATCGTAAGCTTCCCAAGACTTCTTGTTCAGTTCGACTTCAACGAGTAGGTTCTGTGCCTTCTGCTTACGATCCTTGTCAAGGTTGATGACTAGATCAGGCTGGTGAACGTACTTGAGTTTCGAGCCTTCACGTCGTGGGTAGCCGATTGTGTATAGGACGGGGTGTGCTTGGAGCAGGTCGCTTAATGCGATTCGTCCGTCTTGTGCTTCCTTGAAAGCACGCTGTAGCAGTTCAACTCGAAGCTTGCCGTAATCGTTGCTCTTGCCTTGCTTCTTGTTCTCGCTCAGCTTGCGCTGCACGGGTGTGAACGCTGCTCGCATTTCGTGTTCGCTGACGAGTTGTTCAAGTTCAACAGGCTCAACTCCGAGTGATTCTTCGAAGAATCCTTCAGGCGACGCGAACTGTGCGGCAACGTGAGCGATCATCCGGTAGTGCTTTAACCGTTCGAGACTGATGCCGTCGAGTGATGCTTCGTGTGTCAGGTCGTAGTCGAACTCGCGGGCGTAAGCTACACCGAGTTTTGTGAGCCCGTATGATGTGACTCCTGAGACTGCGTCACGAAATTTGGCGAGTGAGTCAAGGTTGTAAAGCTTGCGTAGGTATTGCTCAGTGCCTCTCACTGTCATGAGTTCGCCGCCTGTGCTGATGCGGCTTGGTTGGCTTCGGTTGAGGATTGACAATGCTTCACTGTCGACTCCGGGGAACATTCCGATGAATGCGAGCAGTCGTGCATTGCTTTCGGTAACGCGTCCTCGTGGTGTTCCAAGTCGTACGCTTTTGGGCTTTGAAGGTGTCTCGTTGCTGTCGAGTTCGGGAAGCTTGAAGTCGTTTTCGATGTTTGGCAGGGACATGTTTACTCCTACGACGATGGGTTGTGGTCGTAGGGTTTATATCGGAGCGGTTCGATGTTGAACGCGATGCAGAGCTTACGTGCTGTCTCGACACAAGTTGGGCGATCGCTACTGGCATCGAGTTTGTTTCGAGACTTCCCGATGCAGAGGTTTTCACACCTCGAGAACAAATGTTGGTCTTCCTCATAAAGGAAGCCCCAACAGTTACTAGCCCTAACTTTGGACTACCGCCGCGGCTGCTCCGAAGGCTTCCCTAAGACTCCGAAAGCCTCCTCGAAGACTTCCCAAAGAGTGGTCCACTAGCCAGCTAAAGAATTCTAAAAGTATTCCAGAACTCCTCTAGAGAACTCCAGCAAGCCAGAGTACTCCAGAGAACTCCAAGCAGTCCACTAGCAGTCCTCTAGCAGAATTCCGCCAGCAGTCAGCCTCACCAGTGGCCTTCGCTTGGTAGGCTCGTGGCATGGATGAGATGAGTGAGCACAGTGAGCTGGGACTGCGTGTGATCAGCACGCTCGACGCATGGAACCTCGCGGAGGAGTCACCTGTTGCCTCTGTGGAGGATTGCAAAGCTTTCATCGCTGGTGTTTGGCTGATGCTGGTTGCTGGCGACCTGGAGTATCCGGATGGATCTGCCCCGATTGAGGCTGCGGCCAAAGTCATTGATTGGAAGTTTCAAGATCCCACTGGCGACATGGGCGAGCTTGCGAGGTTGCTGACTGTGTTTGCTGAGCGTTGGCGAGCGGCTGCCTGACGCTGGATTGTAGAGCCTGGATCTCTACTCGATATGATTCTTTCGTTGTGATCGGAGGTCAGTCTGGTTCGCAACATTGAATGTCTTCTTGCACTTTGGGCATTCGTGTGGATCGAAACGGCCCGTAGTTTTCTGGATGAACTGCGGGCCGTTTTTAGTGCAAGAGTGAGATGTGGAATCCTCGTTGACCGTCGATATGATCCATTGAATGTAATTCACACGAAATGGAGGACGGCAATGAACAGGGACAAGTTGTCTAAGAAGGCAAAGCGGATTGCTCAGGCACATGCGAAGCAAGATGTTCCGCCTGCTTTGATTTGGTTGATTTCCCCGCCCGAACTTGGGATCAATGAGTGCTATGTTTGCTACCGTCTCGCCGAGGGTCAGTCGCGTGTCGTTGTCAAGCAACCCCTGCCGGTGACGTTTGCCGAGTGGGAGAGGTATGTGCGTTTCCAGTCGCAGTTCAAGAGGGGCGGCAGTCGGAAGGTCGCAGCTCACGATGAGAACAGAAAGAAGAAGAGGTATTTGGCCCGCACTTCGGAGTCGATGGCGAATAGGCACGCGGATTGGAGCATCCCGCCTCGTGACATTTGGGTTTTGCCGGCCACTGATTTAGGTCCTGATCATTACCGTGTTTGCTACAGGTTGGGCAAGGGCGGTGCAAGGGTTGTCATTGATGAACCTGTGGTTGCGACTGAGGCCATGTGGAATGAGTATTGCCGTAAGCAGTCTAAGTACATGCCCGGCTATCGTCGTCGCGTTGAAGAGGCGTTGGCGAAGACGGCCTGATTCGTTTTCCGATATGTGTGTCCATAACGTTCCGACCGCGTTGATTTTGCTTCGGTCGGATGTTGCAATTTCAATGCGGTCGGGACGTTTTCTTAGTTTGGCCTTCGGGCTGATCTTGACAACTGAATATAGCCACAGCATGACGTGTTCGATCCAACTCCATTATTAGGATCTATACAACGACCGAACACCGGCTTCGGACGAATGCGCCATGCTCTGCGATTAAAGCCCCACGGACGTTCTCCAGGCGGGGGGCACGGTTTCGCGGATCTCATGAGACTCGGTAAAGTGCAAGAGCCGGGTGCAACAAACAACGCTAGGTAGCGCATGTGATTGTGGGCAACGTAAGGAGGCCGTGAAAGCGGTTGTCGATAGGTGGTGATCGACCCTCTTGCACCCCCAACTTCGAGTTGGGGTCTTTGATACACCTCTACCTAATGCACAGGATCGTGCGTTCTCTCTTTTTCTTGTTGGACCTAGTCTCGTCGTTGAGGCTGGGTCCTTTTGTTTGCGCTCTTCGAGTTCCTTTGGGCTGCTTGAGCTGTGCAAAACTGTGGTGCGTGCTTGCTTAGGAGTCTGCGCACCAGCACAGTAACTGCATTTTCCGAACGGAACCACGGTCCAATGGGTTTCCGTGTCGTTCGTTCTCTAGGTCGCTAAAACGGCAGCTATGAGCCACGCCTATTCGTGGCTTGTAGCTGACGCTCTCAGGACGCAGTTTCGCTTGCTACGGAATCTGCGGCTTTCGTGTGTCTCAGGAGTTGAATCAGCCGTGGAGCGGGGCTGCTGCTTCTAGCGCCTTGGCAATTGCCGGGTCATACTGCTCGGGCGCTAGTGCTTGGCCGTCGACTTCAATGCCGGCGATGTATCCGAGGACGAACGCTTGCTCGAAGTCAGTCGGTCCTTGGCCTTTGGTTCGCTGGACGTGCTCGTTGAGCTTGGTTGAGATGATCGCCAGCTTGGCAGCCTGGGGGTTGATGTCTCCTGGTGCGCCTGGCTGGGGGCCGTCTGGGATGTTGAACTCTGTGTTTTCAGTCATCTGTCGAGTGTAACGGTGACTGCGGTCCTAGTGGTCGCTGTCTGTCATGCGGACCTGTCGGCCGACGTCTGCACTCGTTGTTTGAGTGTCCTGGGTGGGTTGACAGCTACTAGTCTCGTGATGTAGTTCCATCCATGACAACGAACACGAACACGAAGTCCACCGCCCCTTCTACTGACGATGTTGTCTTTGACCGCGCTGAAGTTTCGCGTGTTGTGTCTTTGATTCGTCATGAACTGTCTGTGCTTGCTCAGGATGCTGATCGTAAGCGTCCCCTGTATTCGAAGTCTGTCACTGAGGCTGTGGCTCGTCGTGATGCTTCGTTTAAGTCGTTGACGGAGTTCGCTTCGCATTTGGACTCGATGAAGCGGGGCTGACTACACGTACACTGGCCCGCGTGAGCAACAAGTCTCACGCGGGCTTTGTAGTTTCTGTGTTCATGTGTTCGGGTCGCCTCGAACGATGCGTGGTTGGCGGTTCCACGGGAGGGACGATCCTCGTTCTTTCGGATCTGGGTTGTTCCTGCGCTTCTCTTGGTGTTGCTCTACGTATTCTTCGTAGAACATCAGCTCATCGGGTCCGAAGGGAACGTACTCAAGTAGGTAGTAGTACATGCGCCCGTATAGCTCGTCTAGTTCCTCGCTGTCACCTTCGATGGTGCGTGTCATTCCCCAGGCTGCACTGAGTTCACGTTCGAGTGCGTAGATCTGCTCGACGAGTAGTCGTAGGTCGCGATGCGGCGTGTCCAAGTTGTTGAACGCCCGCATTGTGGCTCTTCAAGTGGCTGTTGCTGACCGGTTTGCTTCGCGCTCTTCTGCGATGGTTGTCATGTGAGTGTCAACGTGCTTCGGAAGTTTCACATGGGTGATGACTGCCGGAACTGTCTTTTTGTTGACCTTCTTGGAGACGAACCACTTCTTCACGTGTACGGGTGATTGTTTCGCCTCTGAGAGGATTTGCTCGACTGTTTCCTTCGCTTTTGCGTTGTCGTCTACGTCTGCGAGAGCGGATGCGGTCAGCTTCTGGAGTTCAACCTTCGCGGTCTTCTGCTTTTCCGCTGCGTCGTCTAGCTCTTTCCGTACGTTTTTGATTGCCTCGCGTACATCGACCTCTTCGATCAGCACGCTCAACGATTTTTGGAAGTCGGGAGATGATACGAGCGCGGTTTCAAATGGCTTGTATGCGTCTTGGTCGACCTGTGTGGCATCTTCGATGTCATGCAACTTCGCGTAAAGGTAGCGCAGGTCGCTGGTGGTTGTGACTTCGTCTGTTTTGAGGTCTGTCACTTTGTAGATCGCCATGTGTCGCGCTCCTGTACGTCTCAACAGTCAGTCTCTGCGGTCTAACGGTAGTGCCACGCCTGTGTGCACACATCGTTGCCTTTTGCGTGTCTGCCGCTCGCTCCGCAGTCTACTGCACGTGATGTGTGGCTGCCCTTAGCTCCGCCACACGATTTCGATTCGTTCGAGGAGAGCTTTGCCCCAGCCTGCTCGTCCTCGTTTGCCTTTGTGGATGACTACCGTGTCGATTTCGTTCTGCATCATGAGTTTCTTTCGTGCGATGTCCTCCTCTGAGTCATCCTTGTGTATCCCTGAGTCGGCATTGTCTATGAGTGATTGCACGAATGCTGTCGCGTCACTTCGGGTGACAGGTTCGGCCTGTTTCGCGTAGTGGTCGTCTCTTTCGGTGCGTAGAACTTGTCGTTTCTGGTCGAGTTCGTCTACCTGTGGGAAGACAATTTCGCCTGAGAGTGACCCCGCTTGGTATGCGCTCATGAGTTCGTCTATTTGGGTGTTGGTCCGGTCGAGTTCGTCCTGTCTCGGCCAGTCAGTGTCCGGTTTTTGTTCTTTGTTCGAGTCGCTCGCCTCGGACTTTTGCATCCGATCAAATAGTCGCCTGTACAGCATGGATTGCACGTATATTTCGAGCTTCTTGGCTGTGATGATGTTGTGGCCGTTGCCTGGCTTGCACCCGTAGGTTGGTGTGTCTGTGAGCTGTCCGTACATCTTGCCACCGCAGACGCCGCAGCGTACTTTTCCTGACAGGTACCACGTGCCCTGTCGGACCTTCTTGATGCTCCGTTGTCTGAGCATGACGAGTGCGTCTTCACGATCTTTGAGTGTGATGATTGCTTCCCATTCGCCCATAACGAGTTCGCCCGTAGCGTCTCGTAGGGGTTCGCGGTGGTAGGTTCGCACTCCGGCGGTGCGCCAGCCGACTAGCACCCTGTTTATGGTCTGCCAAGGCCATTCAGCATTGCCCGCTGCTGTCTTGATGCCTGCGCGTTCCCACTCTTGTCGTATCTGCGTGACGGAAGCACCTTGTTTGAGCTTTTCGACTGCCGCTCGTATGTGTGTGGCTTCGGGCTCCCGGATTGTGAGTCCGTCGTCTTCCCAGCCAAATGCGCGTTGCCGTTGGAGCTTGGGTTTACCTTGAAGCGCGCGGTGGAGGGATGCGGCTCGTTGGCGTTCTGCGATCCTGTCGGACTCTGCTGCGTCTACTGATGCTTTGATCCTTGCGACCATGCGGCCGTCGCTTGTTGAGAGGTCATCGTCTCCCGAGGCGACTGTGTGGATGACAACTGCTGATTGCTCGTGGAGTTGTATGAGGTCCTCGAGTTCGAGCATCCGTCTGGTGAGTCGCGAGTTGGAGTAGGCAAGTAGGTGGTGGAAGTTCCCGACTCTCGCGTCTGCAATCATTTGTTTGTAGGCGGTTCGCTGTTTTGTGTCTGATGTCCTGTCGGAAGCGCCTATGTCGTTGTCTGTGTACACCTCGACGACGTTTAAGTGGAGACGGTCGGCAAGCTCGCGGCACAGTCGTTCTTGTCGCTCTACGCCTTCCCCGTCCCCTTCGGCATCGCGACTGATCCTGCAGTAGATGGCTGCATCTTTGCTCGCGCTCACGTTTGCTCCGTCCTCTGACCACTCTTTAATACATGCTAAGTGATCCCGAACCAGGCGGGCGTGGACCTCAACCTCCACATCCTGGAGAGCTTCGCGCAGCACGTCGCGCCGGCGCTGGGCTGGAGGCCGAACACGGAGGGGCCCGTCGTCGGCGACCCCGTCGGCGCGCCGACGCCCGGCACGGACGAGGTCTGAGACCCCGCTGCGGAGGGAAGCGCGGCCGGCCGGACAGGCCGACGCGGCGCGCCGCGCCGGGCCGGTCCGTTCGGCGCCCCGCGTCGGTCAGAGCTCGGCGGCCGTCCGCAGCCCCCACAGCGCCCAGACCCCGGCCAGCACCAGCAGCCCCGGGGGCACGATGCTGATCGCGCTCCTGATCGGCGCCTTCCCTCCGCTCTCTCCGCGCTCCCCGCTCCCGGAGGGGCGCGGCGTCTCCTGCCGCCAGCGGGCGAGGGCGTCCACGACGGTCTGCACGGACGCGGGGACGTGCCGCTCCACGTGCAGCCGGCGCCTCTCGTCCCGGCGCACCCTCCGACCGGCGCTCGGCAGCGCCCAGACGCCATGGGCCCTCCCGTCCTCCGCGTGGACAGTGAGACCGAGGCGGACGTCGAGACGGTCGATGCGGGAGAACGGGATCGTGGTGGTGCGGGCGATGCCCACGATGGTGAGCGCCTCGGGGGCGAGGACGACCCGGGGACGCAGGTAGCACACCCACGCCACCGCCGCGAGCACGGCGGGGAGGCCCAGGAGGGCGGGCACGCGCTCGAGGGGGATCTGGATGACCATCAGCAGCGCCGCGAGCACGGCCGCAGCCAGCGCGAGCGCTGCGACCACCGGCGCGCGGCCGTTCCGCAGCACCAGTGGGCGCACGGGGTCAGCGGACTCCCCCGAGGATCCACGTGGCGCATCCTCCGGTCCGTCACGGGGCTCCGACCGGTGCATGACCCGAGTCTAGGGCCCTGTCACGGTGGCACCGCCTGCCCATCGCCGCGCCGCCCCGCGTCCGGACACGGCACCTGCCCCACGCGCCGCCCCCGCCCGGCGCTCAGGGCATCCTCGACCGGCATTCCCGAGCTCCCCGACCTCATGGACCGGGCCTCCCGATGCCATCCCCCCACAATCACGAACTGGTAACGAAAGGCCATGCGTCGTCAGGACGGTGGTCCCCGGGAGCATTCGATCCCTAGAGTCGGGGCACCCCATACCGAGAGAACCGACCTTCCGCAAGTCGTGATCACGCCTCGACCACGAGGCACGGTCACCCATCGCCCTCGACGTCGAGCACACCAGGAGCAGACATGAGAAGACGAGAATTCGGAGCGGGGGTCGCGGTCACCGCCGCGGCCATGATCGCCGCGTCCTGCACACCGCCCGGCGAGGACGACGACAACGGCGGCGACGGTGGTGCCGGCAGCGTCCTGAACATCGGCTGGAACGAAGCGTTCCGCAGCATGAACACGGAGACCACCAACGGCAACGCCGTCTCCAACTCGATCATCACCTACATGATGAACGACAACTTCGGCTACTACGACGACCAGCTCGAGGTCCAGCCCGGAGCACTCGGGACGATCGAGCAGGTCTCCGAGGACCCCCTCCAGATCAAGTACACCTTCGCCGACGACGCGACCTGGTCGGACGGGACCCCCGTCGACGCCGCGGACATCGTCCTGCAGTGGGCCGGGATCTCCTCGAACTTCAACACCGAGGAGGAGGGCGACGTCGAGGACGAGCGCGATGACGAGGGAGAGCTCGAGGACCTCTCCGAGGGCTCGGTCTTCTTCGACGCGGCCAGCCCCGGCGCAGCGCTGATCACGGACTTCCCGGAGATCTCCGAGGATCGCAAGGAGGTCACCTTCACCTACTCCCGGAACTTCGCCGACTGGGACGTGGAGCTCGGCTTCGGTGCGGACGGCGTGGGCGTGCCCGCGCACATCACCGGCAAGCTCGCCCTGGGCGAGGAGGATCCGGAGGCCGCGAAGCAGGCGGTGCTCGATGCGATCGAGAACGAGGACAACGCCGCCCTGTCCGAGATCGCGAACGCCTGGAACACGGGCTTCAACTTCACCTCGATGCCCGAGGACACGGATCTCATCGTCCACAACGGTCCGTACAAGATGGTCGACTTCGTCGAGGGCCAGTACCTCACCCTCGAGCGGGAGGAGAACTACTCCGGCCCCACCGAGGTGGGCGTCGACCAGATCACCGTCCGCATCAACGGCGATCCGATGGCCTCGGTGCAGGCCATCGAGAACGGTGAGCTGGACATGATCCAGCCGCAGGCCACGGCCGACGTCCTCTCCGCCGCGGAAGCCATCGACGGCGTGACCGTGGACGGGGGCGAGGGTGCCACCTACGAGCACTTCGACCTGACCTTCGACAACGGCGGTCCGTTCGACCCCGAGACCTACGGCGGGGACGAGGAGACGGCCAAGCTCGTGCGCCAGGCGTTCCTCAAGACGCTCCCGCGCGAGCAGATCCTCGAGACGATCATCCAGCCCCTGAACCCGGACGCCACGCTGCGCAGCTCCTTCACGATGGCTCCGGGCTCGCCGATGTACGACCCGATCGTGGCGGGCAACGGGATGGACGAGGAGTTCCCCGGCAGCGACCCCGACGCCGCGCGGGCGCTGCTGGAGGAGGCCGGCGTCGAGTCGCCGGCGGTGCGCGTGCTCTACGACGACACCAACGAGCGCCGTGTCCAGCAGTTCACCCTGATCAAGGAGCAGGCGGAGGCCGCCGGCTTCGAGATCATCGATGAGGGCGACGTGAACTGGGGCTCGCGCAGCGGCGACGGCACCTACGACGGATTCCTCTTCGGCTGGCAGGCCACGAGCACCGGCGTCACCTCGTCCGATGCGAACTACCGCTCCGGGCAGCAGAACAACTACGGCGGGTACTCGAACGAGGAGGTCGACGAGCTCTTCGACGAGCTCCAGGTCGAGCTCGACGAGGACCGCCAGCTCGAGATCCTCACCGAGGTGGAGAAGCATCTGGTCGACGACGCCTTCGGGGTGGTCCTCTTCCAGCACCCGCAGCTGACGATCTATCGGGACCGGGTGGAGAACGTCTCGAACACGACGGTCTCGCCGACGATGTTCTGGAACTACTGGGAGTGGCAGGTCAGCTGAGCCCCACCGCGTCTCGTGAGATCGAGACGTCGGCCGCCCTCCCGGGGACGACCGCGGCACGCCCGGCGAGGGCGAGGCGCCGCGGTCGTCCCCACGACCCCCCGATCGTGATGTGCCGATGATCAGATTCCTGCTCCGCAGAACCCTGTCGACCGCTCTCGTGCTGCTGGTCGTCACCTTCGTCCTGTACCTGCTGCTCGACCTGACCCTGGACTACTACTTCGACCTGCGGGCGAGCACCGCGCCGAACATCGAGCAGCTGTTCGCCAACCGTGACCGGCAGCTGGATCTCGACACCCCGGCGGTCGTCCGGTACCTCCAGTGGCTCCTCGGAGCCTCCGGCTGTCTGGTGGGATCCTGCGATCTGGGCTCGGCCTGGTACGTCGGCCAGGACGTCACCTCCCAGCTGCCGGGCGCGATCGCGAACACGATCAAGCTGGTCACGCTGGCGACGCTGGTGTCCATCGTGATCGGCGTCTTCGTCGGCATGGTCTCCGCGATCCGGCAGTACACGGGCTTCGACTACTTCATCACCTTCCTGAACTTCCTGCTCTACTCGCTGCCCGTGTTCTGGGTCGCGGTGCTGCTCAAGCAGTACGGGGCGATCGAGTTCAACAACTTCCTCGCCGATCCCGTCATCGGGTGGGGGACGATCATCGTGGTGTCCCTGATCTCCGGTGTGGTGTGGACGGCCGCGCTGGGAGGCCGGCTCCGGCGCCGCGCGATCTCCTTCGTCGGCGCCACCGTGGTCACCCTCGCGACCATCTGGGTCATCCTCGCCACCGGGTGGCTGAACGAGCCGTCGTTCGGGATCGTCGGCGTCGGCGTGCTCGGCCTCGTCGCCGCCCTGGTGACGACGTACCTCTCGACCGGGTTCGGGAACCGGCGGGCGCTGCTGACCGCGCTGGCGGTCGCGGTGATCGGCATCGCGCTCTACATGCCGCTGCTGAACCTCTTCTACTACGTGTCCATGACCTGGCTGTGGATGGCGCTGCTCTTCGTGGCCGCTGTCGCGATCGGCCTCGGCGTCGGCCTCCTGCTCCGCGGGCCCGACCCGTGGGTCTCGGCGCGGGGCGGAGCGATCACGGCCGGGCTCATGAGCCTGATCGTGTTCGTCGACCGGATGTTCCAGGAGTGGCCGCGCTACAACCAGCATCCGGCGATCAACAATCGACCCATCGCGACCATCGGCGCGAGCACCCCGAACCTCGAGGGCGGCTTCTGGATCACGAACCTCGACACGTTCACCCACCTGCTGCTCCCCTCGATCGCCCTCATCTGCATCTCGATCGCGTCCTACACCCGCTACACGCGCGGGTCGATGCTCGAGGTGCTGGGCCAGGACTACATCCGCACGGCCCGCGCGAAGGGCCTCCCGGAGCGCACGGTCGTCATGCGCCATGCGCTGCGCAACGCCCTGCTCCCGCTGGCCTCGGTGGTCCCCGTCGACATCATCACCATGATCGGAGGTGCCGTCATCACGGAGTCCATCTTCGGCTGGAACGGGATGGGCAAGCTCTTCATCGACTCCATGAACCGCAACGAGCTCGACCCGATCATGGCGTACATCGTCATCACGGGCCTGCTCGCCGTCATCGCCAACCTGGTGGCGGACTTCCTCTACGCGGTCCTCGACCCACGGATCCGGGTGAACGCCTGATGAGCACTCCACAGCCCGAGAAGGGGGACGTCGCCTTCAGCCCGTCCTCCGGCACCACCGACGACGTCGCCGAGAACGCGATCGAGCACAAGGAGACCGAGGGGCTCAGCCAGGGCGCGATCGTGCGCCGGAAGTTCTTCCGCCACAAGGGCGCCGTCGGCAGCCTCATCATGTTCGCCCTGATCGCGCTGCTCGCCTTCAGCGCCCAGGGCGTCGGGCCGATCCCCGGCTGGTGGATCCACGACCACACCAGCTCCGCCCCGATCGAGAACCCGGCCGGCGCGCCGACCTGGTCCCTCTCGGACCCGCTGAACCCCGGCAGCCGCCCCTTCGGCCAGGACGAGATCGGCCGGGACAACTTCGCCCGGGTCATGAAGGGCATCCAGATCTCGATCATGGTGATGGCCATCATCGGCCTGGTCTCGCTGGTGATCGGCACGATCGTCGGCGCCCTGGCCGGCTTCTACCGCGGCCCGCTGGACCGTCTGCTGATGCGCGTCACCGACGGCTTCATCATCCTGCCCACGATCGTCATCGGATCGATCCTGGGCAAGCTCGTCAGCGGCCCGAACTTCTCCCTGTTCGGCATCCCGCAGGGGCTCTACATGGCACCGATGCTCGCGATCGCCCTGGGCTGCATCCTGTGGACATCGCTCGCCCGCCTGGTGCGAGGGGAGTTCATGGCGCTGCGTGAACGGGAGTTCGTCGACTCCGCCCGGGTCTCCGGAGCGGGGGACGTGCGCATCATGGTCAAGCACATGCTCCCGAACTCGATGGGCGTCATCATCGTCGCCACGACCCTGCTGATGAGCCAGGCGATCGTGCTCGAGGCCGCGCTGAGCTTCCTCGGCTTCGGGATCCGCCCGCCGCAGATCTCGCTGGGCCAGCTGATCAACGAGTACCAGTCGGCCTTCGCGAACCGCCCCTGGCTGTTCTGGTGGGCGGGCCTGTTCATCATCCTCATCGCGCTGTGCGTGAACTTCGTCGGCGACGGCCTGCGCGACGCCTTCGACCCCCGCACCAAGTCCATCCCCTCGCAGCGGAAGATGGATCGTGCGGACCGTCGTGCCGGCCGCCTCGGCGAGGACGGCGGCTCGGGCACGAGCACCGCGCCGCGCGGGGGAGCGTCCGCGACGGCGGGGTCGACCCTCGACGACGGGGCCGACGGCACGGCGACCGCGGACGGAGCGCCCGAGGGCACGGGATCCGCCGACGCAGGATCCGGCGCCGTGGATGATGACGACGAAGGAGATGAGCGCCGATGACCGCACAGCACCGGGACGGGTCCGCCCCCGCCGACGCCCCCGCGCCCATTCTCTCGGTCCGCGACCTCGGGGTGCGGTTCTGGGTGAACGACGAGTGGTTCACCGCCGCCCGCGGGCTCACCTACGACCTGCACCCCGGCGAGGTGCTCGCGATCGTCGGGGAGTCGGGTTCCGGCAAGTCGCAGTCCTCCATGTCGCTGCTGGGCCTGGTCCCGCGCAACGGCCGGGCCTCGGGCTCGGCGACCCTCAACGGGCGCGAGCTGATCGGGATGAGCCAGGAGCGCCTGCAGCAGGTGCGGGGCAAGGACATCTCGGTGATCTTCCAGGAGCCCATGACGGCGCTGAATCCCGTGTACACGGCGGGCTTCCAGATCACCGAGACGCTGCGCGCCCACACCGTGATGGGTCCGCGGGAGGCCAAGCAGGAGGCCCTGCGCCTCATGCGCCTGGTCGAGATCCCCGATCCCGAGGAGCGCTACGACTCCTTCCCCCACCAGCTCTCCGGCGGGCAGCGCCAGCGCATCATGATCGCCCAGGCCCTGGCCTGCGAACCGAAGCTGCTCATCGCCGACGAGCCCACCACCGCCCTCGACGTGACCGTGCAGGCGGAGATCCTCAAGCTCATGCGCGATCTGCGCCGGAAGGTGGACGCCGGCATCATCCTCATCACGCACGACATGGGCGTGGTGGCGGACATGGCCGACCGCATCCTCGTCATGAAGCAGGGCGAGGTGGTCGAGGAGGGCACGGCCGCCGAGATCTTCACGAGCCCCCAGCACCCCTACACCCAGCGGCTGCTGGACTCGGTGCCGCACCTGGGAGCAGGATCGCAGGAGGTGGCCTTCGGCTCCGACGCCGAGGCGGCCGACGAGGCCCAGTCCGCCCCGGTCATCCCGATCACCTCCGACGAGACCTTCGTCCACCCCGGCAGCGAGCCCTCCGAGGGGGCCGCGGCGCTCCAGCTCGCGGGGACCTGCATCGAGTACCCGGGCACGGGGAGGAAGAAGGCGTTCCGCGCCGCCCACTCGATCGACCTCACGATCGGCCCCGGTGAGGTCGTGGGGCTCGTCGGCGAGTCCGGCTCGGGCAAGACCACGATCGGGCGGGCCGCCGTCGGGCTCGTCCCCGTCGTCGAGGGCTCCCTCACGGTCGACGGCTTCGAGGTCGCGGGGACGACGAACAAGCAGCTGCGCCAGATGCGCAGCACGGTCGGCTTCGTGTTCCAGGACCCCGGGTCCTCGCTGAACCCGCGCCTGCCGATCGGCGAATCGATCGGGGAGCCGATCCTGCTCCACCAGGACCTGGACGCCGCCGAGCGGGGCCGTCGCGTCGAGCAGCTGCTCGACGCGGTCGAGCTCCCCCGCTCCATGCGCAACCGCTACCCGCACGAGCTCTCCGGCGGGCAGCGCCAGCGCGTCGGCATCGCCCGGGCCCTCGCCCTGCGGCCCAAGCTCCTGGTCGCGGACGAGCCCACCTCGGCCCTGGACGTCTCCGTGCAGGCCACGGTGCTCACGCTGTTCCGGAACCTGCAGGAGGAGTACGGCTTCGCGTGCCTCTTCATCAGCCACGACCTGGCGGTCGTGGAGATGGTCGCGAGTCGGATCGCGGTGATGCGCCGCGGGCACCTGCTCGAGGTCGGCCCGTCCGCCGCCGTCGTCGGGGATCCCCAGCACCCCTACACGCAGCGCCTGCTGGCCGCGGTGCCGGTGCCGGACCCCGTCGAGCAGCGTCGGCGCCGCGAGGCGCGCGACGCGATGATCGCCTCGACCGCGGAGGACCTCGCCGGCTGAGGGCCCCGTCCGATGAGGGCCCCGCCGGCTGAGGACCCCGGGGCCGGTGCGCCCGTCGACGCGCCCACCGCGCCGGAGGACACGTAGCCTCGCACCATGCTCCGCATCGCCACCGCCAACGTCAACGGGATCCGGGCGACGCATCGGCGCGGTTTCGGCGACTGGCTGGCCGGGCGCGGATGCGACGTGGTCGCGCTGCAGGAGGTGCGGGCGCAGGTCGACAGGATCCCCGCCGGGTCCTTCGGCGCCTATCACGTGGCCCTCGACACCGGCTCCCTCCCGGGCCGCAACGGCGTCGCCGTGCTCACGCGGGAGGCACCCGTGGCGGTGCGGACCTGGAGCGGGGAGGCGCACGTGGGCGGGCCGACCGTCGGGTCCACGGCAGCGGACGGGCCCGCGGCCGCAGTCGGTCCCCGAGCTGCCGACGGGTCGACGGGAGGGGACGCCGCCCTCCGGCCCGTCCCGGCCCCGGACCGCGTCCCGCTCGCCCGCGGGCTCGGGCGCTTCGCCGCGGAGGGCCGCTACCTCGAGGTCGACCTCGCGGACGCGCCGCTCACCATCGCCTGCCTCTACCTCCCCAAGGGCGGCCTGCCCGCCGCGCTGCAGCGTCCCGAGCGGATGCGGGAGGCGCCCGACGGGGGTGCGCGCTACGCCCGCAAGATGGCGTTCATGGCCGCCTTCGCCCGACATCTCACCCGCACCCGGCGTGCCGCCGCGGCCGCCGGTCGCGAGTTCCTGCTGATGGGCGACCTGAACATCGCCCACACCCGCCAGGACCTGGCCGCGTGGCGACGGAACCAGCACAACGACGGGTTCCTCCCGGAGGAGCGCGAGTGGCTGGGGCAGCAGCTGACCCCGCGCACCCTGGTCGACGTCGTGCGCAGCCTGCACCCCGATCAGGACGGCCCGTACTCGTGGTGGTCCTGGCTCGGGCAGTCCTTCGCGAAGGACTCCGGCTGGCGCCTGGACTACCACCTCGCGACCCCGCGCCTGGCCCGGAGCGCCCTGCGTGCCGAGGTCGACCGGGACGTCCGCGGCGTGCGGCTCTCCGACCACTCCCCGGTGGTCGTCGACTACGACATGCCCTGACCTCCCTCGACGGCGACCACCGCCCCGCCGCGGCACGGGCGCGTCACCACGATGAACCCCGGCCGCCGCGCCGATGGCCGGTCGACGAGCGGTCGGTGACAGGTCGATGACCGCTCGATGACGACCTCTGCGAGTCGTCGCGAACCCCGCGACGCCGACGCTCCGCCGTGATACTTATGAAAAGAATTCTCTTCTCAGAAAAGGATCATGATGGATCTTTCCGCCGGCCTCCTCCCCGTCGACCCCGTCCTGCCCACCCGCTTCGTCGCCCCGGACCGCCGCGCGAACCTCGCCCGGCAGCGCCGGATGAGCCGCCGCATCTTCACCGGCGCCTCGCTCACCACGCTCGCCGCCGCCGGTGTGCTCGGCGTGCAGCCGGCACGGGCGGACGGCGGCTGGCAGCAGCAGGACCCCTTCACCCTCGGGATCGCCTCGGGCGACCCGACCAGCAGCTCCGTCGTGCTGTGGACCCGCCTGGCGGTGGACCCTCACGTCCTCGACGGCCGCGGCGGCATGCCGAACGCTCCCGTGGAGGTGCGCTGGGAGCTCGCGAGCGACTCGACGTTCCGCAGCATCGTGCGCCGGGGGACGGAGACCGCCCGCCCCGAGGAGGCGCACAGCCTGCACGTCGAGCTCGAGGACCTCCCCGCGGACTCCGAGTTCTTCTACCGCTTCCGCGCCGGGCGGCACGTCTCCCCCGTGGGTCGCACCCTGACCACCCCGGCCGACGGCAGCACCCGGACCCTGCGGATGGTGCACCTGTCCTGCTCCCACTGGGAGGGCGGCTGGTTCACGGCGTACCGCCGGGCCGCCGAGGAGAACCCGGATCTCGTGTTCGCCCTCGGCGACTACATCTACGAGGGCGGGCCCGGCACCGACGTGGTCCGCACCCACCCGCACAAGCTGTGCACCACGCTCGAGGACTATCGGCTGCGCTACGCGACCTACAAGACCGATCCCGATCTGCAGCAGCTCCATGCGGCGGCGCCGTGGATCGTCACCTGGGACGACCACGAGATCCAGGACAACTGGGCCGGGGAGTACCCGAAGGACGGCGTGCCCACCGACGCCTGGGCGGCCCGCAGGGCCGCCGCCACGCAGGCCTACTACGAGAACATGCCGCTGCGGCGCTCGAGCGCGCCGGTCGGCTCCTCGATGCAGCTGTTCCGCCGCCTGCACTGGGGGGACCTGGCCACCTTCCACGTCCTCGACACCCGCCAGTACCGCGACCTGCAGGCCTGCCATGACGGCGGCTCGACCTGGTGGTTCACCGACTGCGAGGAGCAGACGGATCCCGAGCGCACGATGCTCGGGTGGGACCAGCGGCAGTGGCTGATCGACGGGATGACGGAGTCCTCCGCGCCCTGGCAGCTGCTCGCCCAGAGCGTCTTCTTCGCCAAGCGGGACAACGCCGCCGGCCCCGAGACCACCCTCGGATCCGACGGATGGGACGGCTACCGGGCCGAGCGCGACGAGATCGTGAGCACCTGGAGCGAGCGCGGCATCGCCAACCCCGTGGTGCTCACCGGGGACGTGCACGTCCACTTCGCGAACGAGCTCAAGGCCGACTTCTGGGAGCCGGACTCCCCCACCGTGGGCGTCGAGCTGGTGACCACCGCGATCACCTCGGGAGGGGACGGCAGCGAGGTGGTCAACGGTGAGGAGGAGGTGCTCGCCGAGAACCCCCACATCAAGTACATCCGCGGGCGGCGCGGCTACGTCCTCTCCGAGTACTCGACCGAGGAGCTGCGCGTGGAGTTCAAGACCATCCCCGAGGTCACCCGTCCCGATGCGGAGGTGAGCGTGGACCGCACCTATGTGGTGCCGGTCGGGGAGCCCGCGCTGCACGAGGTCTGAGATCTGCGCGAGGTCCGGGATCTGCGCGAGGTGGGAGGACCGCGGGCGCACGGATCCGCGAGGACGCGGATCGAACCGAGGGCGTCCGGCGGACCGGCGAGGATCACCGTCGCCACCCTGGCCCTGCCCCCGAGGTTCCCATAGAGTAGGAGGCCGTGGGCGCCGACCGGTGCGCTCGATCAGCACCGCTCCACGGAGGACCCGATGCCCGCGCCGCAGACCGCCGCCGCCCCGGCTGCGCCTGCCGTGCCCGCTCCCGCCGCACCAGTGCCCGCCGCGCCGTCGGCCGCGACCACCGGCACCCCCTCCGCCCGCCGCCTGCTGCGTCCCGAGTCCGCCGCGCGCCCCCTGACCCTGTGGGGCTCCTCCTCGATGAGCTCGGAGGGCGGGGCCGAGGCCACCGCGCTGCCGATCCGCATCCACGAGCACCTCGCGCTCTCGGCGGCCCCCGCCCCGGTGCACGCCTTCGGCGTGGGTGCCACGAGATCGCCGCACACCCTGCTCATGCGCGGCCTGGACACGCCCGCCCTCGAGGTGCTGGGCGACCCGGATCCCGCCACCGGCGAGGTCCGGGTGGCCCTGGACCCCGGTCTCGACCCCGCCGGTCCGCTGCGGGTGCCAGGCCGCGTGGACGGCACCGCCGGCATGCTCGACGGCAGCTCGGGCAGCTGGCTGTTCACACCGGCGGCTCCTGCCGCCAGGATCGACGGCGGCACCTTCGCCTCCTCCCTGGCCGAGATCGCGGAGGGCTCGCGCCAGGTGCTGTGGGCGGGCAAGAACAACATCCTCGACGTCCCCGGGGTGCTCGAGGACACCCGCCGCCTGTACGAGGCGGTCCCCGAGGGCGACTCGCTGGTGCTGGGCCACTGGTGCACCGAGAGGGATGCCCGGGGCTCGACGACCGGCGAGGCGGTGGCCGAGGTCAACGCCGAGCTCGCCGCGCGGCACGGCGAGCACTTCCTGGACCTGCAGCGGCTGCTGACCGACGAGGAGGGCCTGAGCAGCTCGCCGCTCGCACCGCTGCAGCTCCTGGAGCAGGGCACCACGCTGGAGGCGCTCGGCCGCGCGGTGGTCCCGCCGCTGCTGGTCGCCGCCGACGGCATCCACCTCAACGGCTGGGGGAACCTCGTGGCGAGCTGGGCGATCGTGCGCAGGATGCGAGAGCTGCAGTGGCTCTGAGACGCCCCGCCGCCCCGCACCTGCGCCCCGGCCGCCCCGGAGCGCCGACCGCCGCCGCGCACGCCTCTGCACCGTCCCCGGCACCCGCCTCCGCACCCGCATCGACACCCGCATCGGCACCCGCCTCCCGCGCCGCGGGGCCCGCACGCGTCCTGCGCGCCCCGAGCCGCCGCACCCTGCTGCTGGCGGGGGCTGCGGCCGCCGCGGCGGGCGGCACCCTCTCGGCCGGCGTGCTCCTGACCCGCGCTCTCGGGCCCACCACCAGCCCGTTCACCGACGTGGCCGACGGCGCCGCGGGGCTCGAGGAGATGATCTGGGCCGAGGAGACCGGGGTGCTGCCCGCGGCGGGCGGCACCTTCTCCCCGGGCGCGTCCGTGACCCGCGGGGAGGTCGCCGCCGCGCTGCACCGCTTCGCCGGCACTCCCGAGGTGCCGCTCGAGGGCATGCCCGTGCTGATCGTCGACCTCGACGAGGCCCCTGAGCAGGTCTCGGCCCTGCTCTGGCTGCACGGCCGCGGAGCGCTGTGGGGCGATGCCGAGCTCAAGGTGCACCCCGCACGGCGGGCCACGCGCGACTGCGCGGCCGGCATGCTCGCCGCCCTGCTGCGCCCGGCGCTGGCCGCGGTGGGCGCGACCTGGGACCCGGCGGCGGGGACCACGGACGACTCCCCGGCCGGGATCGCGCTCCCGCAGGACGCGGCCTGGCTCGCGGCGGCGGGCATGGCGCCGGGAGCCGACGCCGGATGGCAGGGTGAGGCGGACGTGACCCGCGCCGAGCTCGCGGCCGCCCTGCACCGGGCGGACGCCGTCATCGCCGACGCGCTGGGCTGAGATCCGGGCCGGGCGGCGCGATTTCCCTCGTCCGCCGTCCGTGCTCCGGCATAGGGTGGAGACCATGCCGACGACGCCCGCCCATGCCGCGTACCTCCGCCACCCCGATGTCCGGGGCGAGCTCCTGACCTTCACCGCCGCGAACGACGTCTGGCTGGCCCCGCTGGCCGGCGGTCGCGCCTGGCGGCTGACCGACGAGGGCGCCCCGGTCGCGTACCCGCGCTTCTCCCCCGACGGGGAGCACATCGCCTACACCTCTCGCACCTCGGGCGGCCCCGAGGTCTGGGTGATCGACGCCGAGGGCGCCACCGCCCCGCGACGGCTGACCTCCTGGGGCCGGCCGAGCACGAAGGTCGTCGGCTGGCTGCCCGACGGCCGCATCGTCGCCTCCACCAGCTACGCCGCCCCGATCGCCCGGGACGCGCAGCTCTGGGCGATCACCCTCGACGGTGAGGCCGAGCTGCTGCCGCTGGGCCGCAGCGGCGAGGTCGCGATCCACCCCTCCGGCACCACCGTGGTCTCCACCCCGTGGCGCCGCGACCAGGCCTCCTGGAAGCACTACCAGGGCGGCACCGCGGTGAAGCTGTGGATCTCCCACGAGGACGTCCCGCTCGAGGCCCCGACCGAGGCGCACGCCGGCCGGTCCTGGGAGCCGCTGCTGGACGAGATCCTCGCCTCGAAGCTGCGGATCGCCTGGTACGGGGACCGGCTGCTGTTCGCCGCGGACACCCCCGGCCCCGGCGCGGCCCTGACCGACCGCGCCGCCGCGAACCTCTGGTCCGTCGCGATCGACGGCTCCGACCTGCGCTCCCACACCTCCTTCAGCTCCGAGCAGGGCTACCTGCGCGAGCCCGCGACCGACGGCACGAGCATCGTGTTCAGCTCTCGCGGACGGCTCTTCGCGATGGACTCCCTGGACGCCGAGCCGCGCGAGGTCGAGATCCTGGCCGCCGGCGTCGGCGCCTCGCGGCTGCCCCGCCCGGCCTCGCCGAGCAGGAACCTGCTGGCCATGCGCCCGCTCCACGACGCTCGCGCGAGCGTCGTCGAATGGCGCGGCAGCGCCCATGCGCTCACCCACCGCGGCGGGCCCTCGCGCCTGCTGGCCGGGACGTGCGGACTGCGCCTGCGCGAGGTGCGGCCGCTGGGCCGCTCCGACTTCGCGCTGTTCGTCTCCGATGCGGAGGCGCAGACCGACAGGGAGAGCGGCGGGATCGGCTCCGACGTGCTCGCCCTCGCGCGGCTGGACGGCGGCGGGGAGGAGATCCGGCTCGATCTCGGCGAGGTGGGACGGATCCTGCACGCGATCCCCTCCCCGGACGGCTCCAAGCTCGCGATCTCCACCCACGACAACGTGGTGCGCCTGGTGACCCTGCGCGGCCTCGAGGACCCGGCGCGCTCCAGCACCTCCGCCCCGCGCCGGAAGCAGGCGGCGGCCGCGGCCTGGGAGCAGGATGCCGAGCACGCGGTGCCCGCGCCGCGGCTCGACCACGTGCGCGAGATCGGCCGCAGCGGCGGCGGCGAGGTGCGCGACCTGGCCTGGTCGCCCGACGGCCGCTGGCTGGTCTGGGCCGAGCCGAACTCCTGGCAGCTCAGCCGCCTGATGATCTCGGACACCGAGGACCCGGAGCCGACGGGTCGCGCCCTCACCTCCGGGAAGTACCAGGACTCCGCCCCGGCCTTCAGCGCCGACGGCAGGCACCTGGCCCTGCTGAGCCTGCGCACCTTCGAGACCGCGTACGACGACATGGTCTTCGATCTGGGATTCGTCAACGCCGAGCGGCCCTTCCTGCTGCCGCTCGAGCGCACCACCCCCGATCCCTTCGGCCCGCACCCCGACGGCTGGGGCCCGGCCGAGCCGGACAGGACCTCCGCGCCCGACGCACCGGGCACGGAGGGCGGCGGCGCCGGCGACCCCGGCAGCTCCGCTCCCGGCGGCGCGGCAGCGGCCTCGGCGAGCACGGAGGCCGCGTCCGAGGCGTCCTCGCACCCGGCCACCTCCCACAGCGCGGCCGGCGCCGACGAGGCGCAGCGTCCGCCCGCGACCCGCGTCGACCTCGAGGCGGTCGAATCGCGCCTGGTGCCCTTCCCGGTGGTCTCGGGCTACTACTCCCATCTCACCGTCGTCAGCGGCGGCTTCGTCTGGCTGCGCCATCCGCAGCAGGGGGTGCTGGGCAGCTCCCGCGCCGGCGTGGAAGGAGAGGCGCCGGCGCCGACGCTCGAGCACTGGAGCCTCGCGGACCGCAAGCTCACCGTGCTCGCCGAGGGCGTGACCGACCTCGCCGTCTCCGGGAACGGCGAGACGCTCGTGATCACCCAGGGCGAGAACCGGGTGCAGGTGCCCGCCGCCCGGAAGGTCGAGGACGAGGACCCGGCGCGCGTCGTCATCGACACCTCCCGCCTGCGCCTGACCGTGGACCCGGTCGAGGAGCGCCGCGGCATGCTCTGGGACAACTACCGGATCATGGCCCAGCAGTACTGGCGCGCGGACATGGACGGCATGGACTGGCACGCCATGACCTCCTGGTACGACCCGGTGATCGAGCGCGTGGTCACCGAGGACGACTTCCAGGACCTCATGTGGGAGGTCCAGGGCGAGCTCGGCACCTCGCACGCCTACGTGCAGGGCGGGGTGTACAAGGCCGATCCGCCGATGCTCCCGGCCTACCTGGGTGCGGACTTCGCCGTCGAGGACGGGCGCTGGGTGATCACCCGGATCCTGCCCGGCGACTCCTCGGACCCCGACGCCCGCTCCCCCCTGCTCGCTCCCGGCGTGGGCGCCGAGGTGGGCGATGCGGTGGTCCGCGTGGACGGCCGTCCCGTGCTCCGCGAGGGCGTGGAGGCCGCACTGGTGGGTGCGGCGGGCAAGCCCACCGAGCTGGTGCTGCTGCGCGACGGCGCCGAGCACCGGGTCGCGGTCACGCCGCTGGCCGATGACTCCGCGCTGCGCTACCAGGCGTGGGTCGAGTCCCGACGGGCGCTGGTCGACGAGCTCTCCGGCGGGCGCCTGGGCTACCTCCACATCCCGGACATGGTCTCCTCCGGCTGGGCGCAGATGCACCGCGACCTGCGCGAGGCCACCACCAAGGAGGGTCTGGTCGTGGACGTGCGCTACAACAGCGGCGGGCACACCTCGCAGCTGGTCACCGATCGCCTGGCCCGGCGGGTGCTGTCCTGGGACTACCCGCGCCACGAGCGGCCGGGCACCTACCCCTCCTTCGCGCCGCGCGGCGCGGTGGTGCTGGTGACCAACCAGGAGGCGGGCTCCGACGGCGACATCGTGAACGCCGTCGCCAAGGCCATGCCGATCGGGCCCGTGATCGGGACCCGCACCTGGGGCGGCGTGATCGGCATCGACGGCCGCTACGACCTGGTCGACGGCACCGGCGTCACCCAGCCCAAGTACGCCAGCTGGTTCGAGGGCGTGGGCTGGTCGATCGAGAACTACGGCGTCGAGCCCGACATCGAGGTGCCGCTGCCGCCGAACGCCTGGGTGAGCGGGCAGGACCCGCAGCTCGAGCGCGGCGTCACCGAGGCGCTCGCGCTGCTCGAGGACACGCCCGCTGCGGTCGCTCCGCCGCTGCCGGCACCCCGCTTCGGCCGCCAGGAGGGCTGATCCGCACGGTGCGGGCGGGTGGCGCAGCCGGGTGACGAGACCGGGTGGCGCAGCCGGGCATCACCGACGGGGTGGCGCGGGCCGGGAGGCCCTCGCCGCCCCGTCAGCGCAGGGCGTGGGCGGCGATCCCGGGGTAGCGGACGGCCAGGTCCTCGCTCGGCGCCGCACCCCGGAACGAGGGAGCGTCTGCCCAGATCGACCCGTCGGCCCAGGACGACCCGGTGCGTCGCTCCGCGGTGCGCGCGATCGGACGGAGGTCGTCGGGCTGGAGGTCGCGGGCGATGGTCTCGTTGCCCAGGGCGATGCGGTCCAGCGGGGTGAGGAGGCCGTGGGAGCGGGGGCGCGGCGCGATGATCCGGGCGGCGAGCAGCCGGGTGAGCGCCCCGAGGGCGACGGTCACGGAGGCGATGAGGAGGATGAGGGCGATGCCGATCAGTACGGAGAGCATGCCTCGATCCTGCGCGCGCCATCCCGTAAGGACAAGCGATGATTCGCACCCCTCTGTTCAGCTCGACTGAATGGACGTAGGGTCGTCCCATGCTCGATCCCGTGAAGCTCCGCGTCCTGAGATCCGTCGTCGAGACGGGCAGCCTCCGCGCGAGTGCCGAGGCGCTCGGCTACACCCCGTCGGCCGTCAGCCAGCACCTGTCGGCGCTGCGCAGGGACACCGGCGTGGCCCTGGTCGAGCGCACCGGCCGCGGCATCACGGTCACCGCCGCCGGCTGCCTCATCGCCAAGCACGCCGGAGCCGCGCTCGACGCGCTGGACGATCTCGAGCGGCTCTCCCGGGAGCTCGCCGAGGGCCGCACCGGCTCCCTGACCTTCGGCTACATGACCTCCGTCGCCGCGACCTGGGTCCCCGTGATCGCCCGGGACGTGCGCCGAGCCTTCCCCGACCTGTCCTTGGACCTGCTGCATCGCGACTGCTCGGTGCAGGAGACCGGCAGCCGCGCCGACATCGTCCTCACCGACGACGTCACCCCCTCCTTCGGCCCGGACTGGGTCGAGACGGACCTGCTCGAGGAGGTGTACTCCGCGCTCGTGGGCGCGGAGCACCCCCTGGCGGACCGGGAGGACGTCGCCCTGCAGGAGCTCGCCGACCTGCCCTGGGCCACCGACGACCCTCTGGACTCGTGGTGGTTCGACCGCATCGCCGCCGCCTGCCGGGCGGCCGGCTTCTCGCCGCCCGTCGAGGCCAATCCCTCGGACTTCGCCGCGGTCACCGGCTTCGTCGCGACCGGCGACTACGTGAGCGTCCAGCCCTCGCTGATCACGGCGGACGTGCGCTCCGACCTCGTGGCGGTCCCGCTGCGTCCACCGGCCCCCACGCGCCGCGTCCAGATGCGCGTGCGCCGCTCCACGACCGCCAACCCGGCGGCGCGCTTCATCATGGACAGGGTCCGTGCGATCGCCGTGGAGACCGCCGAGCGGATCCCGGGCGTCGTCGCGCTGTGATCGGCGGCATCGCCCCTCACCGGGACTTTCGCCCGTGCCGGTCGAGGGGCTCCAGGCCTAGGATGAGGTGACCGACGGCGGACTCCACCCCGGGGGCGCCGCCGTCGGACCTGAGAGCCCCCGGCCCAGGAGGTCGAGATGCACGACGACGACGTCACCGCTCAGTCCCCCCTGCCCGTCGATCCCGACGCCCGCCCCCATGGGGTCCTCGTCGGCTACGACGGCTCCGACCACGCACTGCGGGCGCTGCACTACGCCGCACGGGCCGCGAAGCGCCTCGACTGCATGCTCACGGTCGTGACCGCCTACACGGTCCCCACCATGGCGTACGCGGACGCCGCTCTCCTGCCCAGCGTCCCCGCGCCCGTCGCTCGGCTCGCCGCCGCCCAGGAGGTGCTCGACCGGGCGCGCGAGCAGCTGCACGGCTACTCGGGGGCGGTCGATCTGCGCACCGAGCACGGCGATGCCGCGGGGGTGCTCGTGCGGCTCTCCGCCGCGGCGCAGCTCGCCGTGGTCGGCGCCCGCGGCCGCGGCGGCTTCTTCGGACGCCTGCTCGGCTCCGTCTCCTCGGCGCTGCCGGCGCACGCCCACTGCCCCACCGTGGTGGTCCCGCGCCAGTACGAGATCCTCCTCGACCAGGGCGCGGCGAGCTTCGCCCTGCTCGAGGACGACTCCCCCGTCGTGGTGGGGGTGGACCGCTCCGAGCAGAGCAGCGCCACCGTCGAGCTCGCGGCGCAGGCGGCGCTGACCCGTCGCGCCCCGCTGCACCTGATGATGTCGATGCCGATGCCGGAGAGCTGGGGCAGCTCCTACATGGCCTGGCTCCCCGACCCCGACCTCCTCGAGCGGCATCGCGCCGAGCTGGCCGAGGGCCTCGAGGCCGACGCCCAGGACCTGCGCACGCGGTACCCGGAGCTCACGGTCACCTCCGACGTGGTGCTCACCGAACCGGTGACGACCCTGCTGGAGCACACCTCCGCCGCCCAGCTCACCGTGCTGGGCACCCGAGGCCATGGGCGCATGGCCAGCACCCTGCTCGGCTCCGTCTCACGGGCCGTGCTGCAGCGCGCCGAAGGGCCCGTGATGGTGGTGCCCGATCTGAGCGGCGAGCGGCAGGGCAGGTTCCCGGAGCGCCCGCGCTGAGCCCGTCCGCGCGGGGCCCATCCGCGCTGAGCCCGTCCGCGCGGGGCACAATGGGTCGCATGACCGCGAGCCGCACCCCTCTGCGCCTGCTGCGCGGGGGCACGGCCGCCTCGCTCGCCACCGCGGTCGCCCTGGGCGGGCACCTGGTGGGCGGTGGGGCACCGCCGTCCTGGCTCGGGATCGCGATCCCCTGGTGGCTCGCCGTCACCGCGTGCACGGTACTGGCCGGCACCCGCTTCTCGCTGCCCCGCATGGTCGCGGCAGTCGTGACCAGCCAGGCCCTGTTCCACGGCCTGTTCACCGCCGGCACCCCGGGGGATCCGGGCCTCACGCTCGTCGCCCCGCCGGGCTCCCATCTGGGCCACGGTGCGCACGGCGCCCACGGCCCCGGCGCGATCCACACCGGCACGATCCCTGTCGGCACGGCCCTCGAGCACTCCGGGCCCGCCGTGACCGGGGGCGTCCACGGAGCAGGACACGGAGCAGGGCACGGTGTCGCCGAGGTCGCCGAGCACGCCCTGCACGGCAGCCATGGGGATCTGCGGATGCTGCTGTGGCACCTCGCGGCCGCCCTGGTCACCTCGCTCCTGCTGCATCGCGGGGAGAGCTTCCTGCTGCGCTGCGCCGCGCTGGTGGGCGCGGTCCTCACCGTGCTCGCCGATCCGCCGCACGGGCTGCCGCTGCCCCGCGTCGTGCTGCCCCGACCGGCACGCCCGGTCCCCGATCTCGTGCACCTTCCGCCCGCCCAGCGGGCCGTCCTCGCTCCCCAGCTGCGCCGCGGCCCGCCCCTGGTCCTGGCCGCCTGAGCCCCGTCGACGCCGCGCGTCGCCGGTCCTGCCCCTGCGCCTGCTCAGGCCGCCTGTCGGAGGAACGCCCCGCACGCGCCCGTCGTGCGGGTCCCGCACCGCTCCCCGTCGGCCGCGACCTGCGCCGCCGGCCGCCGGAGCGATCCCGAAAGGACCACTCATGTCCCGCAGCACGTCCCACAGCTCCGCCCTGCCCGTCACCGCATCCGTCTCCTCATCCGTCTCCGCATCCGTCTCCCCACCCGCCGCCCTCCCCGTCTCCGCGCCGCTTCCCCGACGCGCGGCCCTCGCCGCCCTGCTGCTCCCCCTCGCCGCCTGCTCCGGCGGCACGGGAGGCGGCGCCGACGGGGCGCGGAGTGCGAGCGACGGCGGCTCCGAGGACGGCGCCGAGGCACGCGCCGACGGGGGCGGCCTCACCGTCACCGACCCCTGGATCAAGGCCGCCGCGAGCGGCATGAGCGCCGCCTTCGGCACGGTCACCAACGGCACCGACCAGGATCTGGTGCTGGTCGCCGCGACCACGCCCGTGAGCCCCGCCGTCGAGCTGCACGAGACCGCCTCCGACGGCTCCGGCGGCATGAGCATGCGGGAGAAGGAGGGCGGCTTCGCCCTGCCCGCCGGCGAGGAGCTCGTGCTCGAGCCGGGCGGGAACCACCTCATGCTCATGGACCTCGCCGAGCCGCTGCTGCCCGGCGACGAGGTGGAGCTGACCCTCGAGTTCGAGGACGGCACCGAGCACCCGTTCACGGCGACGGTCAAGGACTTCGCCGGGGCCCAGGAGCAGTACGAGCCCGAGCACTCCCCCGGGTCCGGCGCGTCCGACGGCGGCGGCGAGCACGACGAGAGCGGTCACGCCGAGCACGGGGACGCCGGGCACGGGGCCGACGAATGAGCGCGCACGAGCCCACCCCGCCCCCTGTCCCTGCCCACGGCCCGTCGCGTCCCGGCCGCCGCCAGCTGCTGCGCGCCGGTGGCCTCGGCATGGGCGCGCTCGGTGTGGGCGCGGCGGCCGTCGGCCTGGACCGCTCCCTGCAGGGCCCTCGCGCAGCCGGCGCGGCGAGCGGACGGGACGGCGCCGATGCGTCCGCGGTGCACGGCGGCCTCACCGTCCCCTTCCACGGCGAGCACCAGGCCGGGATCGGGACGCCCGCCCCGGCCTCGGCGATGTTCCTGGCCCTGGACCTGCGCGAGGGCGTGGACCGCGACGGGGTCCTACGGCTGCTGCGCCTGCTCACCGACGACGCGGCCCGCCTCACCCGCGGCGAGCCCGCCCTGGCGGACACCGAACCGGAGATGGCCTCGGAGCCGGCCTCGCTCAGCGTCACCGTCGGCTTCGGCCCGGGCCTCATGGAGCGCGCCGAGCGGAGGTCCCCGCCGTGGCTCGCCCCGCTGCCGGCCTTCGGGATCGACCGGCTCGAGGACCGGTTCACCGGCGGTGAGCTGCTGCTGCAGGTCGCCGCCGAGGATCCGCTGACCGTCTCCCACGCGGCGCGGATGCTGCTCAAGGACGCCCGGTCCTTCACGACGGTGCGCTGGGTGCAGCCGGGCTTCCGCCGCGCGCGCGGCACGCAGGCGCCGGGCATCACCATGCGCAACCTGTTCGGGCAGCTCGACGGCAGTGCGAACCCCGCGCTCGACTCGGAGCACTTCTCGACGGTGGTGTGGATCGAGGAGGGGCCCCTCGCCGGAGGCACCTCGATGGTGATCCGCCGGATCCGGATGGATCTGGACGGCTGGGACGAGGCGGACCGTGCGGCCCGGGAGGCGGCCGTCGGGACCCGTCTGGACTCCGGGGCACCGCTCAGCGGCGGCACCGAGTCCACCGCACCGGACTTCGCGAAGGCCTCCGCCCATGGCTTCCCGGTGATCGGCGAGTTCTCCCACATGCGCCGGGCCCGGGGCGTGGACGAGGGCCAGCACCAGGAGATCTTCCGTCGGCCGTACAACTACGACGAGGCACCGCCGCCCGGGGCCGGGTCGGTCTCCGAGTCGGGGCAGATCTTCGTGTCCTTCCAGGCCGATTTGGAGCGACAGTTCCTGCCGATCCAACGCCGACTGGACACGCTGGACCTGCTGAACCAGTGGACCACCCCGATCGGCTCGGCCGTGTTCGCGATCCCGCCGGGATGCGCCGAGGGCGAGTACCTGGGACAGTCCGTGCTGGAGTAGCCGGGCGCGCCGACGGGCCGGGACCACGGGCGCCGCGTCGTCGTCCCGGCCCTGTGGCAACCCGCGGCCAGGCGCCGGCCGGTGCCACGGCGGCTCGTATGCTGGTCCGACGGCCCGCGCCGCCGCCTCGACGCCGAGCGCGCGCAGGCACCCCGACGACTGCAGGAGACCTCCATGCCCCGCTTCAGCATCCCGGCCGAGGACGCCCAGGGCCCCCTGGTCGTCGGGATCGACATCGGCTCCGGCGGCACCCGCGCCGCGGTCTACGACGCCTCCGGCCGCGAGGTCGACAAGCGCACCCACAAGGAGGCGCACGCCTTCACCGTGGACGACGACGGCACCAGCACCATCGACGCCGATCAGGTGGTCGAGGAGATCCACACCTCCCTCGCCGCGGTGCTCGGCGACGGGCCGCTGCCCGGCGAGGTGCTCGCGATCGGCTTCGACACCTTCGCCTCCTCACTGGTCGCGGTCGACGCCGACGGCAGCGCGCTGACCCCCTGCATCACCTACGCCGACACCCGCTGCCACGCCCAGGTGGACCAGCTCGCCGCGACGCTCGACGTGGACGCGCTCCATGAGCGCACCGGCGCCCGCCTGCACTCCTCGTACACCGCGCCGCGCCTGTCCTGGCTGCGCGAGACGCATCCCGAGGTCGTCGCCCGCACCGACCGCTTCATGGCGCTCGGCGAGTACGCGGCCCTCAAGCTTCTGGGCAGGGCCGCGCTCGGCACCGCCTCGGCCGCCTGGTCCGGCATGATCGACCGCCGCACCGGCCAGTACGTGCCCGAGCTGCTCGAGGCCGTGGGCGTCGATCTGTCGATGATGGGGCCGGCGGTGGACCCGGACGACGCGCTGCCCGTCGAGGGCACCCCGCTCGCCGCGGAGTTCCCGCAGCTGCGGCGCGCCGTGTGGCTGCCGGTGATCGGCGACGGCCTGGCCGCGAACCTCGGGATCGGCGCGCTGGGCGCCGGGACCTGGGGCATCTCCACCGCCACCTCGGGCGCGATCCGCCAGCTGCTGGACTCCGAGATCCCCGCCCTGCCCAGCGGGCTGTGGGCCTACCGCGTGGACCAGCAGCGCACCCTCGTCGGCTCCGCGATGAGCGACTGCGGCCGCGTGCTGGACTGGTGCCGCAACGAGCTCGCGATGCCCTTCGACATCGACGCCACCGACACGGCGACGCTGTTCTCCGGACCTCCCTCGGACGGCACCCCACTGGTGATCCCCTTCTTCTCCGGGGAGCGCGGCACCAAGTGGCGCGGCAGCTCGCGGGCGATGTTCGCGAACGTCGGCGCCTCCACGACCTGGAAGGACATGCTGCTCGGGGCGATGGAGGGCGTGGCCCTGTCCTTCCTGCGCATCGCCGACCAGATGCGCGAGGCCGGCGGCGAGCCCGAGCGGATCGTGCTCTCCGGCGGCATGACCGGCGCGATCCCCGGCTGGCTGCACCTGCTCTCCGACGCCCTGGCGATGCCGATCGACCACGTGGCCGTCTCCCGCTCGACCATGCGCGGCGCGGCCGTGATGGCGCTCGAGCAGGCCGCGCCGGGCGTGCCCGTCGCCGAGGTCCCGGTGCTCACCCGCGTCGAGCCCGTCGCCGCGCACGCCGAGTACTACCGCGAGCGCCTCGAGCGCTTCGAGAAGCTCGCCGACCTGGCCTGAGAATCGGAGGCCGGGTCCGCGCCCACCGGGCCGACTCTCCTGGTCCCGCCTCGTCCGCGGATATCCTGGCTCGGCCATGCCACTGCTCCGCCGCGCGTCGGGTCGCGCCTACTTCGCCCTCCAGGCCCTCGCGGGCGCGCTGTGGTGGGTGCTCGTGCCCACGGTGGAGGCAGTCCGCACCGCGACCCTGGGCCGGCTCGATCCGCTGCTGGTCGGGGCACTGGACATCCCTCTGTTCGTCGTGGCCTCGGCGCTGGTCGCGCTCGGCGTGCGCCGTGCCGCCTGGGTGGCGGCGCCCTGGACCCTGCTGGTCACCACCGGGATGGTCCTGTACGCGACGCTCACCGGTGAAGCGGGATGGGGTGCGGTGGCGATGCTCGCCGCCTCCGCGGGCTCGGTGGGCGCGGGGCTGCTGGTGCTCCAGGGCCGGATCCCGGTGGAGCGGTTCCTCGTGGGGCCGTTGGCCTTCCGCCCGGCCCGTCGGCCCCTCTCCGAGTCACCCCTGGTGGCCACGTTCGTGCAGATGACGGCATTCTGGACCCTGTTCCTGGTGGTTCTCCCGCTGCCGGCGATCTGGCTCGAGCGCCGCTGGGGCGTGGCCGTGCTGCTCGGTCACGGCGCCGCCGTGGCGATCGCCGTCGCCGGGATGGTGCTCCTCCTGGTCGCGAGCGCCCTCGGCGTGTGGTCGGCGGCGACGATGGCCCGGCTCGGCAGGGGCACTCCCCTGCCCGGGGCGATGGCGCACCGCCTGGTGGTCGCCGGCCCGTACCGCTGGGTGCGGAACCCGATGGCGGTCGCCGGGATCGCGCAGGGCGTCGCGGTGGGCCTGCTCGGCGCCTCCTGGCTGGTGATCGTGTACGCCCTGGCCGGCGGGGTGCTGTGGCATCTGCTGGTGCGTCCTCTCGAGGAGCAGGACCTGGCCGCGCGCTTCGGCGAGGACTACGCCCGGTACGCCGCCACGGTGCGCTGCTGGCTCCCGGCCCTCCCCCGCTCCTCCTGGCCCGCCACCCCCTGACCCGCGACCTCTCGCGCCCCCAACCCCTGTCCCCCTGCGGTGACCGAACAGTCTGGTGCGTCTGTGTTCCACCCATGGAACACAGACGCACCAGACTTCGCGGTCCGCAGGTGATGGCCGAGCGCATCTCGTGACGGTAGGGGTGCGCACGGGATCGGACGTGCCCGCACGGAGGACGCCACGGAGCACGGTTCCTCCCCAGCGGCTGCGCATCCACAGGACGAGCTTCGGTCTCGCCCCGCCGTCGGGTCCTGCTCTACGGTCCTCGCCCATGACACCTCGTTGGTCCCCAGGTCCCCGCAGCCTGTACCGACGGTCCGAGCTCCGTGCCCGGGGAGTGCACCCGAGACGCCTGGCCTCCCCGGAGTTCGTCGAGGCCATCCCGGGTTTCCTCACACCCTCGGCAGCCCCGGCGAGGCTCGAGCTCGTGGCCCGACTGCTCGTGCGCGAGCTGGGGCCACGTGCCGTGATCAGTCACGCCTCCGCGGCCGAGCTGCTCGGCGTCCCCCTCCCCCGCCGCCTCGAGTACGAGCGCACACGCACCGTGCACTGCACCGTCCCCCGGTCCGAGCGCCGCCGTTCCGCAGGCGGCGCCGTGATGCACACCGGTCCAGGCGGACGGACGACGCAGGTGGGCGGCGTCCGGGTGAGCGGACCGCTCGCGCTCCTCGCCGAGCTGGCCGCGGATCTCGACCACCTCGCCCTCGTGGCCGCCTGCGACCACCTGGTGGGTCCTGCCTCGAGGGTCCTTCCCCTGGTCCCGCTCGAGCGGCTGAGGAGCGCGGCCGAGCAGGCCGTGGGCACGTACCGCATCGGCCGGGTCCGGGCGGCCGCGGCCGACGCCCGCGAACGGGTCGAGTCGCCCAAGGAGACCGAGACGCGCCTCCTCCTGCAGGGCGCCGGATTCGCGGAGCCCACGATCAACCTGCCGCTCCGGGCGCCGCGGACCGGGGAGAGGTTCCGTCTGGATCTCGCCTACCCGGAGCTCCGGATCGCGATCGAGTACGACGGCTTCTGGCACAGCACGGATCGACGGCGCCACCGCAGGGACCGCCGCAAGGACGACGTGCTCCACGAGCTCGGCTGGCGGGTGGTCCGCGTGTCGGACGAGGATCTGCGCGACCCCGACCACTTCCTGGGGCGCCTGACCCACCTCGGCGTCCCCCTGAGCTGACCCCGGCCCCACCCCTCCCCAAGAGTTACTGATAGGTCTGGTGCGCTGGTGTTCCGATCATGGAACACCAACGCACCAGACTGTCCGGTCACTGCATGAGGACGGGCCAGTGCCGGGCCGGGCAGGGTCGGGGCGGGCCGCGACTCAGGGGCGCGGGAGGCGCCGCTCCTCGGCGATGACCGCGTCCACCAGGGGGTCGATGGCCGGGACGTCGAGCAGGGCGAGCAGGGAGCTCACGCGCTCGGTGGTGTCCTCGAGCGCGACCGCCGCCGCGATGGCCTCGGACTTCGGGTCCTGCACCTCGTGCCCGCCGCGCACGCGGTCGGTGACCCAGGCGGTCCAGGCGGCGATCGCGGAGACCTCGCCGGGCGCCGTGTCCGGGCCGCCGAGCTCGGCGATCACCGGCAGCGCCCGCACGGGCAGCTTCGCGGTGCCGTCGGCGGCGATGCGGATCAGGTTGTCGGCCAGGCGCGGGTTGCGGAACCGCTCCTCGAGGGCGTCGGTGTAGGCGTCGAGCTCGTCGGCCGGCAGGGGCAGGGTCGCACGGGCCTCGGACCACAGCTGCTCGACCAGGGCCCGCACCTCGCGGTGCGCGATCGCCTCGTCCACCCGCTCCACCCCCGCGACCTGCCCGGCGTAGGCCATGAGGGTGTGGGCGCCGTTGAGCAGGCGCAGCTTGCGCCGCTCGTGCACCTCGAGGTCGTCGGTGAACTGCACCCCGGCCTTCTCCCATTCGGGGCGACGACCGCGGAATCGATCCTCGAGCACCCACTCGGTGAAAGGCTCGGTGACCACGGGGACGGCGTCCACGAGGCCGGTCGCGTCGCGGACGGTCTGCGCGGCGTTCTCGTCGGCCGACGGGGTGATGCGGTCGACCATCGAGGAGATGACGTCCACGTGGTCCTCGCACCAGGCGCGGGTCTCCTCGTCGAGCTCGGCGAGCACCGCCTCGCGCAGCACCTCGCCGTTGCCGGTGAGGTTGTCGCAGGAGACCAGGGCGATCGGCTCGGCGACCCCGGCCTCGCGGCGGGCCTGCAGCCCGAGCGCGATACGGGCAGGGACGGAGGTGGCCGGGTCGCTGCCGGCCGCGTAGCCCTTCTCGGTGATGGTCAGGGTGACCACCGCGGTGAAGGGATCGGCGAGCAGTTCCACCAGGGTGTCGACATCGGAGGCGGGGTGCACCGCGTCGATGACGTCCACGAGGCTGACCTCGTCGCCCTCGGCGCCGCGCACGATCAGTCCGTACTCTCCGTGCTGCGCGTTCAGTGCATCCGCCATCGCGGCGGAGCGACCGGTGAACGCCACGACGGACCAGCCGCCGGCGCGCTGGGTGGCGACCAGGGTGTGGGCGCGGGCGAAGTTGCCGATCCCGAGATGGACCAGGCGGCCGACGTCCGAAGGGCTGGGAGTGCTCATCAGTTCTTCTCTCCTGCGGCGCCGAGGCGGAAGACCTCGCGCGGCTGCTGGTCGGGCAGGGTGGCCACGAGCTCCTCGGCGTCCTCGAGACGCAGACGGTGCTCGGCGACCAGTCCTGCGAGGTGCGTCGCGTCGAGACGACGGGACATGTCGTGCCGGGCCGGGATCGAGCAGAAAGCGCGGGTGTCGTCGATGAACCCGCTGGTGCGGCTGTAGCCGATGGTCTCGGAGACCGCGCGGCGGTAGCGCAGGATCGCGTCGGGCGCATCGATGAACCACCAGGGCGCCCCGGCGTACACCGAGGGGTAGACGCCGGCCAGCGGGGCGATCTCGCGGGAGAACACGGTCTCGTCGATCGTGAACAGCACGGTGCGGAAGTTCGGCGAGTGGCCCACGTCGTTGAGCATGGGGCGGAGGTGGTGGACGAAGTCGACGGCGACGGGGATGTCGAAGCCGACGTCCGCACCGAACCTGTCGAACATCTCGTCGCTGTGGTTGCGCGCGACCGCCGGGTGGAGGGTCATCACGAGCCCGTCCTCCGCGGCCAGGCGGGCCTGGTCGGCCAGCAGGTGGCGGCGCAGGGCCACGGCCTCGTCGGCGCCGATCGCGCCGTCGCGCGCGGCGGTGTAGAGGCGTCGCGCCTCCTCGTCGCCCAGACGCTCGGTGCCCGGGTCGATGTGGGCGTGGTCCGAGGAGACGGCGCCGTGGTCGCGGAAGTACAGGCGGCGGGTGCGCATCGCCTCGAGGTGACCGTCGTAGGTGCCGGTGTCGACCCCGGCGGCCTCGCCGAGCGCGTCGACCAGCTCGCGGAAGTCGGCGCGGGCGGGCTCGAGGTACTTGTCGGGGCGGAAGGTGGGGATCACCCGTCCGGTGAAGGCCTCGTCGGCGGCCAGCGCGTCGTGCGGGGCGAGGTCGTCGACCGGGTCGTCGGTGGTCGCGAGGACCTCGATCCCGAACTGGTCGAACAGGGCGCGGGGGCGGAACTCCGGGCGGGTGAGCTTCTCGGCGATCTCGTCGTACATCGCATCGGCGGTGCGCGGGTTCAGCACGGTCCCGAGGCCGAACACCTCCGAGAACTCGTGCTCCATCCAGTAGCGGGAGGGGGTGCCGGCGTAGGCGTGCCAGTGCTCTGCCAGCAGGTGCCAGGCCCGGCGGGAGGCGGATTCGTCCAGCGGGCCCTGGCCCACGCCGAGGTCGGCGAGGTCCACTCCGCGCGAGTGCAGGAGGCGGTTGACGTAGTGGTCCGGGGTGATGAACAGCGACGTCGGGTCCCGGAAGGGCTCGTCGTCCAGCAGCAGACGGGGATCGACGTGGCCGTGCGGCGAGACGATCGGCTGGTCCTTCTCCAGCTCGTACAGGCTGCGGGCGATGTCGCGGACTGCCGGGTCCGCGGGCAGGAGGCGGTCGGGGTGCGGAACGTAGGCGTCGTTGCTCATGGCGACATCCTCGCAAGCAAGCGGTGCTCCTTCCGGTCGTTGTCACCGGTTGCCGGGCCGACGGGCCCGTCCCCTCCCACCCGTCCTCAGGATCCGGACGTGCGCGGGCCGGTGGTGCCTCGCGGCACCAGCCGCACCGGCAGGGAGCCCTCGACCGGGGTGCGATGGGCCGACGGGTTCTCGATCCGCCGCACCAGGCGCTCGATGGCCGCCCGGCCCTGGGCCCGCTTGGGGCTGACCACGGTGGTGAGCCCTCCGCCGACGAGCCGGGAGAGCTGGATGTCGTCGTGCCCCATCACCGACAGCTCGCCGGGGACCTTCACGCCGACCCGCAGCGCGGAGATCAGGAAGCCGAAGGCGACCAGGTCGTTGTAGCAGACCACCGCGTGCGGGAGGGACTCGCGCAGCTCCTCGAAGGCCTGCTCACCGCCCGCGGTGGTGGGGGCGAAGGGACCGTGCCGCTGGATCTGCAGCCCGTGCTGGCGGGCGGCGACGCGCGCGGCGCGCCAGCGCTCCCCGTCGGACCAGGAGTTCACCGGACCGGCCACGTAGGTGACGGTGCGGATCCCGTTCTCGGCCAGGTGGGCCATCGCCTGGCTCATCCCGTGCTCGAAGTCGGGGGTGACCGAGTCGAGGCCGGCGACGCGGCGGTTCATCACCACCACCGGGATGCGCTTGGTGAGGTGGTTGAGGGTGGCGTCGGAGAGGCGGGACCCGGAGAGCACCAGTCCGTCGACCACGTTCAGGGCGCTCTCGAGGCTGGAGCGCTCGCGGATCTCGTCCTCGACGGTGTCCAGCAGGAGCAGCAGGAAGTCCAGCTCGTGAGCGGCCTCCTGCATGCCGGAGACGAGTTCGGCGAAGTAGGGGTTGGTGAGGTCGGGGACCTCGATGCCCAGGCGGTGGTGCCTCTCGGGCCGCTCCTGTGCCTCCGGCGCGGAGGTACGGTAGTCGAGCGCCTTCGCCGCGGCCATCACCTTCGCGTGGGTGGCGGCGCTGACCCGCCCGGGGCGCGAGAAGGCCCGGGAGACCGTGGACGGGGCGACGCCGGCGGACTCGGCGACGTCGTAGATCGTCACGCGCTTCTCCGCCATCCTGCGGCTCCGTCCTCGCCGCTGCCGGCGCTGCCTCGGTGCGGGCGCGCTGCGCCCTGATGTCCAGGTCGAAGCCTACCCCGTCAGAGGGCAACCGGCGGCAACCGGTCCGGGGAGCGGTGCGGCGAGAGCAGCGCCGCCGCGCAGCGCGCACCCGGACGGTCGCGCAGGGGTCAGTGCGCCCCGCCGAATTCGATGAGCAGCACGCCGATGGCGATCAGGCCCATCCCGCCAAGCATCACAGGGGTGAGCGCCTCGTGGAACAGGGCCCGCGAGATCAGGGCGGTGAGCACGATCCCGATCGCGGCCCACAGCCCGTAGGCCACCCCGAGCGGCATCCCGGCCGCGAGCGCGCCGGACAGCAGCGCGAAGGCGAGCAGGTATCCGAGCACCACCAGCGCGTACCAGGCGCGCCGGCCGTCGGTGGCCACGCGCAGGGAGAGGGTGGCGGCCACCTCGGCGAGGATCGCCCCTCCCAGCAGCAGCGCGCTCATCGTGCCTCCTCCGCCCGTGCGGTGCGGGAGCCGAGCTCGACGACCGCGACCCCGGCGGCGACGAGCACGATCCCGGCGATCTTGAGAGCCGTGAACGCCTCCCCGAACAGCACAGCGGACAGCAGCGCGGTGAGCACCACCCCGCAGGCGCCCCAGAGCCCGTAGGCGACGCCGAGACCCATGCCGCGCTTCAGCACCTGCGCGAGCAGCACGAAGGAGACCGCATAGCCCGCCACGACGACGACGTAGAGGACAGGGTGATCGAGCGCCCCGCGCAGGGAGAGGGTCGCGGTCACCTCGCTGAGGATCGCGCCGAGCAGCAGCAGCCACGCGATCATGCCGTCTCCCCGAGCAGCTCACGGGCGAGGCGACGCAGGGAGTCCGCCTCCGGGGCGGAGATCTCCAGCAGCCCCGAGGCCCGGTCGAACCAGGCGCCGTCGGCTAGGAGGCGCACGGCGAGGAGTCGGCGGCGGCCGTCCTGCCCGGTCCCGACGGGCACCTCGAGCCAGCGCTCCAGCTGCGCCTGCCAGCGCTCGGTGAGGGGGACGCGCAGCCTGGGGTCGGCGAAGATGACGAGGTCCGCCGCGGAGAGCGCGGCGTCGCAGGCCCAGTCGAGGTAGGCGAGGTGGCGCTGAGCAGCGGGGACGTCGGGCAGATCCGCGGCGCCGGTCCCGGCCCGTCGCCGGACGACCTCGAGCAGCTCGCTCTCGTACCGCGTCATGGTGTTCTCGAGCACGGCGGCGAGCAGCTCCTCCTTGGTGGGGAAGTGATACATCAGTCCGGCCTTGGTGACACCGGCCGCGCGAGCGGCGGTCTCCAGGGTGAGGGTGCCGCCGGCGCCGAGGTGGACCTCTGCGGCCGCGAGCATCGCCTCTCGGCCGGACGGGCGGTGCGCGGGGCGTGGGCTGCGAGCGGACATGCACTTACTTTACCCACCGGATGGGCAAGTAAGGAAGGCCGTGGTGGGCGACCGCACTCATCCAGGTCTACGATCACGGCCACGAGTCCCGTGCAACGGGCAGGGCGGCTCGGGTGGCCTGAGGAGGCGTCGACCGGATGACGGCGGTGCGGGTGGTGCCTGCGACAGCGGAGAGATGGCCGGAACTGGGGCGGGCCTTCGGGCCACGGGAGAAGAATCCCCACTCGTGCTGGTGCCAGCGGTTCCTTCGCCACGAGGAGCCCGATGACCGGAGCGCGCTCCAGCGTGAGATCCAGGACGCCCGGGAGCCCGTCGGCCTGTTGGCCTATGACGGCGGCGACGTGGTCGGCTGGACCCGGGTCGTGCCCCGCTCGACGCTTCCGGGGGTCACCACGAACCGGGCACTGGCCAGGATCCTCGACGATGACCCGCGTGCATGGTGGGTGTCCTGCTTCGTGGTGCGACGCGAGAACCGTGGGAGCGGCGTCGGGGGCTCGCTGCTGGACGCTGCGGTGGACTGGGCTGCACAGCACGGTGCTTCGGTCCTCGACGGTCACCCTGTCGACGTGGACGGGATGACCGGCACCCCATCACCCTCCGCCCTCTTCACGGGAACGCTCGCCATGTTCCAGCGGGCAGGGTTCACCGAGATCGGGCGCACCTACCGCACCCGACCCGTGATGAGACACCAGCTCCGGCACCGCCGGCCTCGCGTCCGCGACGCTTCGACCTGAGTGCGATTCCGCTGTGCCGGCCTGCTCGATCGGCCCGCCGAGCAGCGGCGAGCGAGCTCTGGGGATCAGCGCTCCGGCGGCGGGGCCCAGCGGGCTATCTGGGCCGCGAGATGGCCGGCACCGTAGCCGTTGTCGATGTTCACCACGCCGATCCCAGGGGCGCAGGCCGAGAGCATGGTCAGCGCCGCGGCGCGGCCCCCTTCGGCGACGCCGTAGCCGACGGAGGTGGGCAGGGCGACCACGGGCGCGCTGATCTGCCCGGCGACCACGGTGGGCAGCGCGCCGTCCATCCCGGCGGCGACCACCACGCAGGCGGCCTCGCGCAGCTCGGGCAGGCGCGCGAGCAGGCGGTGCAGCCCGGCGATGCCGATGTCCGCGATGAGGCGGGTGGGACGGCCGAGGTAGCGGGAGGTGAGCTCGGCCTCGCGGGCCACGGGCAGATCGCTCGTGCCCGCGCAGGCCACGACGACCAGGCCTCCCGTCGGCTCCGGGGGCTCGGCGGGCCAGGCCAGGAAGCGGGCGCCCTGGTCGTGGCGTGCCTCCGGGAGGGCGGAGAGCACGGCGGCGGCGCGGGCCTCGTCGGCCCTCGTGAACAGCACCGGGCCGAGGTCCTCGCGGCCCTCGGCGTGCAGGCGCGCGTACTCACCGGCGATCGCGGCGACCTGGTCCACGCTCTTGGCGTCGCACAGCACCGCCTCGGGGGCGCCGCGGCGGCGGGCACGGTCCAGGTCCAGCTCGACCAGGCCGTCGATCCGGCCGTCCGCAGCACGCGACGGCTCGAGGTTCTCAATCATCGGTGTCCGCTCCCTCCGGGGCATCGGTGGCGGCGTCACCGGTCAGGGCCTCGTGCACCGTGGCGGCGATCAGCTCATAGCCCTCGGCGGTGGGGTGGACGCCGTCGGGGCCCATCAGGTCGGGGTGGTCCTCGAGCGCCGCGTGGATGTCGATCAGTCCGGCGCCGGTCGCCTCGGCGACGTCCCGGACGGCCGGTCGGGCCTGTTCCGAGATCACAGCAGGGTCGAGCCTCCCAGCGGAGCCGACCACCGGGGGCGGGGTCAGGAGGTGGACGTCCGGGGCGCTGTCCAGCTGCTGGTACTCCTCGACGAACGCGGTCAGCTGCTCCTCGTAGGCGGCGACGTCCCAGGCGGGGTCACGGGCGTCGTTGGTGCCCAGCATGATCAGCACGATGTCGGGCTGTGCGTCGTGGGAGAGCCGGTGGGCGCTCTCGTCCCGGTACGGGAACTGTGCGTCCTCCAGGAGGCTGCGGTTGTCGACGCCGTAGTTGAGGACCTGGTGCTGCTCCTCGCCGAGCAGCTGCTGCAGGTGCTCCGGGTAGGAGGACGCGCGACCGGTGGCGGGGGCGGCGACGCCCAGGGTGTTGCTGTCCCCGACGGCCACGACCACGGTCCGGGAGGGATCGGCCTCGCCGGCTCCGCCGCTCTCACCGGCCTCGGGAGTCTCCGCGGTCCGCACGACGTGCACCCCGACCGCGGCGAGCAGGACGGCCAGCACCACCAGCGCGCCGGGGACCCACCATCGGGCCCGGTGCCGCGGTGGTGCGGGCGGGTCCGTGCCCTCAGCCATGTCCTGGCGCCCCCTTGCCGACGATCTGCAGGGAGAACAGTCCCGAGCGGATGCCGTCGAGGTCGATGGTCACGTGGGAGAACCCGGTCTCCTTGCCGGCGGCGACCAGCGCCGCGCGGATCTCGGGCTCCATGGCGCGGGGCAGCTCGTCGGTGGGCAGCTCGATGCGGCCCACCTCGCCGTGATGGCGTACGCGGCAGTCGCTGAAGCCCTGCTCGTAGACGGCGTCCTCGAGGTCGTCGATCTGGCGCAGCTTCTCGGGGGTCACGCTCTGGCCGAACGGGATCCGGGAGGCGAGGCATGGCGCGGCGGGCTTGTCCGCGACCGGCAGGGACAGCGTGCGCGCCACATTCCTCACCTGCCCCTTCGTCATCCCGACCACGGACAGCGGCCGCAGCACCCGGTGCCGGGTGGCGGCGCCGGCGCCGGGGCGGTCGGTGCGGGTGGCGTCGTCGGCGTTCTCCCCGTAGGCGACCGCGTCCAGCCGGTGCTCGGCGACGATCTCCTCGCCGATGCGGGTGAACAGCTCGTTCTTGCAATGAAAACACCGAGCAGCGTCGTTCTTCTGATAGTCGGGGTTCTCGCCCTCATGGGTGTGCACCTCGACCACCTCGGCACCGATCACGGCGGCGACCCGATGGGCGAGGCGGCGCTCGCGGCGAGCGAGCGAGGGGGAGACGCCCAGCAGGGCGACCACGTTCTCGGCGCCGAGGGCGCGCACGGCGAGCGCCAGCAGGGTCGCGGAGTCCACGCCGCCGGAGTAGGCGACGCCGAGGCGGCCGACGCCCTCGAGCTGTGCGGAGACCGCGTCGGCCAGGACGAGCTCCTCCCTCGCGAGCGCGGAGGTGGTCATACCGGTGACCTCGAACTCGGGTCGGCCGGGTGCGAACAGGGAGGCGGGGCGGAGGTCGGTGCTGGTCACGCGTCCTGCTCCCCGGCGCTGTCGCGCTCGGAGGCGAGGCGGAACAGCACCTCGCCGGCGTGGTCGATGACGAGGGTGTCGGGGTCGCTGCGCAGCGCCTCGATGTCGAGAGAGGCCGGGTCCATGTACAGCACGTTGTGCGCCTCGGTCTCCTCCTTCGAGATGGAGGTGGCGAAGTAGCGGTTCACCCGCTGCTTCTCCTCCCCGGTCGCGGGGTCGTAGGTGCCCAGGCCGGTGACGTGCGTGGAGTGGGCGAGCTCGCCCCAGGGGTGGTCCTTGAACCGGTCCCACTGCTTCGTGAAGTACTCGATGTTGTGATAGCCGATGTCGCGGATGCCGGGATGCATCGCGGCGACCTCGGTGATGTGCGGGGCGTAGATGATCACGTCGCCGCCGTCGGCGCAGACGGGCTCGGACTTGTAGAAGCCCTTGGCCCCCGTCCACATGTCGTCGTACATCTCCGGGACCAGCGCGACGATCCGCTGGTAGGGCTTGTCGACGTAGGTGATGTGGGTGAGCGCGGAGATCTTCGCGCACGCGGCCCAGGCGGCCTGCGGATCGCCGTAGGCGATCGCGCCGAGGTCCTCGCCGCCCTCCTTCACGTCCATGGTGAAGCAGTGCTTCTCGGTCTCGATGAGGCCGCTCGCGGCGTCGACGAGCTGGCGCACCGGGGTGATGCCGAGGGTGCCGATGATGCGGCTGGCCGTGATGAGGGCCCCCACCCAGTGGGAGATGTCGATGACGTCGTGCACCGAGCAGCCGGGGAAGAAGTACTTGTTGCCGCCGGAGAAGCCGACCACCTCGTGGGGGAAGACGGGGCCGACGATGAGGTTCACGTCCGACTCGACGCACAGGCGGTTGATCTGCACGCGCATGGGGACGTCGGTGAGCAGCCCTCCGGTGAGCTCGGCGATCCGCTCGGCGGAGATCTCCCCGAGGTCGGCGATCTGTGCGGGATCGTCCCAGGCGTGGTTGACGACGGTCCACTCCGGGTAGGTGGCCTGCGCGCCGCGCTCGGTGGAGCCGAGCAGCCTGTCGATCGCCTCCTCGCCCATCGCGGCATGGGTGCCCAGCGCGATGAGCACGGTCACGGAGGCGGCGCGGCCGGCGAGCGCGTCGTGGATCGCGGGCAGCACCTTGGGCAGCGGCACGGAGCGGGTGCCGTCGGGGATGATCAGGCAGACGCTCCTGCCGTCGTAGTCGGTGGCGGCGAGCTGCTCGGAGACGAAGTCCCGGATCTGCTCATCGGTGAGCGTGGCCTCGGGTCCGCCCAGGAGCGCAGCGCGTTCGGCCAGCCCGTCGGGGATCGGAGGGATCGTGGGACCCTGAGTCTGCGTCTCTGTCTGGCTCATCCCTCCACTATGCGCCGCCGGGCCTGACCAGGACAAGGATCGCCCGGCTGTTGCCATGAGGGGCGTGCGGCCGACGGGCGGCTCGATCTCGTGGGGATGCGGCTCGTCCGCTGACTCCGATGCTCTCGTGACGCCTCGGCGCGCGCCGATAGGATCCGTGGCCATGCAGCACTGCAGCGCGGACCGGGATTTCTCGGCGTACAACGCCGCTCAGCGGGCACGACCCGTGCGGCCACTCGCCCGCCGCGCCGCGGAGCTGGCAGCGGAGTGCTCGCGGACCGACGGGCCCGGGACCGCGGTGGAGCTCGGGTGCGGGATCGGGGTCGAAGCACATTTCCTGGCCGAGAACGGTTTCACCGTGCACACGGTCGACGGGGATGCGAGCGTCGAACCGGCCATGGCGGCGCTCTCCGCGGAGCGGCCGATCCACCACCGGACGGCCGACCTCGCGCAGCTGCGCGAGCTTCCTCCCGCCGATCTCCTGCTGTCCTGCGCCACGCTCCCGTTCGTGCCGCGGCCCGCCTTCGACGCCCTCTGGTCGACGATCCGCGAGGCGCTCCGCCCGTGCGGGATCCTCGCCGTCGACCTCTTCGGCGACCATGACGACTGGGCGGACACCGACGGCACCTACCTGAGCCGCGACGACGTGGAGGGGCTCCTCGACGGGCTCGAGATCCTCGAGCTCACCGAGGAGGAGCGCGACGGCCGCTCCTTCAGCGGCCCCAAGCACTGGCACACCTTCCAGCTGATCGCCCGCAGACACTGACGGGAGCCGTTCACCGCGCCCCGCTGCGCTCCGGCATGCCGCACCCCACACCCCCACGGTGGGAACGACGCTGCGGGCGGGCGATGCTCCAGGAGGCATGATCGAAGGATGAGTCCCGAGCGCTGCGTCTTCCATGCCCGGACGACCCACAACGCCGGCGCACACGAGCTGCAGCCTCTCAGTGCGCTCGAGCGGACGGACCCTCGTGCCTTCGCGGCCGCGATCGCCAAGTACGACGACACCCCGGAACGCCGACGGCTCCGGGACACATGGATCCCCGGCCTCGAGGCGACGTGGACCGAGGTGATCTTCCTGTCTCCCGTCCAGCCGCGCGCGATCTGGGAGGCGTGGCGCACCATCGCCGGCGTCGAGCTGCCCGCGCAGGAGTTCTGGGCGATCCCGGTCGAGGACCTCGGCCCCGCAGTCGTCTTCGACCGGCACCTGAGCAGCACGGGCGATCCGATCGAGCCGAGGGAGATCGATGTCCTCGACGTCGCGGCCTACCGCTCCTCGGACGCGACGACGCCGCGGAATGCCCGATGGATCGACGAGCTCGCGAAGGCGGGCAAGCGCGGGGCCTGGTTCAACGGGACACCGCACGTCCTGACGAAGGACCCCGTTCCGCTCCACTCGGCAGAGGTGATCGACTGGCGGGTGCCGTGAAGGACTTGCGTCAACTGGGCAGACCGAGCGGGTGACCGCACGTCACGAGTCGCGCCCTGACCGGCACCGGATCTCGCATCTACCGACACCCATCGAACAGCTCGTTCAGATCGCGCTGGTACTGCGCGATCAGGTTCGGATCGGTGGCCGCCACCTGGCGCCCGATACGCGCCATCGCCCCCTCGAGCGACCTGGAGCCGGGTCCGCCATCCCCCTGCACGATGACGGGTCCGACGGCCTGATAGGCGGGCTCGGTGTCGCTGCGTCCGTCCCAGCGACCGATCGTGAGGCCGAGGCTCTCCAGGGCCGCATCGTGGGTCGCGTCGGCCAGGACCCAACGGCCCTCGACATGGACCTGCACCGCCGTATGGATGTCGGTGCGGAAAGAGAGACGGCGCTGCACGTCCACCAGGTCAGGCAGCTCGTATTCCCACGAGACGGGAATCGGCCGACGGGAGCTCCCGATCAACTGCGATGTCTCCACGCCGTTGACATGGATCGGTCCCGGTGCCGCCGCCGTCGACCTGTTCCTCGACGTCCTGGTCCGCCGTGATGGCAGCTACCAGGTCGTCGATCAACCAGAGTTCGACGATGCCTGCTCGCGGCAGCTCATCTCGAGTGCTGAGGCACTCCACGCAGAGGAGGGCCTCAGCCCGACGTGGGATCAGGGCGTCGGCAGAACTCTCATGGCGACCTCGCCTACACGGACCCGAGCTCCGTCGACAGCAGCTGCTACGACTCCGCCATCGACGCCGGCGCGCGCTCCTGGTTCAAGGAGGAGGCCGTGAACCTGCTGCACATTGCACGGCATGACACGTTGCTCCTGGACCGGCATCAGGTGCCCTGGGTCGAGCTGCGGACGGACCACCCGGGACGCATCGTCTACGAAGACCCGGTACAGGTGGTCGCTGTCCCCTTCGTCCACGAGGAGCACCGGCCCTTGCGAGCAGCACCGCCCGCGTGATCGCCCGGCAGTCGAAAAGCGGTTGACCCCTCACGACCGGGATCCGAGCATGGCGAGATGCTCATGACGTCCGCGGACATCGATCACCAGGCAGTTCTGGACTTCATCGTCCACCAGCAGCAATGCCCCGAGACGGCGTGCGCGTACCTCGGCACGGACGCCTCGGACATTCGCGGCGATCTGGAGGAGCTGGACCAGCACTGGCTGGAGACCGTCCGCGTCTCCGTCTCCGCAGACGGCCGGATCCTCGGCGCGGCCGTCATCGAGTGGGACGAGGAGCTGGACCGTTCCTGGGTGCACGGCCCCTGGGTGGAGGAGGACGCCTGGCCGACCGCGGGCCCCTCGCTGCTCGCGGCGGTGACGGCGCAGGCGCCGGTCTCCGCCCACGAGATGTACGCGGACGTCAGCAACCGCGGCATGGCGCAGCTGGCGGACGAGTGCGGGTGGCAGGCAGGGGAGACCAACTTCGAGTACCTCCGCACCACCCCCGCACCGGCCGGAGCATCTGCTCCCGGCATCCGACCGGTCACCAGCGCGGACGAACCCGCCGTCCGTGCGCTGCACGATCAGGAGTTCCCCGGAACCTATGCGTCGGCGTCCGAGCTCCTCGACCCCGACAGCCGCTACTCCACCCTGGTCTTCGCGCCGGAGGGGACGGTGCTCGGGTACGTGGCCTCGCAGCTGCAGACCGACTCCACGGTGTACGTGGACTTCGTCGCGGTAGATCCCGACGCGCGCCGGAAGGGCATCGGAGAACGCCTGATCAACGGCGCCCACGAGAGCTCGGGCCGGGACAGGATCGCCCTGACGGTCGATGAGAACCGTCCCGCGGCACGGGCGTTCTACGCCTTCCTCGGTTTCGAGCTGACGGCCACCACCCGGCCCTATCGACTGCGCCCTCAGTCGAGGCGGTGACGAGTCGGCCAGGTCGTACGAGTTGCCACGCGGGCTCCGCACGCTGCGGGACCACGGTCTGCGAGAAGCACTCGGCCTGCAGCGTGAGGACGCTGCCGCTCGCGCAGTCACGCTTCTCGCTGACGATCCCGGCAGCGTCCGGGAGGGGGAGCGACAGGGAACATCGGTCGGGTCGCCGAGCTCACGCGGGAGGATCATGCCGACGCCCTCGCCGTGAAGATGCTCGGGCAGCTCGGCGTGGTCCGCCACGCCTTCGAGCACCTGAACGACGGCGGCTCGGTCACGCTCACCTCCGGGGTCCTCTCCCGGGAGCCGATCGCGACGGCCGCGGCCGCAGCAGCCGCCGACGGGGCGATCGAGTCGTTCGCGATCACGGCCGCGACCGAGGCACCGCGCGGGATCCGTCTGAACGTCGTCTCCCCCGACGTGCTCGAGAACTCGCCGCAGCTCCATGCGATGTTCCCCGGCCACCGCCCCGTCACCGACGGCGAGGTGGCCCGCGCCTACGTCCGCGCGGTCGACGGCGTCGGCACGGGGCGGACCATCACCGTCTGAGACGCGTCACCGGTGCCGACCATCGCGCCGTGCTCTCCACAGTGGAGCTCCACGAACAGGAAGGCGAGGAACCGTGGATCGTCGCGGTCTGCGAAGAGCTCGGGGAAGTCCTCCCTCGCCCCCGGCGAGACTCCCGGCTCCCGCACGTCGGCGATGGTGAAGCCCGGATAGTCCGTGAGGCCCCGCCGCACCGGGCCGTCGCCGGGTTGCGGAGGCGGGCCGCACCCGCCACGATGACTGTGTAAGCCGATTCCTCAGTCCGACCTGTCTGACGGCTTGCCGCTCCAAGGTGCGGTGACCCATGTCGGCTCTGACCAGCTATCGGCAGCTCTTCCTCCTTCCCGGCGCGGGACGATTCTTCGTCCCTGCCGCTCTCGCGCGGCTCGGCGTCTCGATGCAGGGCCTCGCCATCCTCTGGGCGGTCCACGGCGCCTCCGGCTCGTTCGCGGTGGCAGGCCTCGTCTCGGGTGCCTTCGCGATCGCGGAGGCCGTGCTCGCCCCGCAGGTGGCGCGCTTCGTGGACAGCCACGGGCAGCGCGCGGTGGCCACCGCGCAGCTTCCGGTGTTCGCTCTCGCCTCGTCACTCCTGATCCTCGCCGTCTCCCGCGATCAGGAGGCATGGATGTGGATCCTGGCCAGCGCCGTCGCCGGCGTCTCCTGTCCTCAGATCGGTTCCCTCGCCGCCGCGCGATGGCGGCAGCTCACCGGCGGCTCCGCTCAGGTGTCCTCCGCGCTCGCCCTCGAGGTCGCGGTCAACGAGATCACCTTCATGCTCGGCCCCGTCCTCGTGACGACGCTCAGCGCCGCAGCCCATCCGTCGGCAGGTCTGGTGCTCTCCGCGGTTCTGGTGCTGCTGTTCGCGACCATGCTGGTGACCTGTCGAGACTCCGAGCCTCCTCGCCAGCCGCGAGGGCCAGGTCTGGTGCTCGATGCGCGCCTCGTCCGCAGCACGTTCCTGCCGTTCGTCGTGCTGCACCTGCTGCTCGGCCTCTACTTCGGCGGGATGGCGCTCTGTCTCACAGCGGCAGCGCTGTCGTGCGGCGCGGGCGCGTTCGCGGGCCTCATCGCGGCGGGCGGGGGCGCGGCGAGCCTGCTCACCGGTCTCCTCCACGGTGCCTCGCCCCGGCTCGGGGCAGCGCCGGCGATGATCGGCGGGTCGGCCCTGCTCGCCGTCACGTGTCTCGCATTGGGCCTGACGCAGGGGTTCGTGCCGCTCGTCCTGCTGACCGTGCTGGCGGGCGCCTGCATCGCCCCGATCGTGATCCCCGCAGCGGTGACGCTCCAGCAGGAGACGCCGCGCTCCCTCTATGTCCAGGCAGTCACCTGGACCGGGTCGGCGAGCGCGTTGGGGTCCGCCGTCGCGGGCCCGCTGGTCGGCCGTCTCGTCGATCAGGTGTCCCCGCAGGCGGGCTACCTCGCCCTGGCGATCGTCGTGGGCGGCCTGACTCTGACCACGGCGGCCTTCCCCCGGGCACGTCGGTGAACCGCGTACGCGCGCGATCCGCGACTCTCGGCGATACTGACCCCGTGAGCATCGACGTCGTGGCCGTGCTGTTCCCGAACGTGACCCAGCTGGACCTCACCGGTCCCGTGCAGGTGTTCTCGCGCCTGCCCGACGCACGGGTGCACCTGGTCTGGCGGGACACGGAGCCCGTGCTCACCGATGCGGGCTTCTCGATCGTGCCGACGACGTCGTTCGAGGACGCTCCGCAGGCCGATGTGCTCCTGGTGCCGGGCGGTCAGGGGGCGTTCGACCTCCTCGACGACGAGGAGGCGGTGGACGTCGTGCGCCGACAGGCCGCGAGGGCACGGTTCGTCACGAGCGTGTGCACGGGAGCGTTCGTGCTCGGTGCGGCCGGTCTGCTGACCGGTCGTCGCGCCACCACGCACTGGGGCTCGCACTCGATGCTCTCCCTGCTCGGCGCGATCCCCGAGCGGGCGCGGGTCGTGCGGGACGCGGAGCTGGTCACCGGCGGCGGAGTCACCGCCGGGATCGACCTCGCGCTCGCCGTCGCCGCGGAGCTGTACGACCCCTCGACGGCGCGCGCTGCGCAGCTGGCCCTCGAGTACGATCCGCGGCCGCCGTTCGACGCCGGGCATCCCGATCGCCCCGAGGCCGACGCCGACCAGGTCCGCGACACGATCGCCGCCGCGCACGCACTTCGGGAGCCCGCCGTCCTCCGGGCCGCTCAGCGGCTCGAAAGGGACCGGTGACCCGAGGGCGAGGCCGCAGGACCGTCCGGTCCGGGGAGACAGCCCGAGCCCGGACCGCCACCGCATAGCAGGCGCTACAAAAATCAATTGCACTGTGCGCGAAGGCATGCTGATACTTCCTGGATGCTCACTGCGGAGCCGGACCTGTCGCCGGATCTCGTGCGCCGTCGGCGCGACGAGCTGATCCGGCATGCCGCGGGAGCCGGCACCGTGATGGAGGTGTTCGCGCACGCCGCTCGCCGACTGCCGCGCCTAGTGCCCTACGATGCCGCGGCCTGGGTGATGGCCGATCCGGCCACCGGGCTGCCGGGAGCGCCCGGCCTGCTGGAGAACCTCGACGGCCCCGTGCCCGCAGGGGCTGGGACCGCGCCTGTCGATCCCGGCTCCCCCGCGCGCCTCCGCCGGGACTCCCGACCACCGGGATCCGCGGGCGAGCTGCGGGTGGTGCTGCGCGCCGGCGCCATCCCGTGGGCGATGGTCACCCTGTGGCGCCACGAGGAGCGTGAGCCCTTCACCGCCGCCGAGACCGACCTGGTGGGAGGGCTCGCGGAGCCTCTCGGCGAGGCGGTGCGCACGGCGGTGCGCGCGACCCTGCGCCTGCCCGCGGGCGATGACGCCCCGCCCGGGGTCCTGACCTTCGACCCGGACGGCCACCTGCTCTCGGCCGATGACCATGCCGTCGGCCGCCTGGAGGAGCTGCCGCGACTGGACCTGGTGCCCACCGGTTTCGGCCTCGCCCTCCCGGTGTGGCTGCTGCTCACCGCGGCCCGCTCGACACGGGCGCTGCACGCCGGCGAGGACGGCACCGCCCGTGCCCTGGTCCCGTCCGAGCGGGGCCGGTGGACGGTCTGCCGGGCCACCACCACCCGCGATGCGGAGGGAGCGCCGGCCGGGACCGTCGTCGTCCTCGAGACGGCCGGTCCCGCGACGATGGCACCGATCATCGCCCAGGCCTGCGGGCTCACCGAGCGCGAGCAGGAGATCGCGCTGCTGATCGCCCGCGGGGCCGGCACCGCGCAGATCGCCCGGTCCCTGTTCCTGTCGAGCCACACCGTGCGCGACCACGTGAAGTCGGTGCTGCACAAGGTCGGCGTCAGCAGCCGGGGCGAGCTCGTGGCCGCGCTCTACACCGAGCAGGGAAGCCCGGCCGCCCCGCGCAGTGCACGCCCGGACGGCGAGTCGCTCCCCCCGCACGGCGGCCCGCCGCGGCCGGAGGGATCCCCCGATCGAGGGATGGCGGCGGCCGTCGGGCACCACTGAGATGAAGGGGCACGGCGCGATCGCGCCGGCGAGAGACCACGACGAGGTGAGAACGTGACCGAGCACGACGACCGCACAGACCCTGAGAGCCCCTCCCTCGACCGCCGGACGCTGCTGCGCGCGGGCGGCGCGCTGGGCGCCGCCGGCGCCGTCGGCACCACCGGAGCCCTGAGCGCGGCACCCGCCATGGCGGACGGCGGCGGCCGCGGCGGGAAGGAGCACTGGCTCCGCCCCGGCGACGAGGGCTACGAGGAGGCGCTGGCCGGCTTCAACACCACCGTGACGCACCGGCCCGAGGCCGTGGTGCTCGCGCGGGATGCCCGCGACGTGCAGGAGGCGGTGCGCTACGCGGGGCGACACGACCTGCCCGTGGCCGTGATGGCCACCGGCCACCAGGCCTCCGTCCCCTCCGACGGCGGGATCATGGTCTCCACCGCCGGGATGGACGGCATCCATCTGCGCCCGTCGCGGTCCTCCGTGCACATCGGTCCGGGCGTGCGGTGGGGCCGTCTCGCCCGGAAGGCGCATCGTCACGGGCTGGCCGGCCTGGCCGGCTCCTCGACGGACGTGGGAGTGGTCGGCTACACCCTGGGCGGCGGCCTCAGCCCGGCGCTCGGTCGCCTGCACGGCTACAACGCGGACCATGTCACCCGGTTGGAGATCGTCACCGCCGACGGGGAGCTGCGCGAGGCCACCCCGGAGTCGGAGAGCGACCTGTTCTGGGCCGCCCGCGGCGGCAAGGGCAACTTCGGGATCGTGACCTCCATGGACTTCGGCCTGTTCGGCGTGCGCACCCTGTACGCCGGCGCGCTGATGTACGCGGCGGAGACCGCCCCCGAGGTGCTGCGGGCGTGGCGCGACTGGGCGGCCGCGGCGCCCGAGTCCGTGACCACCTCGGCCGCGTTCGTGCAGGTCCCGCCCGATGCCCCGCTGCCCGAGCCCGTGCTGGGGAAGCTCGTGCTGAGCGTCCGCGTCTCCCATGTGGGCGACGCGGACGAGGGAGCGGCCCTGGTGCGGCCCCTGCGCACGGTCGCGCCACGACTGGCCGACACCGTGCGCGAGATGCCCTTCACCGACTGGGGGCAGATCCACAACGATCCGGAAGGGCCGATCTCCGCCTACGAGCGCACCACACTGCTCGGCGAACTGCCCGACGAGGCGATCGACTCGATGATCCACCTGGCCGGAGCGGACTCCGACTCCCCGATGGGGCTGGTGGAGGTGCGCCAGCTCGGCGGGGCACTGGCCCGGGAGCCGGAGGTGCCGGGCGCGATCGGGCACCGGGAGGCGGCGTTCACCTACTTCGCGATCGGCATGGCACCTCCCGGGGACGTCGAGGAGGTGCGCGAGTACGGGGTCCGGCTGATGGAGGCGATGGGGCCGTGGAGCACGGGCGGCGCCTACGTCAACTTCCTCTCGGCGGACGAGTCCGACGTCGAGGAGGTCCGCCGTGCCTACACCCCGGAGGTCTACGAGCGCCTGGTGTCGATCAAGAGCGACGTGGACGGCGACAACATGTTCCGCGTGAACCACAACATCCCGCCCGGGTGAGGGAGCCCGGGACGCGGCCTCCGCGCCTCCCGGGAAAATCCGGCGACACCGGCGACGGCTCCTGCCAGCATGGCGTCCATGGAGGAGGTCGAGGTCGTCGTCGCCCACAGCGCACGTGCGACGCTGCGCGTCGGCGAGGTGTACCTGAAGGTCGACGGCGACGCGGCCAACGCCGGGATCGAGGCGCGGGCGATGGAGCTGGCCCCCGTCCCGACCCCCCGGATCCTCTGGCACGAACCGCCCGTGCTCGCCATCGCCGCCGTGCCCGGCACGGCGCTGGGCACGCTCGGCGGGCCGTCGACCGCCTCCCCTGCCGCCTGGGCCGCGACAGGTGCCGCGGTCCGGGCCCTCCACGACGCGCCGCCGCCCCCGTGGGAGGGGACGTCGCCGGAGGAGGTGAGGGAGGAGCTCGATCGCGAGTGCGCGTGGCTGCTCGAGAACGCCGCCCTGCCCGCCGACGTCGTCCGTCGCAACCGCGAGATCGCGGACGCAGCGCTCAGGCCGTGGACGCCGAGGTTCATCCACGGCGACCTGCAGATCGCGCACGTGTTCGTCGATGACGACGACGAGGTCGCCGGCATCATCGACTGGTCAGGGGCCGCCCCCGGCGACGCGATGTTCGACCTGGCCACCCTGACCCTCGGGCACGAGGAGCAGCTGGAGCCGCTCCTCGCCGGCTACGGGGACGGGGCGGACCGGGAGGTCATCCGCGCCTGGTGGTCGCTGCGCAGCCTGACGGTGTCCCGCTGGCTGATCGAGCACGGCTTCGATCCGGACGCCCCCGGCTGCGAGTTCGACGTGCTGCGAGCACGGATGGCGAATAGCTGACCAGCCCTCAGGGCCCAGAAGAGGAGACCTGCGGCGGCGACCGGGCGGAGCACGGCGGAGGCGCGGCTCCCTGTGCTGCGACGGAGGGACCGGACCGCCGGGAGGAGGATCGCCGCGCCGAGCATGCGCCCTCGAGGATGCCGCGCAGATGTGACGTGCACCTCATCGGGCTACGATGATCCGCGATGAGGGGAAACAGCGAGGACACGAAGGCCGCGGGCACCGCGCCGAACAGCGACGCCTCGAGCCGCCGGGGACGGCCGTGGGCACCCTGGGCAGCCGGTGCAGGCGGCGTGGTCCTGGTGGTCGTGCTGGTGCTCGGCGCGGCCCGACCGGACTGGGCCGCGAAGTGGTGGGACGGCTCCGGTCTCGATTGCGGCCGGGGACTGTCCACGGCGGACCGGGAGGACCTCGCCTCCGTCTGGGCGGCCTGGGGCGACGGCGACCACGAGCCCGCTGAGGACCACGAACTCGAGGATCACCGCACCCACATCGAGGAGCTTGCGGCGCAGCTCGACGCGGAGCCCGTGGGTGAGATCGCGACCCAGACGACGATCGCCGGACCGGACGGGTCGCAGGAGGTCGTGAGGGTATATGCCGAGGCCCAAGACGAACTGATCCGGACCGAGCTGCACGGGGAGGACGGGCTGCACCGCTTCGCCGCGATCGACCCCACCTCCGGCGCCCCGGCATGGCATTGGGACCTCGACGAGGGGCGCGACAGCTGGGTGGAGCAGCACGGCGAGCACCTGGTGATGGTGAACCGGATCGAGCGGCGCCACGACGAACGCCCGGACGCCCACTGGACGGACATGCTCAGCCTGGATCCCGCGACAGGCGACCGGCAGGGATGCCACCGCGTCACGGGCTCACCAGGCTATGGCTCCGGCAGCACTGATGCCGGACTGGTGGTGGACACCGAGAGCCGGGACTTGATGGCCGCCGAGGAGGAACAGGACGTCCAGGAACAGGACGAATGGACACGGACCATCCAGCAGGTGGCCCTGCCGACGTTCACCGAGGGATTCGAGCGCACGCTTCCGCCGCAGGAGTTCGAGTCACTCTCCGGCTTCGCAGACCGCCGACCGCATGCCCTGGTCACGCTGCCGGGCGGCTTATTCCTCACCTACTCCTCCCTCTTCGCAGGCAATGGGACCGACGCGCTCACGAGCGCGCGGCACGGTCTCGACTTCCCCACCGACACCGTCCCGGTCGAGGCGTTCAGCATGGACACCGGGGAGTCCCTGTGGTCCCACGGAGAGCCCGGCGACCGCATCGCCTTCGTCTCCGGCGTGCAGGGAATCCCGGGCGACGCCTCCGGAGTGCTGCTGGCCGAGCTCGGCGAATTCGAACCCTCCGCAGACGATCCCGAGCTCGGAACCTCCACGGTCACCTTGCGGATGCTCGATGCGGAGGGAGAACAGCTCTGGGATGCCGATGGCGCAGACGTCGGCGCCGATTTCGCCGCCGGCGCCTCCGGCGCCCATTATCTGCGAGCCCTGGGGGATGTGATCCTCGTGCACACCGCACCGCACGAGGTCACGGCCCTCGACGCGGCCACCGGGGAGGAGCTGTGGAGCATCGGCGGGACGGAGGACGAGCCCCAGGCCCTCTGGCTGTACGAGGCCATCTCCCTCGACGGGAACCTCTTCCTCCCCGGCCACCCGAACAACTACATGGTCGACGCCCGCACCGGCGAAGCCGACGATGACCTGGCCACCACGATGATCGACGCCCGGATCGAGGACGTCAGCACCCTCGGCGAGGACATGCTGCTCGTGACGACCCTGGACTACGGCCACGTGATCCTGCAGAAGCGATGAGACGGCGCCGGCTGCCGGGGGCGATGGCATCGATCCTGCTCCTGGCCGGCTGTGTGACGCTGCGGGACTCCCGCTCCGAGGGCGAGGAGCGCCCCACCCCACCCGCCAAGGACGTGGTGGACGGGATCGAGACCTGGGACCTCGCACAGCGACCCCGCGCCGCGGACGTCGGACTCGACGGCACGTCACGGGTGCAGATCCATGAGACCCGCGAGCCGCGGACGATCAGGCTGCTGCTGCCCGAGGAGGCGACCGTGACGTTCGAGGCACGGCTGCTCACCGTCCAGCTCCTCTCCGGCACCGACGACGAGGAGTTCACGGTGAGCGCACGCGGGGCCACCGTCGAGGCCGATGCCCTCACGACCCAGCTGCGGGATCTGATGCAGCAGCTCGGCCTGCCCGTCGATGCCGTCGACGCGTTCCGCGAGGAGATCGCCGCCGCCCCACCGGACCAGACGGAGAGGATCCGCTTCTCCTCCCCTGCTGCCACGTTCGGGGAACTGATGATGGGTGTCCAGGCGAATCTCTCCCCGATCGCCGGTGGTGGTCGCTTCCAGCTCGGGGTGACCTGGTCCTGAGGAGACAGCGACGATCACGGTGCCCGAGGCCGCCCCCGGGGACAGGGTGGCGGTGCTCGCCCCTGCCTTCGCGGCGCCGGCCGTCTCCGCGGCCGTGCACGAGCAGGCGATGCAGCGCCTGCGGGAGCTGACCGGGCTGGTGCCCGTCGAGTTCCCGACCACCCGACAGCTCGGAGCGAGTGCGCAGGCGCGCGCTGCGGACGTGACGGCCGCCTTCGCCGATCCCACTATCCGAGCGGAGATCGCGACCGTCGGCGGGGACGACCAGATCACCCTCGCGCCCCACCTCGACCGTCAGGTCATCGCCGCGAGCCCGAAGCCGTTCCTCGGGTACAGCGACAACACGGATCTCCACAACCTGCTGTGGTCGCTCGGGAGCGCGCCGGCCTCCGCGATCCAGAAGGCCTCCACCCCCGCGAGCACCTCCTCCGGGGTCCAGGGCTCGAGCTCGACGGTGTCCGGAACGAGGACGGGGACCACCCCCAGGGCGGCCGGCGCGTCGGTGTCGACCGTCGCCGGGGAGATCACGGCGATCCGTTCGGGCCGGGCCTCCAGCGTGGTGGAGCCGACGGCGGTCTCGAGCTCGAACGGGTAGTCGGTGGCCCCCTCGACGGCGGGAAGCGCACCACGCGTCTCCCCCCTCGGCGCCGCCTCCCGCGTCGGAGGCGCCGGGGCCCGCGCCGCGCTGGACGCGCTGCTGGCACCGCTCGGCGGGGAGCACTTCTCGTTGCGCGCGCCCCGCCATCCTGCGGCACGCTGATCCCTGGCCACGCGCCCACGGGCCGGGCTGTGGCGCGCGACGCACCGCCTTGACCCTCGTGCGGATGATCCTCAAAACTGTACCGGCGCGACGGTTTAGTTCTTAGGAGAGGCCATGAGCGACGTGATGACCCCTGCGCGCCGATGGGCGGCCCTGGCGGTGCTGGTGGGGGCGGTGCTGCTGCTCGCCATCGACGCGACCGTGCTGTACCTCGCCGTGCCCTCTCTCACCGCGGATCTCTCACCCACGGCGACGCAGGTGCTGTGGATCGGGGACATCTACTCTCTGGCGCTCGCGGGCCTGCTGGTCACGATGGGGAACCTGGCGGACAGGATCGGGCGCAGGCGACTGCTGCTGATCGGGGCCACGGCCTTCGGCGCCGCCTCGGCACTGGCCGCCTTCTCCCCCTCGGCGGAGGTGCTGATCATCGCGCGTCTGCTGCTGGGCATCGCGGGGGCGACGATCATGCCCTCGACCCTGTCCCTGATCCGCAGCATCTTCACCGAGCCGGTCGAGCGCACGCGGGCGATCGCCCTGTGGTCGGCCGCCGCGGCCAGCGGCATCGCGCTGGGACCACTCGTCGGCGGGGCGCTGCTGGAGAACTTCTGGTGGGGATCGGTCTTCCTCATCAACCTCCCGGTCATCGCCCTGGTGCTGGTCGGCGGCGCCCTGCTGCTGCCGGAGTCGCGGAATCCGCACCCGGGCAGGTTCGACCTCGTCTCCAGCCTGCTCTCGATGCTCGCGATCGTCCCGCTGGTCTACGCGGTCAAGCAGCTCGCCGCCGGCACGGGCGGCACCGACGCGGTGCTCGCGATCCTCGCCGGCGCCATCGGCGGCGTGCTCTTCGTTCGCCGCCAGCGCCGGGTGGAGGCACCGATGATCGAGGTGGAGCTGTTCCGCAACCCGGCTTTCACCGGGGCGGTGCTGGTGAACTTCACCTCCGTCTTCGCCCTCAGCGGCGTGCTGTTCTTCTTCTCCCAGTACCTGCAGCTCGCGCGCCACCTCAGCCCGCTGCGCGCCGGAGTGGCACAGCTGCCCGCGGCACTCGCCGCGATGGCGGCGGTGCTGGTGGTGGGCCTGCTGCTGACGCGACTCGGCCGTGGTCGCGCCATCGCGGTCGCACTGCTCACCGGTGCACTGGGCCTCGGGCTGCTGGCGCTGCTGGAGAGCAGCGAGCAGCTGATCTGGGTGCTGCTCGCCCTCGTGCCCCTCGGCCTCGGCATCGGGATCTCGGAGACGCTCAGCGTCGACGCCGTGGTCTCCGCGGTGAAGCCGGCCAAGGCCGGGGCCGCGGCCTCGGTCGCCGAGACCGCGTACGAGCTCGGCGTCGCCCTCGGCATCGCGATCCTCGGATCGATCGTCACGGTCGTCTACCGCTCCTCCCTGAACCTCCCGGCGGACATCCCCGCCGACGCCGCGACCCGGGCGCAGGACTCCCTGGCGGCCGCCGCCGTGGCTCTCGAAGGCCACGATGTCGCCCTGGCCTCCGCGGAGCACGCCTTCGTCTCGGCGATGCAAGTGACCACCATGGCGGCGGGCGGGGTCATGGTGGTCGCCGCGATCATCGCCGCGACCCTGATCCCGAACGCCCGCACCGCCGTCCCGCGCGAGCACTGAGCCTGCCGGGCACCAGGATCGGGGAGACTGGAGGCATGGCACGCACAGCTGGGCGCAGTTCCGCCGACACCAGGCGCCTGATCCTGGACACCGCCGCCCGCGTGGTCGGCCGGTCCGGCACGGCGGTGCCGGTGTCGGAGATCGCCGCGGCCGCCGGGATCTCCAAGGGCGGTCTGCTCTACCACTTCCCCACCAAGGAATCTCTCCTGTATGCGCTGGGGGAGGACCTGATGTCCCAGTTCCGCGAGCAGGTCCGCCTCCGGGCCGAGGAGGAGGGCGAGCCGGCCCGAGGCCGGCTCACCCGCGCCTACATCCGGGTCAGCTTCGCCGATGCCGCGGACTTCACCCGCCAGCGGGACGCGATCTCGCTCGCCGCCCACCTCATGTTCGAGCCCGAACTGGAGAAGCTCGCCCAGCAGGACGCGCAGCAGTGGCGCGAGGAGCTGCTCGAGGACGGGCTCGACCCGGCGGTGGTCCGTCTGGTGATCGCGGCCGCCGACGGCAGCGGCAGCGCTCCCCTCTGGGGCGCCATCCTCGACGGCGCCGACCGGGACCTCCTCGAGGAGCAGCTCATCGCCCTCACCGTCGCACCGGACACGGCGGAGGCTCCCGGTCCCCCCTGACCCCTGCCCTCGCCCGCGGACGAGGGCAGGGGCCGGGCCGGCGTGCGCGGGACGGGGCGGGGCCGGCGAGCTCAGAGCGGACGCGTGATGCTGAGGCCCCCGTCGACCGGCAGGACATGCCCCGTGATCCAGGAGGCGTCGCCCGAGCAGAGGAAGGCGATGGCGGCCGCGATGTCCGAGGGCTCCCCCACGCGCTGCAGCGGATACTTCGCCGCGAGGTGGTCCGGTCCGCCCTGGGCGTCCCAGACGCGGGTGCGGACGGTTCCCGGGGCGACGCCGTTGATCCGGACGCCACGCGGCCCGTACTCGACGGCGAGGTTCCGGATCACCGGCACGAGGGCCGCCTTGGCGGCCGAGTACGGCTCGCTCCCCAGGGTCAAGGACGCGTTCACCGAGCTCACGATCACCGCGGACGGGCCCCGCGGGCTCTTCGCCAGCTGCGGCAGTGCACGACGGAGCGACCGCACGGGGCCGAGCAGGTTCAGCTCGTGCATGGCCCGCCACGTCCCGTCCCCCGACTCCTCGAACGTCCCATGACCGGTGTCGCCGCCCGCGACGTGGACCAGGGCGTCGATCTGCACATCCTGCGCGAGGATCGCGGCGACGGCCTCGTCGACCGAGTCCTGGTCCAGGACGTCCACCTCGAGGGCGAGGTGGCCCGCACCGGGGAGCTCGGCGGCGGCGCGCACGGCGTCATCTAGATCCAGATCGGCGACCAGCACCCTCCCGCCCTCGGCAGCGAGGCGATGCGAGGTCGCGAGTCCGATCCCGGTCGAGGCGCCGATCACGAGCAGGGTGCGGTCCCGGAACCTGGCGTGCCGCGTCGTCTCGTCCATATCAGGAGACTACGGGGCACGGGGCCGTCGGCGGCACCGACTCGGTCCGTCGCGCGCCGACCCCCGGGGCTGCGCCTCAGCGGAAAGGGCGCTTGAAGTAGGTCGCGGATTCCTCGTAGCCGATCGACCGGTAGAAAGCACCGGCCCGCCTGGTCGCCAGCGCCATGTAGGCGATGTCGTCGGTCTCCCGGGCCCACTGCTCGGCGGCGTCCATGAGGGCTCGTCCGCAACCGGTCCCCCGCTCCGAGTCGCGGACCATGAGCTCCTCGACCCAGCCGATCGCCCCGTCGGCGTGGAACGCCCGGTGCGTGAGGACATGGACGTATCCCACCAGGGTGTCACCATTCACTGCGACCAGGATCGCTGAGTGCGGGTCATCCACCACGGAACGTAGGGTCACCCTGAACTGCTCCCTCGTGGGGCGGTAGGACGTGGCCAATGCGTCGGCGAGAGGCCATAGTCCAGTTTCGTCGGCGATCGTCGCCGTTCGAACGGTCGGGCCGGGCGCGGTGTCGTCGGGATCCATCGCCGGACGATATCCCGACAGGACGATCCCGGGAGTGCCCCGGCCGCCGACGGCGTCCGCGCGGACGATGCCACCGCGCGCAGGGCGGGAGGGGAGCCCGGAATCGACATGCGCCACGGCATCGCGCGCTCTACGGTGAAGGAATGCCCGCCCCACCGCCGCCCGCCCTGGCCATCACCCCGGCCTCGGATGCCGAGTTCACCCTGCTCGAGCGCCTCCTGCAGCTCTACCTCCACGACTTCTCCGCGCACACGGGGGACGACGTCGACGACCAGGGGTCGTTCCACTACGCCTGGCTGGATGCGTACCGGGTCGAGCCGGACCGCCATGCCCTCCTCGTCCGCGTGGAGGGCCGTCCCGCCGGGTTCGCTCTGGTCAGGAGCGGTGAACCGACTCGGATGGCGGAGTTCTTCGTGCTGGCGAAGTATCGCCGCCACGGCGTGGGGACCGCCGCCGCCCGCGAGCTCTTCCGGAGGTTCGCCGGCGAGTGGTCGATCACCCAGCTCGCCACGAATCGGGCCGCTACCGAGTTCTGGCGCCGGGCGATCCCTGCCTCGTTCGACGAGCGGACCTGGGCGGACGGGCGCGTGGAGCAGAGGTTCACGAGCGCGCCGTAGCGCCGGTCACCTCTCCGGCCACTGCTCAGGTGCTCGTGGGCAGGGTCCCGGGCTGCCAGTCGGCGTCGGGCTCGTCCACCGCATGACCGTTTCGTCGCCGTCCGGCCGAGCGACCAACTGCACGCCCGTGGCGTCAGCGGGCAGGAAACCCTGGAAACGGAACGACTCCCCGATCTCACCTGCGCCCTCCCTCCGGGCCGCGGCGCCTCGCCCCGGTCCTCGCTCAGGACTGCCTCCCGGCCCGGCGTCGACGGTCGAGGAGCTCGAGGATCCCGGCCGCGCCCAGCAGGGCGGATGTCCAGACCAGGGCTCCGACGAGGGCCAGGAGCGGGAGGATGATCACGCCGTACTGCATATCGGCGACGAGCCAGGCGCCGGCGACCAGAGCCCAGCCGAGGAGACCTGCGCCGGTGATGACGCGGAGGAGCGCGGCGCCCTGGCTCCCCGACCGTCGGCGCCGGGCCAGGACGGCTTCCACCAGGATGACGGCGCCGAGGACGAGCAGGATCAGCGGCACAGCGATCATGGCCAGCGCGGCGACCTGCATGGCGCTCGCCCCCCTCCCCCGTCAGCTCGCTCCTCCGCGCTCACCGCCCCGGAGGAGGGATCCAGGATACGGCGGTGCCGCCGACCTGCTGCCCGGCGGGTCCGCGCACGCCCCGTGTGACCCACGCCGCAGCACGCTACGATGATTCGCCATGACCGGCCGCAGCGACGTCACGGACCACCCCGACGCCACACCCGCCGAGCCGAGCCCGCAGGGTCCTCGGCGCCGGCCCTGGGGGCCGTGGGCGCTCGGCGCCGGGGGCGTGCTCATGGTGGTCGTCCTGGTCCTCGGTGCGGCCCGCCCGGAGTTTGCCATGAGGTGGTGGGACGGCTCCGGCCTCGACTGCGGCCGCGGTCTGTCCCCGGGAGATCCGCAGGACCTCGCCTCGCTCTGGGCGGCCTGGGGCGAGGGCGAGCACGAGCCTCAGGACGACCTCGATATCGAGGACCACCGGGCCCACGTCGAGGAGCTGGCCCGACAGCTCGACGCCGAGCCCGTGGGCGAGATCCCCCGACGGTGGACGACGTCGACGGAGGACGGCCGGAGCGTCGAGGCCAAGGTCGAGGCGGTGGCGCAGGGCGAGCAGATCCGGGTGTCCGTGCGCGGCGGCAGCGGGGAGGAGGCCGTGCGCCGCATCGCCGCGATCGACCCCGCCACCGGGGATCCGGCGTGGCACTGGGACCTGGACGAGGGACACGACGCCTGGGTGGAGCAGCACGGTGAGCACCTGGTCCTCGCGAACCGGATCGTGCGAGGGCACAACGTCTTCGAGGGCGATCTGTGGACGGACATGCTCAGCCTGGATGCGGCGACCGGCGAGAGGCAGGGGTGCCACCGCTTCGCGGGCTTCCCGGGCTACGGCGCCGGCAGCACCGATGCCGGCCTCGTGGTCGGCACCGAGTCATGGAACCCGATGGTCGCCGACGAGGAGCAGGAGGTCGGGACACGGACCATCCAGCAGGTGACCCTGCCGAGGTTCTCCCAGGGCTTCGACCGCACCCTGCCGTCTCTCGAGTACGAGTCCTTCGAGGGCATGACCCGCAGCCGCCCCCAGCCGCTGGTCACGCTGCCGGGAGGGTTCTTCCTCACCTATGCCTCAGCCCTCGCCGACGGCGGCAACGACGCCTTCGGGAGCGCGCAGAACGGGACGGACTTCCCCGCCGACACGACACCGGTCGAGGCCTTCAGCATGGACACCGGGGAGTCGCTGTGGTCCTACGGCGAACCCGGCGACAGGATCGCCTTCGTCTCCGGGGTGCCCGGGATCCCCGGCGAGGCCTCCGGGGTGCTGCTGGCCGAGATCGGCGAGTTCGAGCCCTCCGAGTCCGACCCGGAGCGCGGATCCTCCTCGGCGACCCTGCGGATGCTCGATGGTCAGGGGGAGCAGCTCTGGGAGGCTCCCGCGGCCGACATCGGGGAGGCCCTCGGCGGCAGCGACGGCGAGAGGTACCTGCGGGTCCAGGGCGACGTGATCCTCGTGCACACCGCGCCGCACGTGGTCACGGCCCTCGATGCGGCCACCGGGGAGGAGCTGTGGAGCATCGACGAGTCCGATGCGGGGGAGCCTCAGCGGCTCTGGCTGATGGAAGCCGTCGATGCCGACGGGAAGCTGTTCCTGCCCGGCTCCGGGCGGGAGTACATGGTCGACGCACGCACCGGGGAGCACGACGACGAGCTGGCCGGCGCGATGGTCGACGCCCGCGTCTCGGACATCAGCGCCGTCGGCGAGGACATGCTGCTCGTGCAGACCCGGGACTACGGCCCCGTGCTCCTGCAGCAGTGAACGGGGCGGGCCGCTGCTGCCGGGAACGCCGGACTCCGGCCGGCTCCTGGACCGGGGGTTCCTGCGAGGGTCCGGCGGCACCGGGCCGCCCGCCGGGCTCAGAGACGCGTGTCCCGTCGGTCCAGGACCGTCGCGCTGGCGAGGAGGAGCACCACGGTGAGGATCCCGCCGGCGACGAGGATCCGGGCGACGTCCGCCCCGGCGACGGCCCCCGAATCGACCAGTGACCCGGTGCCCAGCAGGGCGGTGCGGGTCGCGAGCGCGTAGGGCGAGACCAGGGCCGGCTCCCCCACTGCCATCAGCGCGGCAGTGGAGATCCCCGCAGCCACCAGGGCCACCGCGACCGGACCGGCGAAGGAGCGCAGGAGCATCGACAGCGCGGACTGCGCGACCGCGACGGGCACCGTCGCGGCGATGAGCAGCGCGGTGATGCCGAGGAACCGTGCGGGGACCGGGAGGGGGAGCCCGAAGGCGAGGGTCCCGACCACGGTGACGGCCACGAGCAGCACGAGCTGCATGATCGCGGCGAGGCCGGCGACCACGGCGGCCTTCGCGGTGACGATCTGCAGGCTGCTGCGCGGACCGCTCATGAGCGCGTTCCCGTTGCTCCCGCGGTGCTCGACCCGCCAGACGAGCGAGCCGAGGATCGCGACACCGATCGCGAGGGGGAACAGGCCGTAGAACCCGATGGACTGCAGCCAGACGGTGTCCCAGCCGTCCTCGAGATCCCTGCCGTCGGTGAGGCGGGTGATCGCCCCGGCGAGGGCCAGGGAGACGGGCAGGAGCACCACGATCGGCCAGGCCAGGGAACGCCTGAGCTTGAGGATCTCTGCGGTGAGGGCACCCATGTCAGGCCTCCTGTCGGTCGAAGCGATGGGTGAGGACGGCGAACAGCACCGCGGCGACCACCCCCAGCACCACGATGCCCGGGACGTCGATCGGCAGCGCGCGGAGCACCTCGCCCTCATAGCCGGCGGCCTGGGCGAGCGCGTAGTGACCCCACGGGGTGAGGTGGGCGGCCCAGGGGGGCAGGCCCTGGGAGAAGATCGCCATGATGCAGCCGAGCACGCCCACGCCGAGGGCCACCAGCTGGTTCTCGACCCGGGCAGAGAGCAGCACGTGCAGCGCCAGGACCACGAGGTTCACCACCAGAGTGCAGACGGTGCACACGACCCACCGGCCGAGCGGGGCCGGGGCGCCGAGTCCCAGCAGGGTCACGCCGAGCAGGAGCACGATCCCGCTGCCGGCGATCGTCGCCGCGGTGACGACGAGGCCGAGGGCGAGCAGCTTCACCCGGCACACCCTTCCCGGGCTGATGCCGGAGGTGGCCTGCAGCAGCCACCCTCCGCCCTGGTGCTCGAGGTCGACCTGGCGCGAGGCGAGCACGGCCAGCAGCAGCGGCGAGATCAGCGGGACCCCGAAGGACATGCCGGCCAGCAGCCCGTACCAGGCCCGCAGGGAGCCGGGGTCGAAGTCCGGGCTGGTGAGCACCGCGATCAGGGACAGGGCCACGATCGCCACGACCATGGTCGTGGCCGTCAGGCCGATGCGCAGATGCCGCATCTTGGCGAACTCGTTGTGGAGGATCCGCGCTCTCACAGCCCATCTCCCTCGGTCAGGGACATGAACACGTCCTCGAGCGTCTGCTCGGAACGGCGCACCCCGTGGACCCCGACGCCCGCTCCCACGAGCGCGGCGACCGCCTCGGCGGTGCGTCGGTCGTCAGGCCCGGGGAGCACCAGCTCGCCCTCCTCGGCGAGGCGGGCACCGAACGGGGCCAGCGCCGAGACGGCGCCGCGGGGATCCGAGCAGGCGATGAGCACGTCCGGGGTGGAGGCGGCCATCAGCTCGGAGCGGCTGCCCTGGAAGATCATCCGGCCACCGGAGAGGATGCCGAGCACGGTCGCGGTGCGGTCGATCTCGCCGAGCAGGTGGGAGGACACCATCACGGTCGTGCCGTCCTCGGCGAGACGGCGCAGCAGACGACGCATCTCCTCGATCCCCGCAGGGTCGAGCCCGTTGGTGGGCTCGTCGAGGATGAGCAGTCGCGGCCGGCGGGCCAGGGCCATGGCGATGCCGAGGCGCTGCTTCATGCCCAGGGAGAAGTCGCGGACTCTCTTGCCCATCTGGTCCTGGAGGCGCACGGCGCGGACCGCCTCGTCGACCTGCCGGTGGTCCAGGTCGAGCATGCGGCGCACCAGGTGCATGTTCTCCGCGCCGGTGAGGTGCGCGTAGCCGGGGGGCGCCTCGATGAGGGAGCCGATGGCCGGCAGCAGCGTCCGACGGGTCCGACGGGTCATGGGCTCCCCCATGATCCGCACCTCGCCCGCGGTGGGACGGATCAGCGAGAGCAGCATCTTCATCGTGGTGGACTTCCCCGCCCCGTTGGGGCCGAGGAAGCCGTACACGCTGCCGGCCGGCACGCGCAGGTCGAGGTTCTCGACCACGGTGCGCGTGCCGTAGCGCTTGGTCAGATTCTCGGTGGCGACGATCGTGGAGGACATGGCTCCACGCTCCCGATCCGGAGCCCGTCCGTCATCGCCCCGCGGGACCATCCCCTCCTGCGACCTGAGGACCACCCCGGCGACCACGTGGCACGCTCCCGCACCTCCCGCGCCTCCCGCGCCTCCCGTATGTGGCGCAGACCACATGCGATCCTCGTGAGGATCTCCCGCCTCGCGACGTCTCACAGATGTCAGCATCCGCAGGCACCGGTCGTCCCGGGCCATCTCGAAGGAGCACACATGTCCGACGCATCCATCCCCCAGACCGGCCAGCAGAAGGAGCGCGAGGCGGCGCAGCGCGCGGCCGAGCAGCAGGAGGCCCGCGAGCAGCAGCAGGTCGCGGTGCAGGAGAAGACCCCGCGCGGTCCCCTCCAGACCAGCCGCGGCGTGACCACCCTCGACGAGACCGTGGTCGCCAAGATCGCCGGCATGGCCGCCCGCGAGGTCCCCGGCGTCTTCGACATGGGCAATGCCGTGCGTCGGGCGTTCTCCGCGGTCACCGACCGCATCCCCAACGGCCAGACCAACGTCACCGGCGGCATCGGTGTCGAGAAGGGAGAGACCCAGGCCGCGGTCGACGTGACCGTGGTGGTGGACTACGGCGCCTCCATCGTCGAGGTCGGCAACGCCATCCGTCGCAATGTCATCGACCAGGTCGAGGGCACCACCGGTCTCGAGGTCATCGAGGTCAACGTCAACGTCGTCGACGTCCACCTGCCCGGCGAGGACGACGAGCCGGCCACCGAGCAGCGCAGCACCGACCTGAAGTGATCACTCGCGCGCAGGACGGGCGCGGCACCGTGCCCGTCCTGCACCACGATCGAGGAGTCGTCATGAAGACATCGCAATTCGCCCTTCTGGTGGGCCTGCTGCTGGGCGCCATGCTGGCCTTCGGCACGTTCAGCCAGTTCTTCCTGGTCCTGGTCTTCGCCGCGATCGGCCTCGCCGTCGGCATGACGATCGAGGGTCGCATCGAGATCCGGGGCCTGACCGATCGCTGGAGGCGGTGACGATGCCCGCCGCCCACGGCACCACGGCCGCCACCGCCCCGACGGAGAGCCGGGGCACCACCAGCATCCCCGCCCAGGTCGTCGCCCGGATCGCCGAGCAGGTCGCCTCCGAGGTCCCGCACATCGGGTCGGACGCGGGCGGAGTGCTCGGCGTCGGGGCCCGGCGCGACTTCGCCTCCCGCCCCTCGGCCGAGTGCGACCTGTACGGGAGCACCGCGGTCCTCCGCCTCGACGTCGGCGTCGACTTCCCCGCGCCGCTCGCCCCCGCGCTGACCGCGCTGCGCGAGCACGTGCACGAGAGGGTCGAGCACCTGACCGGCCTGGAGGTGGGGCGCCTCGACGTCAAGATCTCCTGGCTGAACCCTGCGACCCGGGGACGGAGGACCCTGCGATGACGACCACCCCTCGCCGACTGGATCGGCGCCCCTCCCGCAGCATCCCCGTGGGCCTGCTCGGCGCCGTCGTCCTGACCGCCGGCGTCCTCGGGGCGTGGCTGCTGGGCACCCTCCTGGTGGACGGCTCCTGGCCGGCCTCCGCCCGCAGCGGCCTCGACACGGTCGGGGCCCTCCGTCTGGACTCCGCCCCGGTGCTCGCTGCGGCCGGCGTCCTGGCCCTGCTCGGCCTGCTCATGCTCCTGGCCGCCCTGCTGCCGGGGTCGTCCTCGCGCAGTCGCGTGCTGGACGGCGACGTCCCCGGCCAGACGGTCGTGTCGCGGCGCGACCTCGCGCGCCGCGTGAAGCTCCGCGTCGAGCGCGTCGACGGCGTGCACAGCGCTCGGGCGTCCGTCTCCCGGCGACGCGTCGACGTGGTCGCACGCACGGTCGTGGACGACGCGGAGTCCGTGCTGCGCGCCGCCCGCACCGCCGCCGAGCAGTCCGTCGCCGAGCTCCGACCCGCCAGCACCCCCCGTACCCGCGTGCGGGTCCAGCGGATGAACTGAGAGGAGAGATCATGCGCACCGTCTCCGGACCCCGCAACCGCCTGATCCTCGTACTGGCTTCGCTTCTCGCCCTGCTCGCAGCCGCCTGGTCGGCCTCCGCCTCCCTGGGTCTCGCCGATCGCTGGCCGGCCGCCGAGGCGGTCCTCCCCCACGGCGACTCGACCCCGGCCACCCTGGCCGCGGCCCATCAGCAGTGGCTCCTGCCCCTCGCCGTCGTCGCCACCGTGCTCGCCGTGCTGATCGGCCTCTGGCTGGTGCTGCTCCAGATCCCCTCCCGCCCGGTGACCGCGCCCCTGCGCTTCTCCGACGACGACGCCGTCCTGCTCGGCACGCTCGAGCCCGCGGTGCTCGAGCGCGCGCTGTCCGAGCACGTCGAGGAGGTCTCCGGGGTGCTCGACGCCTCGGTGCAGGTGTCCTGCTCGACCCGCGCCCCCTGGGTGCAGGCCTCGGTCACCATCGCGGAGGACGCGGAGACCGGATGGGCGGCGCAGTCCGTCCGCGAGCGTCTCGCCGAGGACGTCCGCACCGTCCTCGGCGTCGAGGCGCAGCAGGTCGACCTGCTGCTGCACCTGCGTTCCTCGGCCGCGCCCTCGCGCGCCGTGGTCGGAGAACGCGACCGCGGCCCCTCCGCCCGTGAGGAGGCCCCGGCCGCTGCCGGGACGGCCCTCGCATGACGACCGTGACGCCCGCTCCGGAGACCTCCGCGGAGGAGCGCGCCCTGATCCTGCGCGCGCAGGACGGCGACACCGCCGCCTTCGAGCAGCTGGTCGACCTGCATCAGGGCCGCCTGTTCCGGATCGCGTTCATGGTGGTCGGCGACCGCCAGGACGCGGAGGACGTGGTCCAGGAGGCCCTGGTGCTGGCCTGGAGGCGCCTGCACCTGCTCGAGGAGCCGGATGCCTTCCGGGGCTGGGTCGCCCAGATCTGCGCGCGCCGCGCGACCGACGTCGTCCGTCGCCTGGCGCGCCGCGCCACCTCCGCCGCGGCCGACGAGGACCTCGAGGCGGGCTCCGACGGGTCCGCGGACCGCTCACAGCTGTACCCGAACAGCTCCACCGCCACCGATCCGTCCACGACCGCGCTGGTCAACGCCCAGATGGCCGCGCTCGCCCGCATCCTGCGCTCGATCGACCCCGCGCAGCGCACCTGCTGGGTGCTGCGGGAGATCGACGGGATGTCCTACCGCGAGATCTGCCGCGTCGTCGACGCGTCGGAGCCGACGGTGCGAGGCAGGATCGCCCGCGCCCGCGCCCAGATCGTCCGAGAGATGGAGGAATGGAGGTGAACCCCATGCCCGACCCGGACCAGGACCATCCGGTCCCCGAGGAGGATGCCGCCACGCAGCGGTACCTCGACCTGATCCGATCCCTGCACAGCGAATGGGACGAGCTGGAGGGCGCCGGCGACAGCTCGGTGCAGCTCTCCGCCGGAGCGCTCTCGACCATCAAGGAGTCGGTGCGCGCCGATGCCCGCCACGGCGCGCACGTGCACATGCCGCCCACGCCCGTCGGTCCGTTCACCGTCTCCGAGCTGACCCTGCGCACCCTGGTGCGGCGGGCGATCGACGCGGTCCCCGACGCCCGGTCGCTGCGCACCGTGTTCGAGTACGAGGAGCTCCCGTCCTCGACGCGCACCCGGGGGACGCCCACCCGGGCCGTCTGTCGGGTCTCCGCCCGGCTCGGCACCCCGGACCTGCCTGCCCTGGCCGACGAGGTGCGCGCCGCGGTGCGCCGCGCCTGCGAGGTCGAGCTGGGCCTGCCCGATCTCGTCGTCGACCTCCACATCGAGGATCTCCACGACGCCGAGGACCGCCCTGCCCCCCGAGGAGCGTCATGAGCACTGAGGACCACCAGCGCGTCGAGAACCCTGTGCACGCCGCGGCGGCCCGGACATCGACCGCCGACGCCGCCGCGCTGATCGACGTGGTCACCGCCGTGCCCGGTGTGATCGGCCTCGAGCCCGGGGTCGCGACGACCCTGCGCACGCTGGACGCGCGCCTGCGCCGCTCGGACCCGTCCGCCTCCCGCTACGGGCTCGTGATCGACCGGGACACCGGGGACGTGACCGTCGAGATCGCCGTCCGCGGTCCGCTTCCCCTGCGCAGCACGGTGGAGGAGGTCCAGCGCACCGTCCGGAGGGCGATGGGCGATCGCGCGGCGGCGTCGCCGCAGGTGCTGGTGCGGGTGCAGTCCCTCGGGACGGCCGGAGCGCCCGGCACCGTCTGAGCGGGGCCGGTCGGGCCGTGCTCGTCGTCGGACCCGACGCCGGTCGACCCGCTGTCAGCGGGAACGGTGGGCGCCCTGCGGACGATCGGGAGGCGCGCCGACGGCGTCCGGGTCGAGGACCAGCTGCAGGAAGGCCAGGTCGAGCCAGCGGCCGAACTTGGTCCCCACCTCGCGCAGCACCCCGGTGCGTTCGAAGCCGAACCGCTCGTGCAGCCGCAGCGAGGCCTCGTTGCTCGCGTCGATGCCCGCGATCATCACGTGCAGTCCCTGCTGCTGTGCCCGCTCGATGAGCGCGCGCAGCAGGGCCGAGCCGGTGCCGCGCCCGTGCAGGCCCTCCCGCACGTACACGGAGTGCTCGACCGTGCGGCGGAATCCGTCATGGGGCCGCCACGGCCCGTAGGCGGCGTAGCCCAGCACCTCCCCGCTCTCCTCGAGAGCGACCAGCACCGGGAAGCCGGCCCCCTGTCGCTGCGCGATCCAGTCCTCGCGGTCCTCGATGCTCACGGTCCGCTCGTTCCAGATCGCGGTGGTGTGCTCCACGGCCTGGTTGTAGATCGCGGTGATGCCGGCGGCGTGCGCCGGGGTCGCGTCGAGGATCTGCATCTGCCCCTCCTGAGGGGTGTCGAGGACCCGGTGAGGATACGACGCAACGGCTCACGCCGGCGCAGCAGCCTCCTTCTGCCCGGCGCTCCAGCGGGCCCAGCCGGCGTAGCTGCCCTCGAGCTCGACCACGTCGTAGCCGGCGCGACGGAGCGCGGCGGAGGCCACGGCATTGCGCAGCCCGGACTGGCAGAAGGTGATCACCCGCCCGGCCTCGCGGGGCGGGAGCTCGTCCCGCCGGAAGAGCACCTTGCCGGCGGAGAGCTGGGCGGCGCCGGGGATGGTGCCGGCGGCGTGCTCGCTGCGGCGGCGCACGTCCAGCAGCAGCGCGGTGCCGCCGTCGGCCCGCAGGTGCTCGAGGCCCTCCGGGGAGACCACCCCGGGCGCGGCCGTCTCCAGAGCGTCGAGCGAGGTCACGTACCCGATCAGGCGGTCCACGCCGACGCGCACGAAGTGGTCGCCGTACTCGGCGGCGCGGCGCGCGTCGGCCGCGAGGACCACGAGCTCGACGTCGTCGGTCTCGGGATCGACGGCCCAGGCGATGTGGGAGGCGGCCTGGCCGAGCGCGGGGATGCTCAGCGCCCCCGGGACCGTCCCGCGATGGACCTCGGCCACGTCGCGGGTGTCGACGAGGGCGAGCGCGCCCTCCTCCATGCCGCGCCGCAGCTCCTGCGCGGTGAGCTCGCGGAGGACCGGCCGCTCCCCCATCACGGAGGGGCCCTCGCGGTTCTGCCGCTTCATCCGTGCGAAGTAGGCGTGCGGCTCGGGCTGGCCGTCCAGCAGCTCGTCGAGGAAGCCCTGCTCGTCATCGGCCGCGAGGTGCCCCGCCCACCAGGCGAAGCGTCGCTCGTAGCCGACGGTGGTGGAGGGCAGTGCGCCGAGCGCCTTCCCGCACGGGGAGCCGGCGCCGTGGCCGGGGAAGACCTGCACGTGATCGGGCAGGGTGAGGAACACGGACTTCAGGGAGGCGAACAGCTGCCTCGCCCCCGCGAAGCGGGTGTCCTGCGCGCCCGCGACCTCGTCGAGCAGGTCCGGGCGGCCCACGTCCCCGGAGAAGACGAAGTCACCGGTCAGCGCATAGCCGGGCTCATCGGCGACCGCCCCGTCGGTCACCAGGAGGATGAGGTGCTCGGGGGTGTGGCCCGGGGTGTGGCGGGCGGTCACCGTGAGGCTGCCGAGGGTGAGCGCGTCGCCGTCGTGCAGGCGCTCGGCCGCATAGCCGTACTGCCAGTCCTCCCCGCCCTCGCCGGAGACGTGCACCGTCGCACCGGTCGCGGCGGCGAGCTCGCGGGTCCCGGAGAGGAAGTCGGCGTGGAGGTGGGTCTCGGTGACGGCGGCGATTCTCATGCCGTGGTGATCGGCGAGGTCGAGGTACACCTGGATGTCGCGGCGCGGATCGACCACGAGCGCCTCACCGGCCTGTTGACAGCCCAGGAAGTATCCCGCCTGGGAGAGGTCCTCGTCGTAGATGCGTTCGAGCAGCATGGCTTCCTCCGGATCGCGAATCCCCTCGTGCCCGGAGCCTACCGAGCGCGCACCGGGGGCGACAGGGGCCGCAGGTCGGAGCCAGGGGGGGGACGGGCCGGGGGGGACGGGCCGGGGGGACGGGCCGGGGGGACGGGCCGCGACCTCGTGGGTTTGCTAGCGTTCGAGCATGTCCGTCTCCGCGCTCTCGGTGAGCACCCAGAACTACCTCAAGGCGATCTGGAGCCTCGGCGAGTGGTCCACGGACCCGGTCACCGCCTCCGCCCTCGCCGCCCGCGTCGGCGTGAAGCTGTCGACGGTCTCGGACGCGGTGCGCAAGCTCAGCGACCAGGGGCTGCTCGAGCACACCCCGTACGGCTCGATCGCGCTGAGCGCGCAGGGCCGCACGCACGCCCTGGCGATGGTGCGCCGGCACCGCCTCATCGAGACGTTCCTGGTCGAGGTGCTCGCGTACGGCTGGGACCAGGTCCACGACGAGGCCGAGCACCTCGAGCACGCCGTCTCCGACTTCCTGGTCGAGCGGATCGACGAGCACCTCGGCCACCCCTCCCGCGACCCCCACGGGGACCCGATCCCCACCGCCGACGGGACCGTCGAGAGGCCCGACGCCGTGCTGCTGACCGAGCTGCCGGCAGGATCCGCGGGGCGGGTGGAGCGGATCTCCGACGCGGACCCGAAGCTGCTCGCCTACTTCGGCGAGCGGGGCATCGGGATGGGCACCGTGCTCGAGGTGCGACCCGGCGCACCGTTCTCCGACGCGCTCGAGGTCGCGGTCGCCGGTGAGGAGGAGAGCCTGACGCTGGGCCGCTCCGCGACCAGCTCCGTGTGGGTCACGCGCGGGCCCGCTCCTGCCCCCGACGCCCCTGCCCCCGGCGCCCCTGCCTCCGACGCCGACGGGCGCTGACGGCCCTGCCGAGCAGACCGCGTCGCGGCTCGACCAGGTACACGAGCGCGAACACCGCGCCCTGCACCAGCACCACCAGCCCGCCCGAGGACGCGTCGACCCAGAAGCTGAGCAGGATCCCCAGCACGGAGGAGCTCACGGAGATCGCCGGGGCGATCACGAGCATCCGGCCGAAGCGATCCGTGAGCAGGTGCGCCGTGGCACCGGGGACGATGAGCATCGCGACCACCAGCACCACGCCCACCACCTGCAGCGCGACGACCGCGGTGAGCGCGAGCACGCCGAGCAGCAGGGCGCCCAGGAGACGCGGCGAGAGACCGATGGCCTGCGCATGGAGCGGGTCGAAGGCGTAGAGCGTGAGATCCCGTCGCTTGAGGAGGAGCACCGCGAGGGCGACCGCGGCCAGCAGGCAGATCTGGAGCAGATCCCCTCCCGAGACGCCGAGGATGTTGCCGAAGATGATGTGGTGCAGATCCGTCTGGCTGGGCGTGACCGAGATGAGCACCAGCCCGAGCGCGAACAGGGTGGTGAACACGATCCCGATCGCGGCGTCCTCCTTCACCCGGCTGGTGCCCCGGACGGCCCCGATGAGGGCGACGGCCAGGAGTCCGAAGGCGAGGGCGCCGACGGCGAACGGCGCCCCGACTATGTAGGCGAGGACCACCCCGGGGAGCACGGCGTGGGAGACCGCGTCCCCCATCAGCGACCAGCCCACGAGCACGAGCCAGCAGGAGAGCAGGGCGCACACGGTCGCGGCGGCGACCGTCGCCAGGAGCGCACGGACCATGAAGTCGTACTGCAGCGGCTCGAGGACCAGATCGAGCAGGGTCATGCCGCACCGCCCTCAGCATCCTGGTCGAACCGTCCCAGGGGATCGAGCCCGAAGGCGAGCGCGAGGCGCTCGGGCTCGAGGGCCTCGCCGACGGGGCCGTGGAAGAGGACCCGGTGCAGGAGCAGCACCGCCTCGTCGGCGAGCCGGGGCAGCGCAGCGAGGTCGTGGGTGGACACGAGCACGGCGCATCCGTCCGCCGCGAGCTCCCGCAGCAGGGCGACCATCGTGGCCTCGCTGCGCGTGTCGACCCCCGCGAAGGGCTCGTCCAGCAGCAGCAGCCGAGCGCCCTGGGCGACGCCGCGCGCCACGAACGCGCGCTTCCTCTGCCCTCCGGAGAGCCGACCGATCTGCCGGTGCGCGCACTCGGTGAGCTCCACCCGTTCGAGCGCCTCCCGCACCGCGCGCCGGTCAGCGGCCCGCGGCCGACGGGTGATGCCCTGGTGGCCGACGCGGCCCATCATCACCACGTCCTGGACGGAGACGGGGAAGGTCCAGTCCACGTGCTCGCTCTGGGGGACGTAGCCGACGAGCCCGCGGGAGCGGAGCTCGCGCGGGTCCGCGCCGCCGAGCTCGACCGTGCCCTCGTCGGGCCGCACCATCCCCATGATCGCGGCGAACAGGGTGGACTTCCCCGATCCGTTCATGCCGACCAGGCCGGTCACGCGGCCTGCGGCGATCTCGAGGCTCGCGCCCTCCAGCGCGACCACCTCGCCGTACCGCACCGTGAGGTCCCGCACGCTGATCGCCGGTGCGCCGCCGCTCGCCGTCATGCGGCACCTCCGGCGAGTCCCTCGACGATGGTGTCCGCGTCGTGGCGGAGGAGGTCGAGATAGGTGGGCACCGGCCCGTCGGGGCCCGAGAGCGAGTCGACGTAGAGGGTGCCGCCGAACTCCGCGTCGGTCGCCGCGACCACCTGCTGCATCGGCGCGTCCGAGACCGTCGACTCGCAGAAGACGGCCGGGACGCCCTGGGCGTCGACGTGGTCGATCACCGCGGCGATCTGCTGCGGGGTGGCCTGCTGCTCGGCGTTGACGGGCCAGATGTACTGCTCGGTCAGCCCGGCGTCGCGTGCGAGATAGGAGAAGGCCCCCTCGCAGGTCACGAGCGATCGTTGGTCCTCGGGGAGGGTCTCGAGCTCCTCGATCAGATCGTCGTGGACCTCCTGCAGCTGCGCGCTGTACGCCGCCCCGTTGGCGGCGTAGTCCTCGGCGTGATCCGGGTCGAGCTCGGAGAACGCCTCGACCATGTTCTCGACATAGACCTGCACGTTCAGCGGGCTCATCCAGGCATGGGGGTTGGGCTTGCCGGCATCGACGTCGCCGGTGATGTCCATGACCTCGACCCCCTCGGACACCACGACGTGGGGAACGTCCACCGAGTCCACGAACTGCGCGAACCACGCCTCCAGACCCAGCCCGTTGTCGAGGACGAGGTCCGCGCCCGAGGCGGCGGCGATGTCGCGCGGGGTGGGCTCGTAGCCGTGGATCTCCGCGCCCGCCTTCGTGATCGAGGCGACCTCGAGATGCTCCCCGCCCACGTTCTGCGCGATGTCGGCGAGGACGGTGAACGTCGTCAGCACCGTCGGCCTGTCCGGCTCGGCGTCACCCGTCACCGCCCCGCATCCGGCGAGCGCCAGCACGGCGACCAGGGCTGCGCCCACCAGTCTCCCCCCGATATCAGGCATCACAGCACTTCCTTCTTCGTCGCGTCTTGTTTCTATTGTTCGTCGCATCGAACTCGCACGATGCTACCCCTCCCCGGGCGCCTCCGGTCGCCACCCGGCCCGAGATCCCAGCCCGAGAATCCGTTTGCCCGTCGGCGTCGGCCTGCGAAGAATGACCCCATGCCCTCCTCCCCTGCCGATCGCACCCTCCACCAGCACCCGCTGGCGTATCTGCTGGGACTCGAGGGGGTGGCCCTCCTGCGCGCTTTCGCCGGCGAGCACGGCCGCGACTTCACCGAGGCACGGTTCGCCGAGATCCGTGAGCTGCTGGAGCGCGCCGACGAGCTCGGACCCGGGGTCGACGTCCCGCCGCTGCCGGTCACCGACGGCTACGACGGCTGGGCGGAGACCTACGACGGCGAGGACAACGGCTGCTTCCCGATGCGGGACGACGTGCTCGCCCCGATGCTGGACCGCCTGCCCGTGGGTCGCGCGCTCGATGCCGCCTGCGGCACGGGCGCGGTCGCGGCGCAGCTGGTCGAGCGGGGACACGAGGTGATCGGCATCGACCTCTCCGAGAAGATGCTGGCCCGCGCCCGCACCGCCGTGCCCGACGCGCGCTTCGAGACCGGCGACCTCACCGGGATGCCGCTGCCGGAGGGCTCGGTCGATCACGTGGTCTGCAGCCTCGCGCTCACCCATCTCGCCGACCTGCGGCCCTTCGTCGCCGAGGCGGCCCGGGTGATGCGCCCGGGCGGGCATCTCGTGGTGCTCGACACCCGCACCCATTTCCTCGGCTCGCCGCTGTACCCGCTGATCAAGACCGCACCCGACGGCCGCGTGGGCCACATCGCGGGCCACCACCACGGCCTCGGCGACTACCTCCGCGCGGCGCTGCCGCACGGCTTCGTGGTGCGCGACTGCCAGGAGTCCCGCCTGGGGCCCGAGACGGTGGACCCGCACCTGCGGCCCGAGCCGCTGAGCCCCGGCCCGCCCGACATCTGGAAGCTGCATCCCTGGGCGCCCGAGGCCACGAACGCCGCCAAGGCCGGTCAGATCGGGGTGCTCGCGCTGGACCTCGAGCTCCGTCCGGACGTGTGAGGGGCAGCGGGGCGAGCGACGCCACCGCTGTCGACCCTGCGCCGGGAGCTCGGGATCAGCCGGTGACCGCCCGCGTGATCTCGTGCATCTCCTCGAGCCGACCCCATTCGTCGTCGTCCGTTCCGGCGTAGACCCAGGAGATCCGCCCCGCATAGCCGACGTCGCGCAGCACCGTGAGGGAGCGGGTGAGGTCCTCGGCGTCGAGCACGCCCGGTGCCGATTCCCGGGCCTTGACCTGCGAGCACTCCGCGTTCCCTGCCACCTGCGCGATCTGCTCGTACTTGTCGGGGCCGGTCCAGTTGCCGGTGTCGATGAGCAAGCCCACCTCGCCCTCGAGCTCCTCGAGCAGTCGGCGCGTGGTGGCCGCGTCGACGAGCAGGGACTTCCAGTTCTCGGTGAGCACCCGGATCCCCGGATGCTCCGTCGCGAGCGCCCGGAGCCGGCGCGCGCTGAGCGCGATGGTCACCTCCGTCGGCGGCTGGTCGCCGGCGGGCACCCGCACCCGCGGGGCGCCGAGCTGCTCGGCGATCCCGATCCATCCCGACAGCCAGCGCTGCTGCTCCTCGCCGTGCTCGGGGTGGGTCACGTCCCCGTCGTCGACGAGGAGGACCTCGAGATCCACGCCGGCGGCGTCGAAGGCGTCGCGCAGCTCGGCGAGATAGGCGGCGTCGGTGCGGGGCAGGTAGAAGTGGCACAGCTGGGCGCTGGCGAAGCCGTGCTCGGCGAGCTGCCCGGGCAGCTCGAGCAGGTCCAGACCCTCCGTCGAGGCGTTCTCGGTGAGCGCTCCCGAGGGGGCGGAGCCCGGTGCGACGAAGCGGCCCATCGTGCGGAACAGCGACCACGTGTGCAGGGCCTTGGTCGGGTCGAGTGCGTGAGCCATGGGATCTCCTGTGATCAGGGGCGGCATCCGGTGGAGGACCATCATGTCGCACGGGTCATTCCGCGAGGCTCTGCCAGCCCTTCGGCAGCGGCACGGGCTTCACCGCGGCCGGTGGGACCCAACGCGCCCAGTCCGCCACGACCGGGCCCTCCCCACGGCGCAGGATCCCGGCGAGCTCCGCACCGACAGACCGGAAGTACGCTGCGCGCTCCGGGGAGAAGGCGCCCTGCTCGACGTACCAGTCGAGTTCGTCCTCGTCCTTGAACCCGACCGTCCAGCTGTGCGTCCCGGGCGTCCCTCGGGCCACCACGTCGAGAGCCCAGTCCTGAGTGTCGTAGCCGACGGCGCTGCGGCGCCAGGGGGCCTCGAGATTCCCGTACCAGTCACCGGTCCAGTCCTCACCGTCGTGCCAGCGCCACACCGACCAGCAGCGCCCGCGCGGATGCACCCGCACCACCGTCCGACCTTCCCACCCCGCGATGTCATAGGAGCCGTCCCAGCCGGTCACGACGACGTTCCGTCCCCGGGGCCCGGTCCTCCTGCCGGCGCGCGAAGCACGCCCCGAGCCCGGACGGGTCGTCACGACCATCACGTCGCCGTCGTCCTGCAGGACCGTCCCGGCGACGGCGAAGCTCACGGCCGGGGAACGATCCGCGAAGCCGCGAATGCTGCGCAGCGCCACCGTGGAGCCCACAGGATGAGGGGTCTCGACGACACTCCCCGCAGGGCCGGGGATCGCTTCGAGGAGATTCCTGACATCGATGTCCATCACGCCAGGCTAGTGCCGAACGTGGTCACTCACTCAGCGCGAACACCGTCGACGAGACCTCCGGAGGCCGCTCGACATCCGATCACACATCACGCATCCTGAGCGGATGACCTCCCTTGCCGCTCCGTCCGCACCGCCACGTAGGGCACGAGGTCTGTCCCTACGGCACGGGGTCGCGGCGTCGGCCGGAGGGGCGACTCCGACACGATGCTGCTGCGCCTTCGCTGACACCGATCCCGAGACGCCGCTCATCATCGGGAGCTGACCCATGCCGACCCTGCCCATCCGCCCCGCCACCTCGGCCGACGCCGCGGACCCGGCCTTCGACGACCTGCTCCCCGATCGCTGGCGCGAGGGCGACAACCGCCGCTCCGTGGTCGCGACCGATGCCGAGGGCACCGTCCTCGGGCACTGCCGCGGCATCGACAACGTCTTCCACCCGGATTCCCGCACGCTCGTGCTCGAGGTCCGGGACGGTGCGCCGTGGGCGGCCGTCGCCGATGCCCTGCTCACTGCCCAGATCTCCGTGTCGGCCCTGCCGCTGCACGTGAAGCCCTCCGCCCATGAGCCGGAGCTGGCGCGCCTGTGCGCCCGGCACGGCGGCGTCCTCGTGCAGCTCATGCCGCCCTGGCGCTACGTGGTCGATCCGGCGCTGCGCTCCTGGTCGCAGGACCATCGCACCACGGGCGACGAGCTCTCCGCCAGGAGGGTGGATGCCTCGCGCCACGAGGAGATGCTGGACCTCTACGTCGAGCACTACACCGCCCAGCACGCCCGCTGGTCCCCGGCAGCGGCCGCCGAGCAGCTGCGCACCGAGAACGCGCCGAACTTCGAGCCCGGCGGCGAGGGCTCCGCCGACCCCGAGCGGACCACGATCCTCGTGCGCGCGGGGCGGATCGCCGCCCAGGCGCTCGCCTGGCCGCCGGAGCCCGACGGCGGCACGGAGATCACCGTCCAGTCCCGCCCGCACGACGGGCCGAGGGCCCGGGAGGACATGGAGGCCTGCCTCGCGGCGGTCATCGATCGCAGCGCCGACGGCGACGTGCTGCTCATCGACTCCCACGTCACCGAGGAGCTGGAGTCCGCGATGATGCGCGACCTGCCCGGCCCTCCCCCGCATCCCGCGGACACCTGGACCGCGATCGTCGCGATCCCCGTCCCGAGCGGGCCGGGGCCGATCCCGCTGCCCGCCGAGCGGATCCCGGCCGACGCGGCGCCCCTGGTCGAGCGTCTGCAGTACTGAACCGGGCCGGCGGTCCGTCGCACGTACCCTGAGGCCATGACCCTCGACGTGGAGGAGGCCGCGCGCGCGTCGCCCCGGGACAGGGCCCGGGCGGCGGCTCAGGCGCTGGGTGCGCGGGAACTCGCGCGCTGGTGCGCCGAGATCCTCTCCGGCTCCCTCGACCTCACCGACCAGGACCTCCACGACCCCCGCTGGCTCGCGGGACGCGCGTGGACGGCATGGGGCGATCCGACCACCTGGAGCTCCCGCGGGCTCGACCTTTGGCCCCGTGCCTGGGCGGCTCGCACCCTGCTGCACGCGTGGGACCCGGTGGCCGCCCACGCCGTCGTGACCGGGCTGCGCGACGAGGCGTGGCGGGTGCGGGAGATGTGCGCGAAGATCACCGCCCGCCACGAGCTGGGCGCCGCAGCCCCGGAGTGCGCCCGCCGCGTCGGGACCGACGAGGTGCCCCGGGTGCGGGGCGCGTCCCTGCGCGCTCTCGCCGCCGTCGGCGAGATCGAGCACGTCCCTGCGGTGCACGCGGGTCTGCGGGACCAGGATCCCTCGGTCGTGCGAGCGGCCGAGAAGGCGCTCGAGGGGATGGAGGCGCGGCTGGACCGCCCGCTGTCCTGACCTCGCCACGGGGCGAGGAACTCGATTGCCTGCCCCGCCCGTCGGCCCTACTGTCGAGACGTGCAGTCCTCCCTGGCCGACCGTGCCCGCCGCGCCGCGAGCACCCTCGCGCGGTCCTTCGGTCTCGCGGTCGACGAGGTGGTCGATCTCCACGACTCCAACCGTCTCACCGTGCTCCTGCTTCCCTGCGAACTGGTCGCCCGGATCGCGCCCGCCGGCGCGGAGGGCGCCCAGGACGAGATCGACCGTGCGCTGCGACTCGAGCATGCCGGCGCGCCCGTCGGCGGCCCCGACCCCCGGGTCCCCGCACAGGTCCACCTGCGCGACGGCCTCGAGATCACCCTGTGGACGCATCACGCCCCGCGCACCGACCGGGAGCTGCCACCGACCGACTACGCCGCCGGCCTGGCCCGACTGCACGCCGCGATGCGCAGCGCACGGTTCGAGGCCCCGCCCTTCACCACCCGGGTCGACGCCGCCCTCGCGCTGCTCGAGGATCCGCGCCGCACCCCGCGCCTGACGGAGCCGGACCGAGCCTTCCTGCGCACGACCCTCACGACCCTCGCAGCGCAGGTCTCCCGCCGCGGCGACCAGCAGCCGCTGCACGGCGAGCCCCATCCCGGCAACGTGCTCGACACCGCGCACGGACCGGTGGTCATCGACCTCGAGACCTGCTGCACGGGGCCGGTCGAGTTCGATCTCGCCCATGCCCCCGTGCAGGTCGCAGTGCACTATCCGGCGGTGGACGCCGAGCTGCTCGAGGACTGCCGGATCCTCACCCGGGCGCTCGCGACCACCTGGCGCTGGGACCGCGAGGACTCCCTGCCGAACGGGGAGCTGCTGGGCATCGGCTGGCTCGATCAGGTGCGCGCCCTCATGGAACGGCGCCGACGGCCCGCGACCGCACGCCCCACGCTGACGATCCTGCACGGCCTCCCCGGCAGCGGGAGGACCGCCGCGGCGGCCGCGATCATCGAGGCCCCCGGGGCGGTGCGACTCAGCGCCGACGACTGGATGGCACGGCTCGGCCGCTCACCGGAGGACGAGGATCTGCGCGACCGCATCGAGCACGTGCAGTGGCAGATCGGCCGGGAGCTGCTCGAGCTGGGCGTGAGCACGGTCGTCGTATGGAGCAGCTGGGGGCGCGATGAGCGCGACCGCCTGCGCGAGGAGGCCCGCGCGCTCGGGGCCCGCGTCGCGCTGCACGACCTCGACCTGTTGCCGGAGAGGACTGCTGCTGGCATGCTCCCGGAGTGCCCTCCTTCGTGACGCCGGCCCTCGAGCCCGGTGCGCTGTCCAGCACACGGCAGCCCGTGCTCGGCGACGACGCCCTCCGTCTGCGCCCATGGGCCGACGCCGACGCGTCGGCCGTGGTCTCCGCCTACCAGGAACCCGAGATCCAGCGCTGGCACGCGCGCTCCCTGACGGCGGACGAGGCGGCGGAGTGGATCTCTGCCACGCACACCGCCTGGACAGCGGAGACAGCGGTGAGCTGGGCGGTCGATCTCGACGGCGCACTCGCGGGACGCATGACGCTCACGCTCGATCCCGCGCAGGGCTGCGCCGTGGCGGCGTACTGGACGCGCACCCTGGCCCGAGGTCGCGGTGTGGCGACCCGTGCGCTGTGCCTGGCCACCGGATGGGCCTTCTCCGTCGGGATGCACCGCGTCGAGCTCGAGCACTCGACGCTGAACCCGGCGTCGTGCCGCGTCGCCCGCAGGGCGGGATTCGACGCGGAGGGAACCCGGCGCGAGAGCGCGCTGCACGCCGATGGATGGCACGACATGCACGTCCACGCCCGGATCGACGCCTCGAGCGCCCGGAGCGACGCCGCGCACCCCGGGGGGACGGTCGAGCAGAGGGTCTCGATCGAGCGGGCCTGACGGGAGCGGACATCGAGGGCGAGAGACCTTGACCGGCTCGGAGAACGCGAGTGGGATGGCCCCATGACCTCACTGAGCGAACGCGCCGAGTCCCTCCTCGCCCTCCATCACCGCTCGACCCCGGTGGTGCTTCCCACCGTCTGGGACGCCTGGTCCGCGCGGGCAGCCGTCTCCGCCGGCTTCGAGGCCCTGACCATCGGCAGCCACCCGCTCGCGGACTCGGTGGGCGCCGGCGACGGCGAGGACATGAGCCTCGACGAGGCCCTCGCGGGCATCGCCCGGATCACCGGTGCCGTGGACGTCCCGGTCTCGGCCGATGTGGAGTCCGGCTACGACACCGAACCCGCGGAGCTCGTCGAGCGCGTGCTGGAGGCAGGTGCCGTGGGCGTGAACGTGGAGGACACCGTGCACTCGCAGGGTCGTCTGCGCGGGGCGCAGGAGCATGCCGACTACATCGCCGGGATCCGCCGGGCGGCCGACGAGGCCGGGGTGCATCTGGTCGTCAACGGGCGCACCGACGTGTTCAAGACCGAGGAGCGGATCCCGGACCGTCTGGCCGAGGCGATCACCCGGCTGAACCTGCTCGAGGCGGCCGGGGCGGACTCGCTGTACCCGGTCGGCGTGCCGGACGTGGCGACGCTGACGGCGCTGCTCGCCGCGGTCGACACTCCGTTGAACGTCACCGCGCACCCGGTCACCGGCTCCATCCCGGAGGGCCTCGATCTCGCGCGGCTCACGGAGCTCGGCGTGCGCCGTGTCAGCTTCGGGCCGCTGCTGCAGATGGCCCTCGCCGACCACCTCGACGAGGTCACGAAGGCCTGGCGCTGAGCTCCCGGGCAGGAGCTCCCGCCGCACCGGAGCTGCCTGCACATCGTGAGCGCCGCCCTCACCGTCGCGGCGACCGTGCGACCGCCCGTCGGCCCACCCTGGCCACGCGCTGACCCTGGACGTACGCTTTCCCTCCGGCGGATCCCGCTCGCACGGAGCGGTGCCGCCACGACGCGAGGAGCGCATCACCATGCAGCACGCCCAGCTCGGACGCACCGGAGCGACCGTCTCCCGGCTCGTCCTCGGCACCATGAACTTCGGCCCCCACACCGCGGAGGAGGACGCCTTCGCGATCATGGACCGCGCCCTCGAGCAGGGGGTGACCTTCTTCGACACCGCGAACGTGTACGGCGGCAAGGACCACCGGGGCTGGACCGAGGAGATCGTGGGCCGCTGGCTGGCCCGCACCGGCAAGCGCGAGGAGATCGTCCTGGCCACCAAGGTGTTCGGCGAGATGGGCCCCGGCGCGAACGACCGCGGTCTCTCCGCGCTGAACATCCGCCGCGCGGTCGACGAGTCCCTGCGCCGCCTGCAGACCGACCACATCGACCTCTACCAGATGCACCACGTGGACCGCTCCGCGCCCTGGGAGGAGATCTGGCAGGCGATGGACCTGCTGGTCACGCAGGGGAAGATCAGCTACGTCGGCTCCTCGAACTTCGCCGGCTGGCATCTCGCGCAGGCGAACGAGTCCGCCCGGGCGCGGCACTCTCTGGGCCTGGTCTCGGAGCAGTCGCTGTACAACCTGATCTCCCGGGACGTCGAGCTCGAGGTGCTGCCCGCGGCGGAGCACTACGGCCTGGGGGTCATCGCCTGGTCACCGCTGTCCGGCGGGAAGCTCGGCGGTCGCTCCGAGAAGGGGGTGCGCCGCGGCACGGCGGACCGTCGCCACGACCCCGCGGACCTCACCGACCAGCTGGACCGTTGGGAGGCCTTCTGCGCCGAGCGCGATCTCGCGCCCGGTCAGGCGGCGCTGGCCTGGCTGCTGCACCGCCCGGGCGTGCTGGGTCCGATCATCGGCCCGCGCACCATGGAGCAGCTGGACTCCGCGATCGAGGCCGTCGACATCGAGCTGTCCGACGAGGACCTGGCCGCCCTCGACCAGATCTTCCCCGGCCCCGGCGGCCCGGCCCCGGAGGCCTACGCCTGGTGAGAGCGTTTCAGCCGACCAGCAGGCAGAACGGGTGCCCTTCGGGATCGCCCATCACGTAGAGCGGTTCATCGGGATCGCTCGAACGGCCCATGAGCATCCGCGCCCCGAGCTTCTCCGCGCGTTCCCGCTGCATCTCGAGCTCGGCGGCGTCAGGGACGCGGAAGTCCATGTGCAGCTGCATGGGGATCTCCTCGCTCGGCCAGGTCGAGGGGCGCAGATCCGGCTTGCCCTGGACGGCGAGCACGCGGCGGTCCTCGCCGTCCAGCAGCACGATCCAGTCGGTGTCGTCGGCCGCCGGTGGCTCCGGGGGCGCGTCCCCCGGACGGCAGTGCAGTCCCAGCAGCGCGCTGTAGAACTCGGCGAGCGCGCGCGGATTCCGGGCGTCGATCGCGGTGCAGCTGAGCACGGGATACGTGGGCATGGGACCTCCTCGTCCGGCTCCCCATCCTAGATCCGTCGGCCCGTCACCCGCCTCAGAGCGCGACGGCGACCACCTCGGCGCCGGGCAGCTCGGCGAGCTCACGGCCGGGAGCGAGGATCTTCGCAGTGCGCACTCCCCCGCCGATCAGCACCTCGTCGAGCGCGGCCACGGCGGGGTCGATGAGCACCGGCCAGCCTGCGGGCAGGCCCACCGGGGTGACTCCGCCGCTGGTCATGCCGGTCAGCTCCTCGGTGTCCTCGGTGCGGGCGAAGGAGAGCCTGCTGGCGCCGAGATGCTTCTTGACGGCGCGGTTGACGTCGGCCCGGTCGCTCGCGAGCACGAGCACGGCGGCACGGATGTCCTGCCCGCCGCCGCGGCCCTTGACGATCACGCAGTTCGCGGTCGTGGTCTCGTCCACCCCGTAGGCCTCGCAGAACGCCGCCGTGTCCGCGAGATGGTCCTCGACGGGGGCGACGCGCGCGTTCGGCACGGCCCCGGCGCGCACGGCCTCCGCCGTGGGAGGGGCGACCAGGTCGAGGGAGTCGGCGAGCGGGGTCCAGGTCAGGGGCAGGGTGCCGTTGTTCTGAGCCATGCCTCCACTGTAGGAGCGACAGGGCCCGAGGTGCAGAGGTCGTGAAAGGGGTGGTGACGCGGGTCCGAGGGCGGGCAGTGTGGAGCCCCGAGCCCCGGAGGAGGCCACCATGAGCCGACGACGTCCCCGCCGACTGGATCTGCGGGACCTCCCGCCCGCGGTGGCCGACGCGCTCGAGGCGGCCCTCGGCGGCGAGGAGCTCGCGCTCGCCCGGGACGGGGAGCCGATCGGGACCCTCACCGGTCGCCGCGCGGTCCTCACAGGGCAGCTGCTCTCCGACAGCCCCGCCCAGGAGGCCCCGCCGCCGCGCGAGGACGTCACCGTCGTCGCGACCGCGATGGAGCTCTCGCAGACCGCCCGCCGCCAGCTCTCCGAACGGTTCGGCGAGGGCTTCCTGGTGCTCGACCTGCACGAGGCACCGCCCACGGCGGACGTCCTGCTCGTCCCGCCGATCAGCCCCCAGCTGGTCGGAGCGCTGCGCGCGCATTTCCCCGCGGCACGAATGCTGGTCACCGAGATCGAGGACGAGCAGCTCGGCGTGCACTACGCCGGCCCCGTGACCCGGATGCTCGAGGCGGGGGCGTCGGCCTACCTGCCGCCGCGGCCGCTCGCCGAGATCGCCGGAGCCGTGCAAGCGCACCTCGTCCGCGGCGAGCGCACCGCGCTGGAGCGCGCGGACGAGGACGAGCAGCAGGAGCTCACCGACTGAACGACCCCCGGAAATCGCTGTGCGGGACGGCACGGATGGGAAAGGATCGGGTCATGCCGCTCCCCGACGTGCTCCTGCGCCCCTGCACCGATGACGACCTCGCCGCCCTGGAGGCCTGGGCACCGACGGGCAACTCCCGCACCCATGAGCAGAGGTTCGCCCGCCAGCGCGCCGGGACCAGCACCTTCTATCTCGCCGCTCTCCGCGACGATCCCACGTCCTTCGTCGGCTCGGCGGAGGTCCGCTGGGACGGCGGCCTCGATCCGGTCCTGCCCCGCTGCCCCGAGACCAACGGGCTCCAGGTGTGGCCTGAGGAGGCGCGCTCCCGCGGCATCGGCACCGCCATGCTCTCCCTGCTCGAGACGGAGGCGCGCCGACGCGGGCACCGCCTCCTCGGCCTCGGGGTCGATGACAGCGGACCGAAGCGGCTGTACCTCCGCTGCGGCTATCGGGACACCGGGCCGGACTACGTGGACCGCTACACCCTGATCGACGAGCACCACCGCGAGCACCACCGCGAGCACCACGTCGCCGATCCCGCTCGCTGGATGACCAAGGACCTGTACGAGGGACGATTCGTCATCGGCATCGACGCCGGCGGGACCCACACCCGGGTGGGCTGCTACGACCTCGACGGCCGCCTGCTCGGCTCGGCGACCGGCGGAGGCGGAGGACCGCACCACAACGACGACGCCCGGGAGAACGTGCGCGGGACCCTCGCCGCCGCGCTGCGCTCGGCGTCCCTCGACGCATCGGCCGCGACGGCTCTGGTCGCGGGCATGGCCGGCGTCAGCCGCGAGGGATCGAACCAGGGCGGGGACGACGACCTCGTCGCCGACTTCTTCGAGATCGACGGCCTCGCCTGCCCGGTCACCGTGCTCAACGACGCGGTGATCGCCCACCGCGGGGCGCTGTCCGGCCGAGCCGGGATCGTGGTGGTCGCCGGTACCGGCTCGATGCTCCTCGCGATCGACGAGGAGGGGGTGGAGACCGAGAGCGGCCAGCTCGAACACTACGCGGGGGCCGCGAGGCACCTCGTGTTCGACGTCGTCCAGCGCCTCCTGGTGGGCGACGCCGACCCCGGCGACCCGCTGTACGCGGAGGTGCTGGAGCACTTCGGGGCGGCCGACGTCCCCGCTCTGCGCGAGGGCGTGCTCGCCCGCTCCGCGGCCGACCGGAACGACACCAAACGCGCCTACGGGAGCTTCGCGCCCCGGGTGACCGCGCTCGCCGAGGAGTCACCGCTGGCCGATCTCGCCCTGACCGATCTCGCCGCGCGCACGGCCCGCGGGGTGCGTCTGCTCGCTCCGTTCGCCGGCCCGGCGCCCGTGCCCGTGGCGTGCACCGGTTCGCTCGCCGCCGATCCGGCCTTCCGCCGTCGGCTGGAACGACTGCTGGGCGAGGCGGCGCCGGAGGCGATCGCGCTCGTCCCGCCACGGCTCGATCCGCGGGCCGGAGCGGCGCTCCTCGCGCTCGAGGCCGCCGGCATCGCACCGGAGGGACCTGTCCTCGACCGGCTCCTGCACACCGACACCCCCACGCCGGACGGAGCAGCCCGATGATCACTCCCCCGCAGGAGAACCCCACCGAGGAGCAGCTCGCGGCATGGAGGGAGCGCCGCCGGAGCATCGGCGCCGCCGTGGGCGCCCTGGCGGAGGCCGGGATCTGCTACCAGTGCCGCGATCGCGAGACGGGCGGGGAGATCCTCGGCGACCAGGACGTCATCCTCGACGAGCCCGATGTCCGCGCCGTCCTGTCCCTGGACCCCAGAGCCCCCGGCCACACCATCGTCGTGTGGACGGCGCACGTCCACGACTTCACCGAGCTGACCGAGGTCCAGACCGGCCGGCTGTTCACCGTCGCCCGCGATGTGGCCCGCGCGATCCAGGAGTCGCTCGAGGGGGTGGCCCGCGTCTATCTGGTGACCATGTGCGACGGTCCCGTCAACCACCTCCATCTGCAGCTGATCCCCCGCTACGTCGACTCCCCGATCGGCTCGGACCGTCTCGTCGATCCCCGGGGGCCGGTTCTCGACGGGCCACGGATCGCCGCCGAGATCCGCAGGGCCTACGAGGCGACGGCCGCGCATGACTGATCCGCGGGAGATCCGCATCGACGGTACGACGGTCCATCGGCCCCGCGCTCCCTGGACCCGGACGGTGCACGCCCTCCTGCGACACCTGCGCGCGCAGGATCTCCCGGTGCCCGAACCCCTCGCGATCCATGAGCGTGTCGAGCACGTGAGCCTCGTGCCCGGACGCGCGGGGGACGAGGCGTGGCCGCACGGCGTCCCGGCCGACGGGGCCCGATCTCTGGGACGGCTGCTGCGCTCCGTGCACGACGCCACGCGCGGCTGGACCCCGCCCGCCGACGCCCGGTGGTCCGTCCCCCATGCGCCGGGGGAGGTCATCTGCCACGGCGATCCGAAGCCGGCGAACGTCGCCTGGCAGGGCGGGGTCGCCGTGGGCCTGTTCGACTGGGACGCGGCGCGGCCCGGCGACCCCGTCGAGGACCTCGCCTACACCCTGCTGTGGACGGTTCCGCTCAACGGTGATCCATCGACGCTGGTGACGGAGCCGGAGGCGAGACTGCGCCGCGAACGTGCCGCCGCACTTCTCGACGGCTACGGCTGGACCGGACCGTTCGATGTGGTCGGGCAGGCGGTCCGCCGCCACGAGCAGGCGATCGACGAGGTGGAGCACCTCGGTGCCGAGGGCCACGAGCCCCATGCCACCTGGGTGGCCCAGGGATGGCCGGCGGCCTGGCGCAGCCGCCTCGGCGCGATGCGCGCGGCGGGCCGACGGGTCCTCCCGGCCGCACCGGCTGGGTGAGCCGCCGTCGGGGTGCTCGATCGGCTCATGGAGATCGAGGGCTGAGCGCCGGAGGGTCGACCCGACGCGGCCCCCGATCCATCTTCAGGGGGATCCCGACCATCCCGCAGGCGGATCCGCCCGGCTCCTCCCCGTTCCTACGCTGACATCGTCAGCACGTCGAACGAGAGGCGACCCCGTGACCGCCTACGGCACGATCACCCACCACGGAACCGGCAAGGGCACCGCGAGCCTGCTGCTCGGCATCTGCTCTTTGGTGGCGGGATGGACGCTGATCGCCCCGATCCTGGGCGTGGCCCTCGGGATCAGCTCCCGCGGCAGCGAGCCGTCCGCCCGCGGCCGCGCGGGCTGGGGGATCCTCCTGAACCTCGTCGCGATGCTCGGCTGGGTCATCGCCGTGATCGCCGTGCTGGGGGTGGGCGTCGGCGCGGCGGCCTGGAACCTCGACCTCGGGACCCTCGTGGGCGGCTGACGGCTCCATGCGCCCGCCGCCGGCCCCGGGGCACGCGGCGTGCACGCTCCAGGTCCGCGCGAGTTCGCGATCACCACGTCGTATCCCGCCGCGAGTGCCGCCCGCGCGACCTGGCTGCCGATGTGTCCTGCTCCGATGATTCCCGGCGTCGTCATGCCGGATCCGACTCCGCACGGGCCGGGTCTCCTCCCCGATCCCCCGATCGGTGGACCCCGCGCTCCCGATCGGGGGATCCGCAGCGGCCCGTCGCCGACCAGGCTCGGACCATGGCACTCATCGAGATCGAAGGACTGACCAAGCGCTACGGGCACCGCACCGTGGTGGACGACGTGAGCTTCTCCGTCGAGCGCGGCGAGATCTTCGGGATCCTGGGCCCCAACGGGGCCGGGAAGACCACCACCGTCGAGTGCCTCGAAGGCCTGCGCCGGCCCGACGGCGGACGGATCTCCGTGGCGGGCCTGGACCCGCAGCGGGACTCCGCGGAGCTGCGCCACGTGCTCGGCGCCCAGCTGCAGCAGAGCGCCCTGCCCGAGCGGATCACCGTGGGCGAGGCGATGGCCCTGTTCGCCTCCTTCTACCGCGATCCCGTCGACTGGCGGGAGCTGATCGACGGCCTCCATCTCGGCGAGACCGTGGACCGTCAGTTCCGGCGACTCTCCGGCGGCCAGAAGCAGCGGGTCTCGGTCGCGCTCGCCCTGGTCGGGGACCCGCAGGTGGCCGTGCTCGACGAGGTGACCACGGGACTGGACCCGCAGGCCCGGCGTGACGCCTGGGCCGTGATCAGGTCGATCCGCGACCGCGGGGTGACCGTCCTGCTGGTCACGCACTTCATGGAGGAGGCGGAGCGGCTGTGCGACCGGCTCGCCGTGATCGACGCGGGCCGCCTGGTCGCCCTGGACACCCCCACGGGCCTGATCGACGCCGTCGACGCCGACCAGCGGATCCGGTTCCGGCCGTCGGTCCCCCTGGCGGAGTCGCTGCTCACCGCCCTCCCCCAGGTCTCCGCCGTGGCCCGGGACGGGGAGCTGATCCAGGTCACCGGCTCCGGGGACCTGCTGTCCGCACTGGTCACCGCGCTCGCCGCCGAGGGCGCAGCCCCCGTGGACCTGCACACCGAGCGCGCGACCCTCGACGACGCCTTCCTCGCCCTCACCGGGCACACGCTCACCTCCTGAGGAGACACCCATGACCGCCTCCGTCCTCCCCTCCTCGCTGCCGGCGCTGCCGCGCCTGACCCTCACCGAGACCCGGCTGTTCCTCCGCGACCCCGCCGCGATCGTGTTCGGCCCGCTGCTGGCACCGGTGCTGATGCTGATCCTGGGCTTCGTGCCGAGCTTCCGGGAGCCCGATCCCGCGTTCGGCGGGCTGCGCGTCGTCGACCTCTTCGCCCCGATCCTGGTGGGTGTGGCCGTGGCGAGCCTGGCCCTGACCGTGCTCCCCCAGCTGCTGGCCTCCTACCGCCAGCAGGGGATCCTGCGCCGCCTGCGCACCACCCCGATGCGGCCGGTCGTGCTGCTGCTCGCCCAGCTGCTCATGTGCACCGCGCTCGCCGTGGTCTCCTCCGCGCTGGTGCTGGGGATCGCGAGGGGCCTGCACGGGATCCCGCTGCCGCAGAACGGCCCGGCCTACCTGGTGGGGCTGCTGTTCACCTGCGCGGCGATGATGGGGCTGGGGCTGCTGATCGGCGCGTTCTCGCCGAGCGGTCCCGCCGCGAGCGGCTTCGGGATGCTCGCCTACTTCCCGCTGCTGTTCCTGGGCGGTCTGTGGCTGCCCCGGGAGGCGATGCCGGAGGTGCTGCGCACCCTCAGCGACCTCTCGCCGCTGGGGGCGGGCGTGGCATCCTTGCAGCACGCTGCGGTCGGCGGGTGGCCGGAGCCGGGGCATCTGGCCGTGATGGCGCTGTGGAGCGTGCTGACGATCGCGGTGGCCTCCCGCTTCTTCCGATGGGACTGACCCGGTGGGCATCGCGAGCGAGCTGACGCAGGAGCAGCTGCGGGCCGAGCGCCGCGAGGACGCGGTGTTCACCGCGCTCCCGTTCCTGCTGCTGGCGGTCGCGACCCTGATCACGCTGCTGGATCTGCCGCAGGTGCGCTTCCCCGTGCTGGCCCTGGCCCTCACGGTGGTCAGCGCCGCCTGGGTGGCGTGGTGGGTGACCGCCCACCCGCAGTGGAGGGCACGGCCGGGCCTGATGGGCGTCCACTACGCGGGACTGACGCTGCTGGCGGCGGCGCTGGTCGCCCTCGCCCCCTGGTACGGGATCTTCGCCGTCACCGGCTACCTGCACGCCTACCCGCTGCTGCCGGGCCGATGGAAGCTGCTCGGCGCGGCCACCACGTCCATGATCCTGGCCGTGACCTACCTGGGCGGGATCGATCGGATCCGCGGCGACCAATGGTGGCTGTGGCTGGTGATCTCCCTGCTCGGCACCGTGCTCACGGTGTTCGCCTACCGTCTCACCGCGTCGGCCGAGCAGCGCGCCGAGGCGCAGCGTCGCGCCCTGCTCGCGCTCGAGGAGGCCAACCGGCGGCTCGAGGCGGCGAACGCCGCCAACGACGTCCTCCAGGCCCGGCTGCTCGCGCAGGCGCGGGAGGCGGGCACCCTCGCCGAGCGTCAGCGGGTGGCCCGCGAGATCCACGACACCATCGCCCAGGGCCTGGCGGGGATCCTCACCCAGCTCCAGGCCGCCGAGCCCACGCTCCCCGACACCTCCCCTGCCCACGAGCGCCTGGCCGTCGCCGAGAGGTTGGCCCGCGAGAGCCTGGTCGAGGCGCGCCGCACCGTGCGCGCCCTCGGACCCGAGCAGCTCGAGCGCGGCACCCTCCCGGAGGCGCTCGACGAGGTGGTCCGGGACTGGTCCGCCGACCGCTCCCTCCCGGCGGAGCTGTCCGCCCGCGGCGAGCCCCGCCCCCTGCCCGCCCCGGTCGAGGCGGCGCTGCTGCGCGTGGCCCAGGAGGCGCTGACCAACGTCGCCAAGCACGCCCGGGCGAGTCACGTCGAGCTGTCCCTGGTCTATGCGCCGCGGCGCATCGTGCTGGAGATGCGGGACGACGGGATCGGCTTCGACCCCGAGGCGGTGCAGAGCCCCCGAGCCGACGGCGGCTACGGCCTCGAGGGCATGCGCCGACGCCTCGAGGAGTTCGGCGGACGGCTCGTGGTGGACGCGTCCCCCGGGACCGGGACGGCGCTGTGCGCGACGGTGCCCGGGTGAGGAGTCAGGGGACCGTGGGCCGGGCGGAAGGCCCTGCTCAGCCGTCGAGGCGTGCGTGACGACCGACTGGCGGGACGTGTCCTGACCTGCCCACCCCCTGGTGGAGTGTCGCCCCGTCGGTCTACGCTCACCCCGAGCGCCCGGCACCGCGCCGGGACGGACGTCGAGGAGGACGCCATGCCCGCAGCCCTGCACCCCTATCTCAACTTCGACGGCGATGCCCGCGAGGCCTTCGAGTTCTACGGCCAGGCCCTGGGCGCGATCCCGCAGTTCGTGACCTTCGGGGAGGTCCAGGCGGTCCCCGAGGGCCACCCCGCCGCCGACAGGATCATGCACGGCTCCCTCGAGGTCACCGACCTGATCCGGCTGTACGTCTCCGACGTCATCGAGGGGATGACCCCGGAGGGCTTCGTGCGCGGCAACAACGTCACCCTCTCGCTCATGGGGGACGACGAGGGCCTGCTGCGCAGCGCCTTCGAACGCCTCTCCGAGGGCGGGTCGATCACCATGCCGCTCGAGAAGCAGATGTGGGGCGACGTGTACGGCTCGTTCACCGACCGGTTCGGCATCGTGTGGCAGGTCAACATCAGCGAGCCCGCCGCCGACTGACCCCCGGGGCGCTCCCATGATCTCCGTGCCCGCCCCGTTCCGCGCCATGCCCCGCTGGTGGCACGACGAGGAGGGCAGGGCATGGCTCGACCGGCTCCCGGACCTCGTCGGGCAGCAGTGCGCACGCTGGGATCTCGACGTCGACGGCATCCCGCTCCACGGCTCGAACGCACTGGTCGTCCCGGTGAGGCGCGGCTCCCTCGAGCTCGCGCTGCGCCTGTGCCCTCCGGCCGACGACCTCTCCGCGGAGGTCGCCGCGCTGCGCCACTGGGACGGCCGCGGGGTGGTGCTGCTGCACGAGACGGACCTGCCGGCGGGAGCGCTGCTGCTGGAACGGCTCGATCCCGCCCGCTCCCTCGCCGCGGTGCCGCCGCTCGAGGCGGCCGTCCTCCTCGGCGCTCTCACCCGCCGCCTCGCCATCCCCGCTCCGGCCGACGCCCCGAGCACGCGGGACATCGCCGCCCAGGAGGCGTCGGCCGCGGAGTCCCGCTGGGAGGCGCTCGGACGGCCCCTGCCCCGCGCGCTGCTCGCGGCGGCGATCGCGGCCGCGGGCCGACGCGCCGCCGGCGCTCCCGGGGACGGGTCCGTCGACGGCGACCTCCACCACGAGCAGGTCCTCGCCGGGCGGCGCCACCCCTGGACCGTGGTGGATCCGGTGCTGCTGCGCGGCGACCGGGAGTACGACCTCGGCCGCGTGCTGTGGAGCCGCCTGGACGAGCTGCCCGGCGAGGAGGAGGTGCGGGCCGTCGCCGGGGCGTTCGTCGAGTCCGCTCGCGTCCCGGCGGAGCGGGCGCGGGACTGGGTGCTGGTGCGCTCCCTGTCCTACCTGCTGTGGGGCCTGGAGCAGGGGCTCACCCTGGATCCGCCCCGGTGTCGGCGCCTGCTCGAGGTGTTCGCCTGAGGGGGCGGCTCAGGTGCTGACGGCTCAGTTGCTCACCGGGTCGTAGTCGGGGTCGGTGAGGAAGGACTCAAACTGCGCGGCGTCGCCGTGCCACAGGTTGGAGTCCCCGGCGAAGGGGCCCTCCTCGGCGGCGTACTGCCAGATCTCCCAGGCGCTCCAGGTGCCGGGGATCTCGGTGCCGACGGGCGGGTCCGCCATGTAGTGGGAGACGTGCAGCGGCACGTCCGCCGGTGCCCAGTCCGGACCGACCTGGTCGTCCCAGAACCAGGCGCCGGTGTAGACCACGGGCGTGCGGCCGGTCTCGCTGCGGTAGCGGTCGATCCAGGCGGTCACCCAGGCCTGGAGGTCGGCCTGGCCGAGCCCGTTGGGGTTGTCCTCGACGTCCAGCATGCCGGGCATGGTGCGGCCGTCGTCGCTCCAGCCGCCGCCGTTCTCGAGGAAGAAGTCGCACTCGGCGGCGGGGTCCGAGCTGCCGGGCTCGGTCCAGTGGTAGGCGCCGTGCACGAGGCCGACGTCGTAGGACCCGCCGTACTGCTGGGCGAAGTAGGGGTTGGTGTACCAGTCGCCCTGGGTGGCCTTGCAGTACGCGAACTGCGAGCCCAGCTCCTTCTGGGCGGCCCAGTCCACGTCCCCCTGGTGGGAGGAGACGTCCTGGCCCTGGATCCCGCCGTCGGCCGCGCGGGCGCGGGAGGGCATCAGGGCGGCGGAGGTGCCGCCGACGGCGAGGGCGCCGGCGGTGCCCAGCAGGGCGGTGCGCAGCACGGTGCGGCGGTGGACGTGGTGATCGGGACGGTCGGATGCAGTGCTCATCGCGGCTCCTTCTCTCCTTCCGGGGCGGGTCCGCCCCGTCGTCCTCGACGCTAGCGAGGTGCTCCGGAGCACACCAGGGACGAACGTGCCGATCCCTCGCGGGCGGTCCGAAGGCGGGAGGAGGTGGGCACGAAAGTACCGGCCGCGGTCCCGGAGTATCCTCGCCCGAGCGCCCCCGCGCCGCTCTCCCCTCACGAAGGACTTCACCTCATGACCTCTCCCCGCGTCACCGTCCAGCAGGCCTGGGATGCCCTCGTCGAGGGGAACGAGCGATTCATGGCGGGAGATCTGGCCCATCCGCAGCAGAGCGCGGCGCGACGCACCGAGCTGCGCGCCAACCAGGCGCCCAACGCCGCCTTCCTCGGCTGTTCCGACTCCCGGGTGGCGGCGGAGATCCTCTTCGACTGCGGCCTGGGAGACCTGTTCGTGGTGCGCAACATCGGCCAGATCGCGAACGACAACACCACCGCGACCATGGAGTTCGCCGTCGCGGAGCTCGGGGTCGCGGTGATCGTGGTGCTCGCCCACGGCTCCTGCGGTGCGGTGAAGGCCGCGATCGACCAGACCACCGCCTCGCCCAGCGCGGTCACCCCCGCGATCCGCAAGGAGCTCGAGCAGATCCAGCCGGCGGTGCAGCAGGAGTGGTTCGCCTCCCAGCAGGTCAGCCCCTACGTGGACCCGGCCCTGATCGACACGGACGCGGTGGGTCGCCGCCACCTGGACGCGACCATCAACGCCCTGATGCGGCAGTCCCGGGTCATCTCCGACGCGGTCGCCGGCGGCGAGCTGGGCATCGTCGGCTGCCAGTACCAGCTCGAGGAGGGGCGGGTCTCCCCGATCTCCTGGGTGGGCCGGGTCGAGATCGCCCGCTGACGACGGGCGCGCGGACCGCTCACCCCTCGGCGAGCACCGCCGGGCGCCACCCCCTCGCGGAGCTGAGCACGGCGAGCTCGTCCGCACGGCGCAGGTCCTCGATCTCCAGCGGGCGCTCCACCAGCTCCCCGGCGGCGAGCGCGAGGCGCCGGCCCACTCCGTCCAGGCAGCCGTCGACGAGCGGCGGGGTGCACCAGGTGCCGTCGATCCGGGCGGCGAGGGTCGCGATCGTGGTCTCGACGGCGCGGCCGTGCTCTCCGCGCAGCACCACGTCGTCGGCCGACGGGTGCCGTCCGCGGGCGGCGGTGAAGTGCCCGCGCACCGTGGTCTTGTGGGCGCTGAGACCCACCGGGAGCACGGTGCGGACCTCATCGAGCGCGAGCCGCACGGGTGCGGCCGCCGCCGCCGGCGGACGGGTCGAGATCTCGAACGACCCGTCCCGGCGCAGCGCCAGCCGCACCAGCACGTCGGCCCCACCGGCCCGGGCGACGGCCCCGGAGAACGCCGCCTCCAGCTCCTCCCGGCCGACGGGGATCGCGAAGTGCGCGGCCGAGCCGAGCATCCTCGCCCGGTGCTCCGCGAGGTTCTGCGGGACGCCGTCGCGGACGGCGAAGGTCTCGATGAGGGCGAAGGGCTCGCGCACCCCGGTGGGCAGGACCGCGGCCTTGACCAGCAGCTCGTCGTACTCGCCCGCGGGAGTGGAGTCCCAGGTGACGCCGCCGCCGGCGCCGTAGACGGCGGAGCCGTCCTCCCGGTCGACGAGCACGGTGCGGATCGCGACGCTGAAGCGGGCGCGCGGTGCGGGCCCCGGGGCGAGATACCCGATCGCGCCGCAGTACACACCGCGCGGGGCGTCCTCGAGCTCGGCGATGAGCTCCATGGTGGACAGCTTGGGCGCGCCGGTGATCGATCCGCAGGGGAACAGGGCGCGGAGCACCTCGAGCAGGCCGGTGCCCTCGCGCGCCCGGCCCCGCACGCGGGAGGTGAGCTGCCACAGCGTGGGGTAGGCCTCGGCGCGCAGCAGGTCGGTGACCTGCACGCTGCCCGGCTCGCACACCCGCGCCAGGTCGTTGCGCAGCAGGTCCACGATCATGACGTTCTCCGCGCGGTCCTTCCCGCTCGTCCGCAGCGCCTCCCGGGCCGCGCGGTCCGCCCGGGCGTCCTCGCCGCGGGCGGCGGTGCCCTTCATCGGAGCGGTGCGCAGCTCCGCGCCCTCCCGCTCGAGGAAGGACTCGGGGCTCGCGCTGACCACGGCGAAGCGTCCCAGGTCGAGATAGGCGTGGTGGGCGCCGCGCTGGCGATGGGCGAGCTCGCCGTACAGCCCGAAGGGGTCGCCGCTGACCGTGGAGCGCAGACGGGTGGTGAGGTTGCACTGGTAGGTCTCCCCCTCGGCGATCGCCGCGCGCACGGCCTCGACCCGGAGGGCGTGCGCGGCGCGGCTCCAGTCCACCGTCCAGGGCTCGAGCGCGAAGCCCTCGCCCGTGGTCAGCGGCGCGGCCACCTCGTCGGGAGCGTCCGCGAGCCCGAACCACACCAGCGGCAGGCCCTCCTGCGGCGGGCGGGTGCGGGCGTCGGGATCGAGCCCGGTCGCGGCCTCGTAGGCGATCATCCCCACGGCCCAGGAGCCGCGCGCCACCGCCTCCTCGACCTCGACGAGCGCGCGCAGCACGTCCTCGCCGCGGTGCGCGTCGATCACTCGCCGGACGCGCGAGAACTGCAGGCTGCGCCCCGCGAGGACGTCGTCGAAACGGGCGACGGGGGCAGGGTGGGTCACCTGAGCATCATGCCCGATGTGCGGCGCGGCTAGCATCGGGACCATGAGCTCCCCCGCGCCCCGCCTGGCCTACATCGACGCGACCGCCGGGATCGCGGGTGACATGCTGCTGGCCGCGCTGGTCGATGCCGGTGCGGACCTCGACCGGATCCAGCGCGTGCTCGACGCCCTGGTGCCGGGCTCGGTGCGCTTCGTGCGCAGCGACGTGGACCGCGGCGGGCAGCGGGCCGTGAAGGTCGACGTGGAGGTGCTGGTCGAGGATCCGCCGCACCGCACCTGGTCCTCGATCCGCGAGCTGCTCGAGCGGGCGCGCGGCGGCGAGGTGCCGGAGGCGACGATCGACCTGTCGCTCGCGGTGTTCGGCCGGCTCGCCGAGGCGGAGGGCACCACCCACGGGGTCCCGGCCGACGAGGTCCACTTCCACGAGGTGGGCGCGCTGGACTCCCTGGCCGACGTGATCGGGGCCTGCGAGGCCTGGCGCCAGCTGGGCGTCACCGAGAGCGTCGGCAGCGTGATCGCGGTGGGCAGCGGCCGGATCCGTGCCGCGCACGGCGACATCCCGGTGCCGGTCCCGGCGGTGGCCCGCCTGGCGCTGGGCTGGCCGACGGTCGCCGGCGAGCTGCTGCCGCCTCGCGCCCCGGGGCCCGGCCACGATCACACCCACCCCCACGCCCACCCCCACACCCACCCCCACGCCCACCCCCATGCCCACTCCCACGAGCACGCCCCCGACGTGGTCCCCGATGCCGACGCGACGCTGCCCGCCCACGCCCGGGGCGGCCCGCACGAGCACGGCGGCCGACGGGTCCCCCCGGGCGTCGCCCCCGGGATCGGGGAGCTCGCGACCCCCACCGGGGTGGCGCTGATGCGCGGGCTCGCGAGCAGCTCCGGCCCGCAGCCGATGCTGACCGCCGACGCCCTCGGCGTCGGCGCCGGCACCAAGGACACCCCGGGACGGCCGAACGTGGTGCGCGTGCTGGTGGGCGGACCGGTCGGTCCGTCGGCCGCCCTGCCCGCGGACGCCCACGACACCCCGACCGCCGCGGTGGAGCTCGCGGCGAACGTCGACGACCTCGACCCGCGGCTGTGGCCGGGCGTGATCGACGAGCTGCTCGACCAGGGCGCGCTGGACGCCTGGCACACATCGATCACGATGAAGCGCGGCCGCCCCGCCGTCACCGTCCACGCCCTGGTCCGGGAGGGATCGAAGGAGGAGGCCGCCCGGCTGATCATGGATCGCACCGGCACCCTCGGCGTGCGGCGCCACCGGGTGGAGCGCCTGATCCGCACCCGGGAGTTCGACGAGATCGAGGTGCGCGGGCAGCGGATCGCGGTGAAGATCGCGCGGGACCACGACGGCCGAGCGGTGCGCCGGGAACCGGAGTTCCGGGACGTCGCCGCGGCCGCCCGGGCGCTCGGGATCAGCGAGCGGGCGATGCTCGATCTGGCCCGGGAATCCGCCGCGGGACTGACGGATCCGGCTCCGTGACGGATACTGGAGGTGATCGACGACGCTCACCAGGAGGTATCCGATGGCTGCCCTGACCGACGCGATGACCACAGCGATCGACCGCGCCCGGGAGGCGCCGAACGGTCGCCACGCCGAGCTGCTCGTCCACGACGGTCCGCTGCGCCAGACCGTCATCGCGCTCACCGAGGGCGTGGAGCTGGCCGAGCACAACTCCCCGCCCGCCGCCTCGATCCAGGTGATGCACGGCAGCCTGCGGGTCACCGGCGAGGAGCCCGACGTGCTGCAGGCCGGGCACCTCGCCGCCCTCACGCACTTCCGGCACGCCGTGATCGCCCTCGAGGACACCGTGTTCCTGCTGACCACGGTCACCTCTCAGCACGACACGGGCAGCCACAGCACCCCCACCGGGGAGATCCCCGCGCTCACCGAGGAGGAGCAGGCGCAGGAGCTGGCCGAGACCGATCAGCACACCGGCGGCGGCCGCGTGGACGGCTGAGCCCGGCCCCGCCCTCTCAGCTCCGGCGCCGCCCTCTCAGCCCTGCCCGCCGACCTCGCCCCCGCCCTGGCGGGCGAGGCGCAGCCAGGTGTCCACGACGGTGTCCGGGTTCAGGGACATCGAGGCGATGCCCTGGTCCAGCAGCCACTCGGCGAGGTCGGGATGGTCCGAGGGACCCTGCCCGCAGATGCCCACGTACTTCCCCTGGGCGCGGCAGGCCTCGATGGCGCGCGAGAGCATGAACTTCACCGCCGGGTCGCGCTCGTCGAAGGCGTCGGCGACCAGGGACGAGTCGCGGTCCAGACCGAGGGTCAGCTGGGTCATGTCGTTCGAGCCGATCGAGAAGCCGTCGAAGTGCTCGAGGAACAGCTCGGGGGTCGCCGCGTTCGAGGGGATCTCACACATCATGATGACCTGCAGGTCCTTCTCGCCGCGGACCAGGCCGTGACTCGCCATCAGGTCGATGACGCCCTTGCCCTCGGCGGGGGTGCGCACGAAGGGGATCATGATCTTCACGTTGCTCAGACCCATGTCCTCGCGCACGAAGCGCAGCGCCTCGCACTCCATCGCGAAGCACTCGGCGAAGTCCTCCGAGAGGTACCGCGAGGCACCGCGGTAGCCGATCATCGGGTTCTCCTCCTCCGGCTCGAACAGCGTGCCGGCCAGCAGGTTCGCGTACTCGTTGGACTTGAAGTCGCTCATCCGCACGATCACCGGCTCGGGCGCGAAGGCGGCCGCGATGGTGGCGACCCCCTCGGCGACCCGCTGGACGAAGTACTCGCGCGGCGAGTCGTAGGCGGCGATCCTCTCGCGCACCTGCGCGGCGACCTCCGGCTCCTCGCCCTCGAGCCGGTCCAGCTCGAGCAGGGCCCGGGGATGGATGCCGATCTGGCGATTGACGATGAACTCGAGCCGGGCCAGCCCCACCCCGGCGTTCGGCAGGCGGGAGAAGCCGAAGGCCTGCTCGGGGTTGCCCACGTTCATCATGATCTTCGTGCGCAGCGTCGGCATCGAGTCCACCTCGGAGGAGGAGACCGAGAAGTCCAGCACCCCCTCGTAGACGTAGCCGGTGTCGCCCTCGGCCGCGGAGACCGTGACCTCCTCCCCGTCGGCCAGCTCCCGGGTGGCGCTCCCGGTGCCGACCACGGCGGGGATCCCCAGCTCGCGGGCGATGATCGCGGCGTGGCAGGTGCGGCCGCCGCGGTTCGTGACGATCGCGCTCGCGCGCTTCATGATCGGCTCCCAGTCGGGGTCCGTCATGTCCGCGACCAGCACCTCGCCGGGCTGGAACTCGTGCATGCGGTCGATCCGGTCGAGCACCCGCACCGCGCCGGCGCCGATCTTCGCCCCGATCGCCCGTCCCTCCGCGCGCACCGCGCCCCTCTCGGCGAGGACGTACTTCTCGACCGTGGTCCCGGCGCGGGACTGCACCGTCTCGGGACGGGCCTGGAGGATGTAGACCTTCCCGTCGGCCCCGTCGAGCCCCCACTCGATGTCCATCGGCCGCCCGTAGTGCTCCTCGATGACCAGCGCGTGCCGGGCCAGCGCGAGCACCTGCTCGTCGGTCAGCGACAGGCGGGCGCTCTCGGCGGGGTCGACGTCGACGAAGGCGACGCTGCGGCCCACGCCGGAATCCTCGGTGTAGACCATCTTGGTGGCCTTCTCGCCGACGGCGCGCTTGAGGATCGCGGGGCGGTCCTCGCGCAGCCCGGGCTTGTACACGTAGAACTCGTCGGGATTGACCGCCCCCTGCACCACGCCTTCGCCGAGCCCGTAGGCGGAGGTGATGAAGACGGCCTGGTCGAACCCGGATTCGGTGTCCACGGTGAACATCACGCCGGAGGAGCCGATGTCGGAGCGGACCATCTTCTGCACCCCCGCGCTGAGCGCCACCGCGGCGTGCTCGAAGTCGTGGTGGACGCGGTAGGCGATCGCACGGTCGTTGTAGAGCGAGGCGAACACCTCCCGGATCGCGAGCAGCACGTCGTCGATCCCGCGGACGTTGAGGAAGGTCTCCTGCTGCCCGGCGAAGGACGCATCGGGGAGGTCCTCGGCGGTGGCGGAGGAGCGCACGGCGAAGGAGGCCTCCTCCCCGCTGCCCGCGGCGAGCTCCTCGTAGGCGGCGCGGATGTCCTCCTCGAGCCCGGCGGGGAAGGGCTGCTCGATCACCAGCGCGCGGATCTCGCGCCCGGCCTCGGCCAGGGCCAGGGTGTCCTCGGTGTCGAGACCGCTCAGTCTCTCGTCGATGCGCTCGGCGAGCCCGGTCGCACCGAGGAACTCGCGATACGCCTCCGCCGTGGTGGCGAACCCGTCAGGGACCTGCACCCCGAGACGGGACAGGTTCGAGACCATCTCGCCGAGGGAGGCGTTCTTGCCTCCCACCTGCTCGAGATCGGACATGCCGAGCTGGGAGAACCATCGGATGCTCTGCGTCATGACGTGCTCCTTCGGGGTGGTGGTGCTCAGCGGGGGGTGGTCCCGCGGTGGGCGAGCGACTGGAGGATCAGGGTGGACATCTCCTCGACGGACTTGGTCGAGGAGTCGACGAAGGGGATCCCGTGCGCGTCGTAGACGCGGCGGGCGCGGCTCAGCTCCCAGCGGGTCTGCTCGAGGGAGGCGTAGCGGGACTCGGCGCGGCGCTCGCCGCGCACGGCGGCGAGCCGCTGCGGGGAGGTCAGCAGGCCGAAGCAGCGGTCGGAGAACGCGGAGATCGACTCCGGCAGCACCTCGGCCCCGAGGTCCTCGTCCACCAGCGGATAGTTCGCCACGAAGATCCCGTGCATCAGGGCGAGGTACATGCTGGTGGGGGTCTTGCCGCAGCGGGAGGGCGCGATGAGCACGACGTCCGCCTTCTCGATCGCGCGCACGGACTGGCCGTCGTCGTGCTCGATCGCGAACTCGACGGCCTGCATGCGGCGGTTGTAGCGGCGGGAGTCGCCCACGCTGTGCAGGCGGGCCGGGGCATGGTCGCCGGTGACCCCGAGCCGTGCCTCGAGCTGGGCGAGATGGGCGCTGACGAAGTCGATCACGGGCGCGGTGGTGGTCAGCAGCTCCTCGCGCACCTCCTCGTCGACGACGGTGAGGAAGACCAGCGGCGGGACCGGCCCGTCCATGGCCGCGTCGAGGTCTTCACGGACCTCGCGCGCCTCGTCGACGGTGCGCACGAAGGGGATCAGCCGGCGCTCGAAGGGCACGGTGGGGAACTGCAGCAGCAGGGCGTTGCCCATGGTCTCGGCGCTGATGCCGGTGGAGTCCGAGATGAAGAAGACCGGGACGGCGGAGTCCTTCGCCGGGCCCGCCGGGGGGCGTTCCACGCCCGGCCGTCCTGCCCCAGGACGGTCGCCGGACGGGCGCTGGGCAGCACGGGGAAGCGGTGGAGGGATCGGCAGCGATGCGTTCATTCAGCGCCCCTTGCTCTGGGCCCGGCGCCGCGCCGGGGACACGTCGATGTGTGGGCTCACCGTATCCGCGGCATCCCCCGGGCGCCCAGGAGAGCGCCGAAGGTGGCAGGCCTCACCCGGGAGCTGCTCGAGATCGCCGACGTGCGCGTTCACTCGTGCGCGATCGCGCAGCACGCTCAGTCGCGAGGCGCGGGAGCGGGGATCACGCCGCGATGCGCGAGTCGTCGCGGATCTGGCCCACGAGCTCCTCGAGCATGTCCTCGAGGGTGACGATGCCGATGACCTCGCCGCCCGCGTCGGTCGCGGCGCCGAGGTGGGCACCGGAGTCCTGCATCTCGGCGAGCGCCTCGCGCAGCGGCTGGTCCCCGCCGATGCGGGGCAGGGTGCGGATGCGCTCGGCGGGGATCGGGTCCTCGCGTCGTCCTTGGACGGAGTCGAGCAGGTCCTTGATGTGGACGTAGCCGGTGAGGGTGCCGTCGGCCGCCCGCACGGGGAAGCGCGAGTAGCCCTCCACGGCGGCGGTCTCGGCCTGCGCGGCCGTGACCCCCTCGGGCAGGCTCGCAACCTGCTCGAGGGGGATCACCAGGTTCGCGACGCTGCGGGCCTCGAAGCGCAGCGCCCCGAGCAGCAGCGCCTCGTCGTTGTCCTCGAGCAGACCGCCCTCGCGGGACTCGCTCACCATCGCCGCCACCTCGTTGCGGGTGAACACGCTGGTCACCTCGTCCTTGGGAGTCACGCCGAGGATCCTCAGCACGAGGTTGCCGATGGAGTTCAGCAGCCACAGCAGGGGGCGCAGCACGGTGACGATGCCGGTGAGCATCGGCGCGAGGATCAGCGCCATCCGCTCCGGTCCGGCGAGAGCGATGTTCTTGGGCACCATCTCGCCGAAGACGACGTGCAGGTAGGTGACCAGGGACAGCGCGATGACGAAGGCGATCGGGTGGGTGAGCGCCCCCGGCACCCCGAGCAGCTCGAGCGGCACCTCGATCAGGTGCGCGATGGCGGGCTCGCTGATCGCGCCGAGTGCGAGGGAGCACACCGTGATGCCCATCTGCGCACCGGCCATCATCAGCGAGACGTGCTCCATGGCGTCGATGGTCACCTTCGCGGCCCACTTGCCCTCGAGGGCCTTGGGCTCGATGACCGAGCGACGTGCGGAGATCAGGGCGAACTCCGCGCCGACGAAGAAGGCGTTCAGGAGCAGCAGCAGGAGGGTCAGGGCGAGTCCGGTCGCGGTGCTCATCGCTCCTCCTCCGTCTCGTCCTCGTCGTCCTCGGGGGCGGGCTCGACGCTCACGTGCACCGTCTCGATCCGCATCCCGTCCACCTCGGCCACCCCGATGCGCAGCCGCGCGGGTGCCTCGCCGGGGGCGGGGTCGGTGTCCACCACGACCTCGTCGCCGACCTCGGCGAGCCGGCCGAGCTCCATCGTGACCAGCCCGCCCAGGGTGTCGTAGTCCTCGTGCTCGGGCACGGTGACGCCGAGCCGCTCGGTGGCCTCGTCGGGCCGCATCCGGGCCTCGAGGTCCCAGGAGCCGTCGGGCTCCGGGGTGTCGTCCCTCTCCTCGTCGTGCTCGTCCCGGACCTCGCCGACGATCTCCTCGACCAGGTCCTCCAGCGTGATGAGGCCGGCGTGGTCGCCGAACTCGTCGACCACCACGGCCATCTGCAGCCCGCCGCCGCGCAGGGTGTCCATGAGGTCGTCGAGCGGGACCGTGTCCGGGACGAAGGTCGCGCTGCCCATCACGGTCTCGACACTGGTGGTGGGCCGCTCGTCGAAGGGGACGGCGAGCCCGTGACGGATGTGGGCGACGCCCTGGATCTCGTTCTCGTCGTCCAGCACCGGGAAGCGGGAGTGCCCGGTGACGCGGGCCAGCTCGAGCAGGTCCGCGACGGACTCGTCGATCTCCAGGGAGTCCATCCTCCCGCGCGGCACCATCGCGTCGTGGGCGCGACGGTCGCCGAAGGCGAGGGTGCGCTGCACCAGCGAGGCGGTCTCCTCCGCGAGCGCGCCTTCGTCGGCGGAGCGCTTGACCAGGGCGGAGAGCTCCTCGGCGCTGCGGGCGGAGCTGAGCTCCTCCTGCGGCTCGACCCCGAGGGCGCGCACCACCGCGTTCGCGTTGCCGTTGAACAGGCGGATCGGCAGCCCGAAGATCGTCGTGAACACGCGCTGGAAGCCCACCACGAGCTTCGCGGTGCTGAGCGGCTGGGCGATCGCGAGGTTCTTGGGCACCAGCTCCCCGAAGATCATGGTCATGCCGGTGGCGAGGACCAGCGCGATGGTGACGGACACCGAGCGCGCCGCGACCGTGCCGAGGCCCATGTCCAGGAGCGTCGGCCCCACGAGCTGGGCGATCGCGGGCTCCGCGAGGAAGCCGATGCCCAGATTGGTGACCGTGATCCCCAGCTGCGCCCCGGAGAGCTGCGTGGAGAGGGTCTTCATGCCCTGCAGGACACCGCCGGCGCGCTTGTCGCCGGAGGCGGCGGCCGCCTCCACGTCGTTGCGGTTGGCGGTGATGAGGGAGAACTCCGCGGCGACGAATCCGCCGCAGGCGACGACGAGCAGGAGCCCGATGGCCAGCGAGAGGAGGGGACCGATCAGGTCCATGGACGGTGCCCCCCGAGGACGGTGAGTGTGTGCAGGCCCGAAGGCCTGGGACTGTCACTGGGGGCGTCGCTGGCGGCGCTCATGGTCTCCTGGTGCTCCTCATGCCGCCTCCGTCTCTCGGAGGTGGATGAGGGAATGCTACAACTCGTCCTGCGCGGGCGGGAACGGGTGTGCACGACACCTCAGAGGCGGTCGTCCTCGTCGGCCCTCCGCTGCAGGAACGCGGCGACAGCACGCAGCTCCACCTCGTCCACCGCGTGGCCCAGGTTCGGGCGGCGCTCCTCCTCGAGCGCGGTGTGGGCGCTCAGGAACGCCCGCACCTGCTCCTCGATCTCCCCGCCCATCAGCGGATCCAGGCCCCCGTGGCCCCACAGCACGGGCGGGCGCACCGCGGCGAGCTCGGCGTCCCCGGGCATCGGCGCGGGGAACTGCCGACCGGAGAGGTTGACGACGAAGTCGAGGGCGCGGGCGTCGCGGCGCAGCAGGTGCAGGGCCAGCAGCCCGCCCTGGGAGAAGCCGATGGCGCCGACGACGGGCGCGGTCTGCGCCGCGATCCACTCCTCGACCGCTGCTGCGGCGGGATCGATCGACCCGGGACGGTCCGGGTCCACGGGCATCTCGAACCAGGCGAAGCCCGGGCCGTGACGGAGGATGCCGCGCAGGGAGACGTAGGCGAAGCCGGGAGGCAGGTGCGGCACGAGGCCGGTGAGGTCGCGCTCGTGGCTGCCCAGGCCGTGCAGGAGCAGGACGATCGGCCGCTCATCGTGCGCGGAGCGCACCACGGCCTCTTCGTCGAGGCGGGGGGAGATCGGCTCGGAGGGGCTCGCAGAGGTCATCGCCCCAGCGTACGCGGGCAGGGAAGAACCCCCAGGATGCGCGTCGTGCGCTGGTCGGAAGGACGAGATCCGACCCCTGGGGGTCCCGGCAGCTCGGTGGTATTCGCTGCGCGTCCGGATGAACGGTCGCCTCAGCGGCGAGCCACCTCACATGTCCGATAAGAAATCACTTCTCGGATCACCTCCTTCCCTGTGTGCCTCCACCGTAGGACCGCGCCCCCGGCGGGGGCAACGGATTATTCGGGGCCGTGCCGGTCGGCCGGGGTCGTGCCAGGATGGGCGGCGGTCCCGGCCCCGCGCTCGACGAGGAGATCCCCGTGCAGTCCGTCCTGACCGATTCCCTGGAGAAGGTGCTGGGCGCCGCCGCGCCGCGCCCCGCCGTGCCGATCGACGGCGCCCATGCCGCCGGCTTCCTCGGCGAGGTGCTGTCCCTGCAGCTCGCCGTCCGGCTCGAGCACGGCGAGGCGGGCGTCGCCGGCTCCGCCCTGCACGTGCACCTCAGCGGCGGCCTCGCCGAGCGGGCCCGGGTCCACGCGGTGCGCCGCGTCCCGGTCTCGCGCCCCGCCCCGGAGGACCCCGACGAGCACTACCTGGTCACCGCCCCGGGCGACTACCCCGACCTGCTCGAGCCGCTCGACGGGGACGCCGTGCAGCTGGACGCGGGGATCTGGGAGTCGCTGTGGATCGACGTCGCCGCCGAGGAGGAGGCCGACGCCGGCGACCACGAGCTCACGATCTCCCTCACCGGCGCCGACGGCACGCTCCTCGCCGAGCACACCGCCGACCTGCGGATCCATCCCCACCGCCTGCCGCCGTTGGCGATCACCAACACCCATTGGCTCCACGCGGACAGCCTCTCCACGTACTACGAGGTCGAGGTGTTCTCCGAGCGGCACTGGGAGCTGATCGAGGCCTTCCTCGCCGCGGCCCGCGAGATGGACGTGAACTCCGTGCTCACCCCCACCTGGACCCCGCCGCTGGACACCGCCGAGGGGCACACCCGCCCGTTCGTCCAGCTGGTCGACGTCCGCGAGGTGGACGGCGAGTACCGCCTCGACCTCTCCCGCCTGGACCGCTGGCTGGGGATCTGCCGCGACCTGGGCTTCACCGGGATCGAGATCGCGCACCTGTTCACCCAGTGGGGAGCCCGGCACACCCCGGCGATCCTGGTCGGGACCGAGGCCGGCCCCGAGCACCGCTTCGGCTGGCACGTCCCGGCGACGGACCCCGGGTACCGCCGCCTGCTCGAGGTGCTGATCCCTGCGCTGCGCGCCCATCTGGACGCGCACTGGGAGGGCCGGGTGCTCTGGCACATCTCCGACGAGCCGCACGAGGACCAGCTCGAGGACTACCGGGCGGCGAAGGCGCAGGTCGAGGATCTCCTCGAGGGCGCCGAGGTGGTCGACGCGCTGAGCTCCCTCGACTTCGCCGAGCAGGGGGTGGTGGACACGCCCATCGTCGCGACCGACCACGTCGGCCCGTTCCTCGACGCCGGGCGGCGCCCCTGGGTGTACTACTGCGTCTCCCAGAACCGGGACGTGGCCAACCGCTTCATCGCCCTGCCCTCGGTGCGCAGCCGCGTGCTGGGGCGGCAGCTGTTCGCCCTCGAGGCGCCCGGCTTCCTGCACTGGGGCTTCAACTTCTGGTGGTCGCAGTTCGCGCTGCGACCGGTCGACCCCTTCGAGGACACCTGCGCGGGCGGTCCGTTCTTCGGCGGCGACGCCTTCGCCGTGTATCCCGGGCCCGACGGGACGCCGTGGCCCTCGCTCCGCCACCGCGTGCTCGCCGAGGCGATGGCCGACCATCGGGCGCTGACCTGGCTCGCCGAGCTCACGGACCGACCCAGCGCGACGGCGCTGATCGACGAGGGCGGCACCCTCACCTATTCGTCGTTCTCCTACGACGAGGTCGAGCACCTGCGTGCGCGGCGCAGGGTCGACGCCCGGATCCTCTCCGCGCTGGCCTGAGCGCACAGCACGAGGCCGCCGGGGACGGATCCCCGGCGGCCTCGTGGAGAGCGGTTCTCAGCCCTGCGCGTCCGGCCGCGGCGGCACGGTGGTGGTGCCACCGGCCGACGGACCCGATGCGTCGCCCTGGGACGCGGACCCCTGGGAGGGCGCCTGGGCCTGCGCCTGCGCCTGGGCCTGCTCGAGCTTCGAGAGCTGACGCGCGGCGGCGTCGCGACCGCCCAGGCCGAAGGCCAGCACGGCGGCGGCGGCACCGCCGATGACCAGGGCGCCGAAGGCCATCTCGATGATCGAGTCGGCCACGCCCATCGACTGCAGGCCCATCGCGGTGAACAGCACGATGATCGCCCACTTCACGACGGTGGCGGCGGTGCCCGAGAGCAGCTTCGCCACGATCGAGGCGATGAAGAAGCCCGCGGCCACGATCGCCGCACCGAACAGGACGCTGCCGCCGAGCTCGAGGATCTCGCTGAGCAGCGCGGTGATCTGCGAGAAGCCCAGCACCTGGGCGGCCATCACCGCGAAGAACAGCACCACGGCGATCTCGACGATCTTGGCCACGGTGGGGGCCACCGAGGTGCCCGGGCGCAGCATGTCCTGCTTCTGCAGCCAGCCGTCGATGCCGGAGCCCTCGAGGATCGGCGTGAGCAGGCCGGAGACGAAGCGGGCGATCAGCACGCCGATGCCCACCAGGATGGCGGCGGCGATGATGTTCGGGATCGCGGTGAACACCGCGGTGAGCATCTGCGAGGCCGGGTCGGAGATCGAGGCGATCCCGAGGATCTGCAGCGCCGCGATCGAGACCACGATCATCACCAGGGCGAACACGACGGAGGCGAGGATCTCGGGGACGTCGACGCCCTCGCGCTTCTGCGGGGCCTGACCCGGCGCCTGCTGCGGGGCCTGGCCGTGCGCCTGCTGCTGCGCCTGGGCCGCGGGCGCGCCGGCGGTGCCGGTGGCCTTCTCGATCCCGCTGCGTGCGGTTCCCAGCAGCTTGCCGAAGTCGACGGTGCCCAGCGCCGTGACGATCAGGCTGCGCAGGATCTTGGCGATCACCAGGCCGATGACGAACACGAACACCGCGGCCACGATGTTGGGGAGGTGGCCCAGGCCCTGCTCGAGCATCGTGGTGACGGGGGTGAGGACCTGTGACAGCTCGAAGATCCCCAGGATGATGATCAGGCCGAGCAGCCAGATGATCATCGAGGCGATGGTGCCGATCGCGTTGCCGAGGCTGCCGCCGTCAGCGCCCCCGCGCTGGAGGGCCTTGACCCGCTGGGACAGCTTGACCACCGCGCTCTTGACGAGCATGGCGACGAGGAACGTCAGGACGAGGACGACGAGGGCGGAGAGGACTTTCAGCCCCAGTCCTGCCCAGTCGACGCTAGCCAGAAAATTCACGAGATCCTCCTTGATCGTGGGCGGCAGGCGGACACCCGTCGAACACTCGCCCGGCAGCCTGCCTGCGACCCAGCATGGAGGATTCCTGGGCCGACGTCCAGAAACGGACCTCGCCCGGACCTGCGATGCAGGTGCGTATCAGCAGGTCAGAGCGCATCCTCGGGCTCCGGAAGGTCGTCCTCGCCCTCGGGTGCCTCCGGAGCTGCGTCGACGATGTGCTCGAGCTGGTCGACGTCGTCGCCCTCGCCCCTCATCCGGTCCTCGTCACGGTTGCCCTGCTCGGCGGCGGTCGCGTCGTCGCCGCCGCGGTCGAGGTCCGCGTCGAAGCCGTAGCCGTCCGCGTTGCGGGAGTCCGGCCCTTCCTCGACGACGCGGTCCGTCTCCAGCGCGTCGTCGATGCTGATCTGCTCGTCCTGCGGCTGCTCGTCCTGCGGCTGCTCGTCCTGCGGCGCGAAGTTCTCGGTCATGGCGCTCCTCCTGGAGAGTCGGTCAGCGAAGTGCCTCGATGATCGCCGCGTTGAACGCCTCGAGGTCGTCCGGGGTGCGGGAGGTGATGAGCCGGTGGCCGTGCGCGTCATCGACCACCACCTCCTCATCGGTCCAGGTCGCACCGGCGTTGACGAGGTCCGTGCGGATCGCGGGCACCGAGGTGAGGTCCCGGCCGGCGGCCAGTCCGGTCTCGACCAGCATCCAGGGGGCGTGGCAGATCGCGGCGACCGGCTTCCCGTCGGCGGCGACGGCGCGCACGAGGGCCTGCGCCGTCGTGTCGCCGCGCAGCGTGTCGGCGTTCAGCGTGCCGCCGGGCAGCACCAGCGCATCCACCTCGGCCGGACGGATGGTGTCGTGGGTGGTGTCCACCGGCACCTCGGGGCCGGGGTCGCGGTCGAGCTCGAGGGTCTTCACCGAGCCCGTCTCGGGAGCCGCCACCGTCACGGTGGCCCCGGCCTCCCGCAGCGCCTCGAGGGGTCGCTGGATCTCGTCGGTCTCGGTTCCGAAGTTACTGGTCAGAATGACGATCGTGCGGCCTTCGAGAGGGCTGTTCATGAGCATCTCCTCGTCGGGGATCGACTGTGCCGCGACCGTACCACCCGCATCAGGTCCCGCAGAACGTCACGACGTCCTCCGCGCCCTCTCCCGGGCCCTCGAGGTGCTCGAGGCCCGGGTGGCGCTCGAAGGGCGCGGCGACGGCCCTCAGCAGATCGTGCACGGGACCGAGGTCCCCCAGGTGAGAGGCTCGCAGCGCCGATTCGAGATGCGCATTGCGAGGGACGAGCAGGGGACTGCCCGCAGGAGAGCCCTCGCGCATCCCCTCCCAGCGGCGGAACCATTCGCGGTCCTCCAGCAGCGTCGCCCCGTCGTCGGCCTCGAGCGCCCGGAAGAAGCCGGTGTGGTCCACCTCCTGCGCCTCGAGCTGGGCGAACAGCTGCTCCCCGAGGTCGAGGACCTCGTCCCGGGACCCGCTGACGCCGAGCTTGCGCGCGAGGCCGAGGGCGTAGGCGTCCAGGTACCAGCCCTCGTAGTCCTCGAGGACGGCGGTCGCCCGCTCGACCGCACGGTCGGGGGCCTCCTCGTCGATCAGCGGGAGCAGCGTCTCCGCGAAGCGGGAGAGGTTCCACAGCGCGATGCCGGGCTGGTTGCCGTAGGCGTAGCGTCCCCCGCGGTCGATCGAGCTGAACACCGCTCCGCGGCGGTGCACGTCCAGCACGGCGCAGGGCCCGTAGTCGATGCCCTCGCCGGAGAGGGTCATGTTGTCGGTGTTCATGACGCCATGGACGAATCCCAGCAGCATCCACTGCGCGACCAGCTCGGCCTGCGCGCGGCCGACGGACTCGAGCAGCTCGATCGGGGACGCGGCGCCGGGATGATGGCGCTCGGTCGCGTGCTCGACCAGGGCGCGGAGCGCGTCGCGGTCCAGGTGCCAGGCGGCGTACTCGACGGTCCCCACCCGCAGATGGCTCGCCGCGACGCGCACCAGCAGCGCCCCGGGCTCCGGGGTGACGCCCTGGCGCGGCGCGATCCGCTCCCCGGTGGTGAGCACCGCGAGCGCGCGGGTGGTGGGCACCGAGACGGCGTGGAGCCACTCGCCGACGACGGCCTCGCGCAGCATCGGGCCCAGCGGCGCCTTCCCGTCGCCGCCGCGGGCGAAGGGGGTGCGACCAGCGCCCTTCAGATGCAGATCGCGGCGGGTCCCGGCCGTGTCCACGAGGTCCCCCAGCAGCACCGCCCGGCCGTCGCCGAGCTGAGGATTCGCGCTGCCGAACTGGTGACCCGCATAGGCCTGCGCCGTGGTGCCCTCGATCTGCCCGGTCAGCATCGCGATGCCCTGCTCGCCTCGCAGATGGGCCGGGTCGTACCCGAGCTCGCGGGCCAGGGGCTCGTTGAGCCAGACCAGCGCCGGGTCCGGCGGCGCGTCCGCCCGCCAGGGGACGGACAGCTCCGGGACCGCGGCGGCGTAGCTCTGTGCGAGCTCGACCATGGCCTCACCTCCCTCGCTCACGGGCCTCGCTCCCAGGCTACGCGGCACCCTGCTCCCTCGACCCCGTGACGTCCCTTGACGCCGCCCGCTCCCGCACCGCAGACTGGTCGCGCACATTGTGCAACCCCCTTATGAAATCAGGCCGGGGTGACGGCGCGAGGACGAGGACGACCGATGAGCACGGCTGAGCAGCCCTCCTCCGCCCTGCGACGCGCCAATGCCCGCCAGTGCGTGCTCGTGCTGCGCGGGTCCGACTCCCCGCTGACCGTCGGCGAGCTCGCCGCCGCCACCGGGCTGTCCCGACCGACGGTCGACGCCGTCCTGCTGGATCTCGGGCAGGCCGGCACCGTCGTGCAGGCACCGGCCACCGCCTCCGGCGTCGCCGGTCGCCCGGCCCGCCGCTTCGCCTTCGACCCGTCGGCCGGGAGCGTCGCCGCCCTCGACATCGGCGCCCGGACTGTGCGCTGCCTGGTCACCGACGCCGGCGGAGGACTCCTCGCCCGCTCCGCCGTCCCCTCCTCGGACAGCGACCCGCTCGATGCGCTGGCCCGGGCCGTGCGGGAGACCGGGCACAGCCCTCGCGCCGTCGGCGTCGCGGTCCCCGGCATCCTGGGGACCGACGGGCGCGCGGCGCAGAGCCTCGTCGCTCCCGCCCTGGTCGGCCTGGACCTCGCCGGAGGGCTCTCGCAGCGCCTCGACTGCCCGGTGGAGGTCGAGAACGACATCAAGCTCGCCGCCCTCGCCGAGCACCACCTCGGGGACGAGGCCGACAGCATCGTGCTCCTGCAGCTGGGCCGACGTGTCTCCCTCGCCCTCGTGATCGGTGGGCGGATCCTCCAGGGCGCCCACCGCCTGGCCGGGGAGCTGGGCAGCCAGCGCGGCATGCGGTGGACCCGGTCCTCCGAGCGCGGCCGCCTGACCTGGTCCACCGGCGAGGAGGCGAAGCCGCTGCTGGACCGTGCGGCCGACGGCGACGCGGCCGCCGAGCGCGAGATCGAGGAGTTCTGCGCGCAGATCGCCCCGCGACTGGCCACCGTGCTGCTCACCGTCGACCCCGAGCGGGTCGTCGTCGGCGGCGGCCTGTCCCGCGCCGGGGACACCCTGCTGGATCCCCTCCGCACCGCCCTGGGCCATCTGCTGGTGACCGGTCACGCCCCCGAGATCGTCCCGGCCCGGCTGACCACCGACGGCGCCCTCATCGGAGCCCTGGGCCTCGCCTTCGCGCACGGCTCCGCCCGCATCCACGGCATCGACGGCGTCCCCGCCCCGTGGACCCGCTTCCCGACACCGCAGCCCTGACCCCGTCCCGTCCCGTCCCGTCCCGGAAGGACACCATGACCGCCGACCTCTCCTTCGGATTCAGCTCCTACAGCTTCCACGCCAAGCTCTCCACCGGCGAGATGACGCTCCCGCAGGTCATCGACTGGGTGGCGGCGAGCGAGGGCGAGCACCTCGAGCTCGCCGTCCTCGGCGACGCCGCCGACTCCCCGATCCCCACCATCGCCTCCGATCCGGCCTACGTCGACGAGATCCGTGCGCGGGCCGAGTCCGCCGGGGTGCCGCTGTCCAACCTCGCCGTCGGAGCGAACTTCCTCACCGAGGACGAGGCCGAGCTCGAGGCGCAGATCCAGCGGGTCCAGCAGTACGTCGACCTCGCCGAGCGCCTGGGCATCACCCGCATGCGCCACGACGTGGTCGCCCACCGCGGCCTCGACGGCGATGACACCCCGCTGTTCGAGCAGGCCCTGCCCTCGATCGTCGCGGCGTCGAAGCGGATCGCGCAGTACGCCGCGACCAAGGGCATCACCACCAGCCTCGAGAACCACGGCTTCTTCGTGCAGGCCGCGGACCGGGTGCGCCGCATCATCCACGCGGTGGACGAGCCCAACTTCCGCACCACCCTGGACGTGGGCAACTTCGTGTGCGTCGACGAGACGCCCGAGGTGTCGGTCGCCCAGAACCTGCCGTACGCGATGGTCGTGCACTTCAAGGACTTCTACATCCGCCCGGCGGACGCCGATCCCGGCGAGGGCTGGTTCCGCAGCCGCGGCGGCAGGCACCTGCGCGGGGCGGTGGTCGGCAACGGCGACATCGACCTGCGCGCCGTGGCGCGCGCGATCCGCGCCTCGGACTTCTCCGGATACGCCGCGATCGAGTTCGAGGGCTGGGAGGACTGCCTGCTGGGCTGCGAGCGCGGCCTGGCCAACGCCCGCCGCCTGTTCGAGACCGCCTGACCCGCCGCCCCACCCCACCACCACTGCGAAGGACACCTCCACCCCATGACGAATCTCCGAGTCGGCGTGATCGGCGCCGGCAGCATCGCCCAGTCCCACCTCTCCGCCTACGCGAAGAACCCCGACGTCGAGTTGATCGCCGTCGCCGACATGAACCTCGAGCGCGCCCAGGCGGTGGCCGACCAGTTCGGCGCTGAGCGCGCCTACGCCGATCCGCACGAGCTGCTGGCCGATCCCGAGATCGACGGCGTGTCCATCTGCACCTGGAACAACTCCCACGCCGCCTGGGCGATCGCCGCCGTCGAGGCCGGCAAGCACGTGCTGGTCGAGAAGCCGATCGCCCGCACCCTCGCCGAGGCCGAGGAGATCCAGCGCGTGGTCGAGGGCAGCGACCGCGTGATGCAGGTCGGCTTCGTGCGCCGCCACTCCCCCAACTGCCAGGTGCTGAAGTCCTTCATCGATGCGGACGAGCTGGGCGAGATCTACTACGCCAAGGCCAGCTGCCTGCGCCGCGTGGGCAACCCCGGCGGGTGGTTCGCGGACAAGGAGATCTCCGGCGGCGGTCCGCTGCTGGACATCGGCATCCACGTGCTGGACCTGTGCTGGTACCTGATGGGCAGCCCGAAGGTGGTCTCCGTCAGCGGCAACACCTACGACAAGCTCGGCAGCCGCGGGAACGTGACGACCATGCCCCGCTACAAGGCCGCGGACTACGACCCGGACCGCAACTCCGTCGAGGATCTCGCCAACGCCGTGATCCGCTTCGAGAACGGCGCCTCGCTGCTGCTGGACTGCTCCTACTCGCTGCACGCCACCAAGGACTCGATCGACGTCTCCGTCTACGGCGAGAAGGGCGGCGCCGTGCTCGAGCCGGCTCTGCAGATCGCCACGGAGATGCACGACTCGGTGGTGAACATCGAGCCGCAGATCGCCTCGCGCAGCTTCGAGTTCGGCCTCGGCTTCGCCAACGAGATCCAGAACTTCGTCGACGCCTCGCTGGGGCGGGCCGAGTCCGTCGCACCGGCATGGCACGGGGTCGAGATCGTGCGGATCCTCGAGTCGATCTACGAATCGGCGAACACGGGTCGGGAGATCGTCCTGGGCTGAGGGATCGAGGCGGGGGACCGGCCGACGGTCGGGGGTGACATGGATGTGAGGTGGCGCCGGATCGGGACTGCGACCTGGCACACGGGCACAGCAGGTTTGCGCTGTCCTGCCTGTTGACACGGGGGTTCCGGCCGGAGAGTGTGGACATGTCGGCCCGCACCGGCGGGCCATGTCAGGCAAGGAGGCCGGCATGTCCACCAACCGCGCGATCGCATACCAGGGACCGGGCGAGGTCGAGGTCATCGACATCGACTACCCGACCTATGAGCTGAAGGACGGTCCCGGGGTCAACCCCGACAACGTCGGCCGGCAGCTCCCGCACGCGGCGATCCTCAAGGTCGTCACCACCAACATCTGCGGCTCGGACCAGCACATGGTCCGCGGTCGCACCACGGCGCCGGAAGGCCTCGTGCTCGGCCACGAGATCACCGGCGAGGTGATCGAGACCGGCCCCGGGGTCGAGTTCATCCAGAAGGGTGACCTGGTCTCGGTCCCCTTCAACATCTCCTGCGGGCGCTGCGAGATGTGCAAGACCCGCCGCACCGAGATCTGTCTGAACGTGAACCCCGATCGTCCCGGCAGCGCCTACGGCTACGTCGACATGGGCGGCTGGGTGGGCGGCCAGGCCGAGTACGTGCTGGTGCCGTACGCGGACTGGAACCTGCTGACGTTCCCGGACAAGGATCAGGCCATGGAGAAGATCCTGGATCTGACCATGCTCTCGGACATCTTCCCCACGGGATACCACGGGGCGGTGACCGCCGGGGTGGGCCCGGGCAAGTCCGTCTACATCGCCGGTGCCGGCCCGGTCGGGACGGCCGCCGCCGTGGGCGCCCAGCTGCTGGGCGCCTCGGTGGTGATCATGGCGGACATGAACGCGGAACGGCTGGCCAATGCCGCCTCCTTCGGCTGCGAGACGATCGACGTCTCGTCGGAGGACCCGCGGGAGGGCATCGCGCGGATCCTGGGCCGGGAGGAGGTCGACGCCGGCGTCGACGCGGTCGGCTTCGAGGCTCGCGGTCACGGCAAGGACGCCGGGGAGGCACCGGCGACGGTGCTGAACACCCTGATGGACGTCACCCGCGCCGGCGGCGCCCTCGGCATCCCGGGCCTGTACGTCACCGGCGATCCGGGCGGTGTGGACGAGGCCGCGCAGGAGGGCTCGCTCTCCCTGCGTCTGGGGTTGGGCTGGGCGAAGGCGCTGTCCTTCACCACCGGCCAGTGCCCGGTGATGAGGTACCACCGCCAGCTCATGGAGGCGATCCTGCACGACAGGGTGAAGATCGCCGATGCGGTGAAGGCCACCGCCATCTCGCTCGACGACGCCCCGAAGGGCTACGCGGAGTTCGATTCCGGGGTGGCCAAGAAGTACGTCATCGACCCGCACGGGGTGACGGGCAAGGTGGAGGCCCTCTGACCGCCCGCCGCCCGCTCCGCATCGCTCACCAGGTGGCATGACATCCATGTGAGGTCATGTCCTGACCTGCACGAGGACTCCGCTGGACCGGACACGCCGGGACGCCTCCCTGCTCGTGGCAGGGGGCGTCCCGGTCCGTCGGACGGGGAGGGGTGGCGACTCAGAAGGGTGGGTCGGTGTCGTCTTCGGGTGGGGTGTGGGGGTCGGGGAGGAGGCGGTCGCGGAGGTGGGGGTAGGCGATGGCCAGGGCGTGTCGGCGCTGTTCCGCGGCTCGTTCGGCGTGGGGGCGGCTCTTCTCCTGGTCGTGGAGGCGGACGGCGTCCTCGTGGGCGCGGAGGTGGGTGCGCCAGGCGCGTTCGAGCGCGGCGGCGGTGTGAGGGGAGAGCAGGTCGGTGTGTTCGTAGGTGCGGGTGCGGACCTCTCCGTCGATGTCCCAGTCGGTGCTGACCGGCCCCGCTCTCGTGGCCCCGCCCGGGGCGGCATCACCGGGGTGGTCGGGGTCAGGGGTGCGGGTGGGGTCGAGGCGGCCGGCGGTCTTGAGCTGGTGGTGCTGCCAGCACAGGCGGTGGAGGTTCGCCAGAGAGGTGGGGCCCCCGGCACCGGGATCGCTGTGGTCGTACTCGAGGATGTGGTCGTCCTCGGCCGCTATCCGGGTGGGGCGTTCACAGCCCGGCACCGCGCAGACGGGGTGGCGCAGGCGCAGCTGGAGCCGCATCTGCGCGGTGGGCGGGTAGCTCTCGGCGACCGCGGGAAGGTGCGCACCGGTCAGTGGGTCGGTGAGGATCCTCAGCCAGGTCGGTGCGTCCGCGGCCAGTACCCGCGCCTGCTCGGCGGGGAGGGGAGTGAGGCCATCCAGCATCCCGGGAGCGTCGTCGAGACCGAGCAGGGTGGTCACAGGGATGGTGACCAGGATCTTGTACGGGGTGCGGGTCTCCTGGACGGGGTCGATGTCCAGGATCGAGTGGGTCAGGATCGCGTAGCGCAGCCTCGCCAGGGACAGGGCCCGGCCCCGCTCGCGCAGGTCCTGATCGATGTCGAAGGGCACGGACCCCTCGGTCCCGTCCGCGAGAGCGGCCCGCTGGGCCTGCTGCACGGTGCGGGCCGCGACGTCCAGCCGGTGGGCCAGGCCCTGGATCTCCGGGATCGGCCCGGTCACATACAGCGACGCGGTCCCCGTCTCCGTGTTCACGTCCACGACCTCCACGTTCCGTGACGTCGACGCGGGCACCGGGACGCTCCCCGCGCTCGCGAGCCGCACCGCCAGCCGCGCCTGCGCCTCGAACGTGGCCTGCGAGACCGCGGGGATCTCCACCCCGGCCATGTGCTCGTCCACGACGCGCTTCTGCTCGTCGGTGAGGCGACGGACCTGCCGCAGCAGGTACTGGTGGAAGTGCTCGGGCATCTCGCCCCTCGCGAGGAACGCGAACGTGCGCGGCATCAGATCCACCGCGGTATGGGCATCGAGGACCTGACCCCAGGCGCGACGGGTCGAGGTCCGCAGCCCGACCGCGACCTTCACCCCCGTCAGGTCCGCGTCCTCGGGCACGCCCCGCACCTCGGGATCATCACGGAAGAACAGCGCCAGCTGCCGCAGCAGATGCGCATGCAGAGACGCCCGAGCACGAAGGGTCGCATGCAGCCGCAGCACCCGGCCCGCTTCCAGCGACCCGGGCTCGACCTCCTCGAGCAGGGACGCCTCGTCCAGCGGACGCCGCGCCCGCACCGCCCACCGCGATCGAGCCCCCGCAGCCTCCCCGACCGCCTCAGGGGCGGGGACGTCGGAGGAGGCGACGAGAGCATCGGAAGCATCCGGGCCACCGGGTGCGGGTGCGGGTGCGAGTACGGGCACGGCATCGGCGACCGGGCGATCGGCGGTCCTCGCCTGGCGATCATCCTCGAACTCCCCCATCACCCTCACCCCCGATCCTTCCCGGAACCCTCACGGCCCCGTCCGGCCCTGTCGCCATGTTCACCCCCCGAGAATACCCACCACACCCACCCCTGCTGAAGCGTCATCATGAAATGGGGATGAATCTGTGGATAAACCACCACTGTGGAGGAACCGTCCCACGAACACCCCCGCGACCAGCGCGGGACGACACCGCGCTCGAGATTCGCATGGCCTCGCTCCCGGAACGTCCGTGCAGGTCGACGACGCCTGATCGACCCGCGCCAGGGGGCCTCGCCACGCCGTGGGGCGGATGGCCGACAACCGGCGCGGAGGGAGAGGCGAATACCCGTCGGACGCCACCAGAAGAATACAGAACTGTTCGTCAACCCACTCCCGCAGAATGTGGACAACCCGCACGGGGGAGGAACCGTCGCGACCCCTCCGCACCCCCGTCGGCCGCCCGAGGACCGTTCACTCCGCCCGGACCCCCGGGACCGCGTAAGGTCGACCCATGACAGAACGCACCACGTACCTCCTGGTGGACGGCGAGAACATCGACGCCACCCTCGGAGTCTCCGTTCTGGGCCGACGCCCGCAGCCCGAGGAGCGGCCCCGCTGGAACAAGCTCATCCACCATGCGGAGGCGGCGTGGCACCAGCCCGTGAAGGGCCTGTTCTTCCTGGCCGTGACCGACAGCCTGCCCTCGGGCTTCGTGCAGGCGCTGATCGCCATGGGCTACAAGGCGGTCCCGCTGCGGGGCGAGGGCAAGGTCGTGGACATCGCGATCCAGCGCACGGCCGAGGCGCTGCAGTCGCGACCGGCGGACGTCATGCTGGTCAGCCATGACAAGGACTTCGTCCCGCAGATGGAGGACCTCGCCTCCACCCCGGACCGGCGCACCGCTCTCATCGGGTTCCGCGAGTTCATGGCGTCGGATCTGCAGGAGATCCCCGGCATCGAGTTCCACGACCTCGAGTACGACGTCGCCGCCTTCACCAGCCGCCTGCCGCGCGTGCGGATCATCGACATCGACGAGTTCGATCCGCTCGAGTTCATCTGAGCGGCCGACTCCGGTCAGTCCTGGCGCGGGATCTCACCCGCGCGCTCGACATCACACCCGTGCGGTGCTGGCACGCTCCACGAGTTCGACGGGAACCGTCACCGCGGAGCGATAACCGTCGGAGATCTCTCGCATCAGCACGGACACCAGCTCGAGGCTGATTCGATCGAAGGGCTGTCGGACCGTGGTCAGCGGCGGCATGACCTCGCGCGCGATCGACGCGTCATCGAAGCCGCTGACCATCACATCCTCGGGGACGGCCAGTCCGCGCTGCGCGGCGGCGTCCAGCACGCCGGCTGCCATCGTGTCGCTCGCGGCGAAGATCGCGTCGATCGACGGATCGGCATCGAGCAGCTCTGCGGCGAGGGACCGACCGCTCTCACGGGTGTAGTCACCGAAGCGCACGTTCTCCTCGAGCAGGGCGGGTCCCGCTGCCCGGCGGAACGCCTCGAGCCGCAGGGTGCCTCCCGGGGTGTCCTCGGGCCCGGCGATCACGCCCAGCCGCGCGGCTCCGTGCTCGAGCAGATGCTCCGCGCTGAGACGACCGCCCATCGCCTCGTCCCCCATCACGTAGGAGACCCTCTCTGCGTGCGACCGCGGGTATCCGCAGTTCACGACGGGGATGCCGAGGTCGACGATCTTCTCGAGCGTGCCGTGCGTCGGATGGATCGACGCCGTGACCACCCCGGCGACGGGACCGCCGTGGAGGAACTCGACTGCACGGCGTGCCTGGTCGGCGCTGCCGGCCAGCAGCACCACCATCGACATGTCCTCGACGGCCAGGGCGTCGCTCACGCTCGCGACCAGCGCTTCGAAGGTCGGGTCCCCGAAGAAGGTGGCGGGCTGCTCGTCGACGAGGAATGCGACGGTGCCGCTCCGCCCGGTCCGCAGCTGACGCGCGGTCGAGCTCGCGACGTACCCGGTGCGCTCGATCGCCGCACCGACCGCGGCCCGGGCGTCCGCGGAGACCCAGCGTCCGCCGTTGAGGTAGCGGGAGACGGTCCCTCGGGACACCCCCGCGGCCTCGGCGACGTCGGCGATCGTCGCCTTCCTGCGTGCCGTGCGCGCCATGGCCGCTCCCCCTCTCGAGTCCAGTCCGGCGGCGATGGGGCGGCGGCGCCGTCCCCGGATCAGCTCTTGACCGCTCCGGCGGTCAGATCCGTCTGCCAGTATCGCTGAAGAATCAGGAACAGCGCGATCAACGGGATGATCGAGACCAGCGCACCGGTGATCACGGTGGTGTACATCGCGGGCTGCGACGAGCCCTGGTTCATGAGGGTCGACAGGCCCACCGTGATCGGGAACAGCTTGTCATCGCCGAGCATGATGTACGGAAGCATGTAGTTGTTCCAGATGCCCACGAACTGGAACAGGAACACGGTGACCAGGCCGGGAAGCATCATCGGCACCGCGAACTGCCCGAAGATGCGCAGCTCGCCGGCGCCATCGGTGCGCGCCGCCTCGATCATCTCGGTCGGTATCGCCGCGCCGGCGTAGATCCTCGCGAGATAGATGCCGTAGGGGTTCAGGATGCTGGGCAGCAGCACCGCCCAGTAGGTGTTCGCGAGCCCTGCCTGGGCGAACAGGAGGTACTGCGGCACGGCGAGGATCACCGCCGGCAGCAGGACCCCGGCGAGGATCACGTTGAAGAACAGCTTCTTGCCGCGGAAGACGAACTTGGCCAGGCCGTAGCCCGCGGCCGCCGAGACCGCCGTGGAGAGCAACGCACCGCCCACGGCATACAGGACCGTGTTCCCGGCCCAGCGGAAGAAGAGCCCGTCGCGGTAGGTGAAGAGGTCCTGGAGGTTCTGGACCAGATGGGACGAGGGGGCGAGCGAGAACGTCGAGAACAGCTCGTCCGGACTCTTCGTGGCGGCGACGAGCACCCACAGGACGGGGAGCAGGGCGTACAGGGCACCCAGAAGCAGGATGCCGGTCGCGATCAGCGAGGGTCGCTCCACGCCCCCTGGGGACGAGGGCCTGCGAGGAGCTGCGGCGACAGTGGACCGGGCCTCGCCGTGGCGAGTGGGGACGGAGGTGCTCATGATGCTCACCGCTCTTCCTGGGAGAAGGCCTGCCCGCGCACGAGCCGCAGGAAGCCGAAGGAGATCACGAAGGTCGCGAGCGCCACCAGCACCGACCCCGCCGAGGCGGTGTAGATGTCGTTCTCGGTGAAGGCGTCACGGTAGATCCGCATCAGCGGGGACCAGGTGGTCGAGATGGAGTTGGCCAGTGGTCGTAGGAGCATCGGCTCGGCGAACACCTGGAGGGTCGCGATGATCGAGAACACCGCGGTCATGATGAGGGAGGGCAGGATCATCGGCACCTTGACGCGGGTCGCGATCTGCCGCTCGGAGGCACCGTCCAGGGTCGCCGCCTCATAGAGCTCGCTCGGAACGGCCTTGAGCGAGGTGTACAGCACCACCATGTTGAATCCCGTGCCGCCCCAGATCCCGATGTTCGCGATCGCCAGCAGCACGAGGGACGGCGAGAGCACATCCGGCAGGGTCCCGCCGAGCGCCGAGGCGATGTGGTGGAACGGGCTCGTGCCGGGCAGGTAGAGAAAGCCCCACAGCACCGAGGAGATCACCGACGGCACCGCGTACGGGAGGAAGATCGCGATCCTGGAGAAGCGGCGAACGCGGGCGCGCCGCGAGTCCAACATCAGTGCGAAGAGCAGCGCGAGACCCAGCATGACGGGGACGAGCACCGCGCCGTACAGGAGGACGCGCACGGCGCTCGCCAGGAACTCCGGGTCGGCCAGCACATCGGTGTAGTTGTCCAGCCCCGCCCAGATCTCCCTGCGTCCGCCCTCGCCGAGACCGAGACCGACGACGACCTCGCGCCGGAAGCTGATGTAGATGGCGTAGAGGATCGGGATCGCCAGGAAGAGCAGGAAGCAGACTGCGGCGGGAGCGATGAAGGCGTAGGCGGACCGATTCGTCCGCCGTCGGAGAGAGGAGGCCGTGGTGCTCATGCGAGGGTGTACCCCTGGTTCTCGAGGTCCGCGACCGTGCGCTCCTGGAGCGTGGTGACGGCTTCGGTGAAGGCCTCTGCGGAGCGGGCCTGGGTGGCGAGGGCGAAGGCGTCGTTGAACACCGAGTAGGTGACGTTCACGTTCGGACCGAAGGTGAAGGGCTGAACCGTCTCGGCGTTGGCGGTGGACTCCGCGTAGAACTCGGGCTGGTTCTCGAAGAACGCCGGGGGGTCCGAGAGGGCTTCCGCGGAGCTGTGCTGATCGGCGGGGAAGACATAGCTCTTGGTCACCAGTGCCTCCACGCCCTCCGCGGAGGTGTTCATCCATTCGGCGAAGCGCACTGCCGCCTCTTTGTGCTCGGTCTGCGTGGTCACCGCCGTGGTGGACCCGCCCCAGTTCCCCGTCGCGGCGGTCGAGCGATCCCACTGCGGGATCGGTGCCATGCGCCAGGAGCCCGCGGTGGAGCCCGCGTTCCCCTCGAGCACGCCGGGCGCCCACACCGCAGAGACCCACCCGACCTGGGTCCCGTTGTTGAGCGCGGCGTTCCACTGCGGGGTGTACATGGGCTCGTTCGAGATCACGCCCTCCTCCACGAGCGCGCCCCAGAAGCCGGCGACGCGCTGGGTCGGCTCCTCGTCGATCGCGACCGTCCACCTCTCGCCCTCGATCTGCCACCAGGAAGCACCTGCCTGCTGGGCGAGGCCCGCGAACAACCCGGGATCAGCGCTCGAGAAGGTGCCCAGGTGCATCGCGGGATCGGCCTCGTGGATCGCGCGTGCGGCCTCGGCATAGTCGTCCCAGGTGATGGGCACGTCCAGGCCCAGATCCGCGAAGACGTCCTCGCGGTAGTAGAACTGGAGCGGGCCGGTGTCCTGGGGTATCGCGTAGATCGAATCGCCCTGGAGGTTGACGCTGGACCAGATGCCCTCCGCGAAGTGCTCGCGGGTGCCGGCCTCGAGCACATCGGAGACATCAGCAATCGCATCGGCGGAGACCAGAGCGGTGATCGCCTGGTACTCGGCCTGCACGAGGTCCGGGGCACCGTTGCGGGCACGAACGGCCGTCAGCAGCTTGGTCACGGCGGCGTCACCCGCATCCTGTCTGCTCACCACGACCTGCACATCGGGGTTCCGCTCGTTCCAGAGGGCCACGACGTCCTCGATGCCGGGAGCCCAAGCCCAGAAGGTCAGCTCCAGAGGAGCATCCGCGGACCGGGAGCTGCAGCCGCCCATCGCACTCAGACCGAGGGCCGATCCCGCGACGGCGGCCCCGGCGGCGAGGAAGCGCCGGCGAGAGGCTCCGCGGGCGGGACTGGGCGGGCTCGGGTCCGACATGAACGCCTCCTTGCGTAGACATCCCGCTCGAGGATCGAGCGAGCTGCGCTGATCGTAGAACTGTGATCGATCCCAGTCAATAGCCTCGGCTTTTCGTCTCCGTGTGGCACCATATGGCGTCATGACCCGTGATCGATCCCTGCCTGAGCCGCCCTCCGCCTCCCCGTCCGCTCCGTCCCCGGCCGTGCCCGGCTCGAACGGCATCGCCTACGGAGGTGACTACAACCCCGAACAGTGGCCCCCGGAGGTGTGGCGGGAGGACGTGCGCCTGATGCGAAAGGCCGGAGTGAACCTGGTCAGCGTCGGCATCTGGTCGTGGTCGAAGCTCGAGCCGCGTCCGGGGGAGTTCGAGACCGACTGGCTCGACGAGCTGCTCGACCTGCTCCACTCCTCGGGGATCAGGGTCGACCTCGCGACGCCGACGGCCGCACCGCCCGCGTGGTTCTTCCGTGCCCATCCCGAGGCGCGGGTCGTCGGTCGCGATCTGGTGCCGCAAGGACCCGGCTCGCGCGGGATGGCCTGCCCGAGCTCCCCGGCGTACCGGGAGGCATGCGCCCGCATCACCACCGTGCTCGGCGAGCGCTACGGGTCCCACCCCGCCGTGGCGATGTGGCACGTGCACAACGAGTACGGGGCGCCCGTGGGGGAGAGCTTCTCGGAATCCGCTCACGAGCACTTCCGCCTCTGGGTGAAGGACCGCTACGGGGCGCTGGACTCCGTGAATCGCGCCTGGGGCACCGCCTTCTGGGGGCAGACGTTGGGGACCTGGGCCGATGTGCTGCCGCCCCTGCCCACACCCACGGTCGCGAACCCCTCGCGAGAACTCGACTGGCGCAGGTTCTCGAACCAGGCGATCCTCGAGTGCTTCCAGGCCGAGCGGGACATCCTGCACTCGCTCTCCCCCGGCATCCCGGTGACCACGAACTTCATGGCGCACACCTGCCCCAACATGGACCTGTGGCGGTGGGCCCGCGAGGTGGACGTGGTCTCCAACGACCACTATCTCGTCGCCGAGGACCCGCGGAACTTCGTCGAGCTCGCACTCGACGCAGACCTGACCCGGTCCCTGTCCGGCGGCAGGCCGTGGATCCTCATGGAGCACTCGACCTCCGGGGTGAACTGGCAGGGTCGCAACGTCGCCAAACGTCCCGGGGAGATGGCGCGCAACTCGCTCTCGCACCTCGCACGCGGAGCAGACGGGATCATGTTCTTCCAGTGGAGAGCCTCGCGGAAGGGCGCCGAGAAGTTCCACTCGGCGATGCTCCCGCACGCCGGTACGGGATCGCGCGTCTTCCGCGAGGTCCGCGAGCTCGGCGCCGAGCTCGCCGGACTCGCGGAGGTCCAGGGGTCGACGGCGAGCGCCGAGGTCGCGATCCTGTTCGACTGGGAGTCGCACTGGGCTCAGGACCTGCCGTGGCGCCCCGCCGCGGACCTCGGCCACCGGGAGCAGATCCGCTCCTGGTACGAGCGCCTGTGGCGCGATCACCTCGCCGTGGACTTCATGCATCCCGAGGCCGATCTGTCGGCATACCGGCTGGTCCTCGCTCCCGCCTCCTACCTTCTCACCGATGCCGCCGCCGGGAACCTCGAGCAGTACGTCGACGACGGGGGGAACCTGGTCGTCGGCCCGTTCTCCGGGATCGTCGACGAGTGCGACGGAGTCCGCGAGGGAGGCTTGAACGCGGCCCTGGCGGGAGTTCTCGGCGTCGAGGTCCAGGAGTTCTGCCCTCTCCGCGTCGGCGAGCCTTCCCTGCTCGAGCTGCCCGGAGGGGCGTTCCACGAGGCCCAGGTCTGGACGGAGGACCTGCAGCCCACGACCGCCGAGATCCTCTCGCGCTATGTCGACGGCCCCGTCGGAGGCTCACCGGCGATCACCCGTGCGGACCACGGAGCCGGCCAGGCCTGGTACGTCTCCGCCGATCTGTCCATCGACGCACTGAGCAGCGTGTTCACGCAGGCATACGCGGCTGCCGGGATCGTCGTGCCGAACCTTCCCGAGGACGTCGAGCTGCTGACGCGCACGTCCCCCGACGGGGACCGTTTTCTGTTCGCCATCAACCACACCGCCCAGGACCATGAGCTCGCGCTCCCCGATGGGCGGCACCTCACGGTCCCCGCAGGCGGCACCGCCACGGCCACCGTGCCGACGACCATCTCCGCAGGAGCGCTCTGACCCCGACCTCCACCACGAAAGGGCGTACGACGATGTCCACCCAGCACACCCCCCGCTCTCCGCTCCCCGCTCTCTCGCGGCGCCGACTGCCGAGCCTGATGATGGCCGGATCGGCCGCCGTCGCGAGCACGACGAGCACCGTCGCCCATGCGGATCCCGGGTCCCGCCGGTACCAGATCCGCAATCCTCGCTTCGAGGACGGCCTGCACGGCTGGGACGTCACCGGCCCGGCCGGCGCCGCGGAGGTCGACGCCGAGGCTCCGCTCCTGCGATGCCGCTCCTCCGGCGGAGCCAGGGTCGTCGTCTCGCAGGATGTCCAGGTGCGCCGACCGGGATGGCGAACCCTGCGGGCGAGGGTCAGGACCGACGGTGCCGTGCCCGCCTCCTCGATCGCGCTCGTCGCGCGAGGTGTCGACCAGCAGGTGGTGCTCCCCGTGACCGGGGAGCACGGCGGACCGGTCGAGATCGCCGTCAGCGCCCGGCTGCCGGCCGGCGAGCTCCGGATCGAGCTGCGCACCGAGAGCGCGGAGAGCGCTTGGGCCGAGTTCACCGAGCTGCGCCTGGAGGCCGGTCCGACGCACCGGGAGGTGCGCGGCGTCGACCTCTCCGGCGTGCCGAAGAACGAGGCATGCGGTGCGGAGTACTTCACGGCCGACGGCACTGCGCCGGTGGATCCGGTGCAGGTGTTCGCGGACCACGGGGCGACCACGGGCCGCCTGCGCGTGTGGGTCGATCCGGCGGACGGTTACTGCACCCCCGAGCGCACGGTCGGAATGGCCCGACGTATCGCGGCGGCCGGCATGGACGTGCTGATCGACTTCCACTACTCGGACACCTGGACCGACCCGGGTGCCCAGGGAGTTCCCGCTGCGTGGCGGGAGGACGCACCGCACGGGCTGCGCGCGGCGATCGCAGACCACACCCGCGCCACGCTCGCCGCGCTGCGGGACGCCGGGGTCGACGTGGCCGCGGTGCAGGTGGGCAACGAGATCAACCCGGGAATGCTGTGGCCCTGGGGTCAGACCTGGGACGTCGATCCGGACGATGGGGTCGACGGTGCGCAGTACGACGCACTGGCCGGCTTCCTCACCGCCGGCAGTGAGGCCGTGACCGAGATCTTCCCGGAGGCCGAGGTGATCCTGCACCTGACGAACATCCATGACGGCGTCGAAGGGCTCAGCTCATGGTTCGACGAGATCACGGCACGAGAGGTGCCCTTCGACGTGATCGGGCTGTCCTACTACTCCTACTGGCACGGAACGTTCCAGGACCTGCAGCGAGCGATCGCCGTCCTCGCAGATCGCTTCGAACGCGATGTGGTGGTGGTCGAGACGGCCTACGCGCACACCCTCGAGGACGATCCCCGCTCCCCCTTCGAGAACATCGTCGCAGAGCCCTCGCAGCTGACTCGTGGCTACCCGGCGACCCCTGAGGGCCAGGCGGCCAACTTCCGTGCCGTGCAGGATGTCGCCGTCTCCGCACCCACCGCCGGCGCCCGCTGCCGCGGCGCGATCTACTGGGAGCCGGCCTGGACCGCGGTGGACGGGGCCGGATGGGACCCCGAGGACCCCTCCTCCGGGAACGCGTGGGAGAACCAATCGATGTTCGATCACGAGGGGCGCCTTCTTCCCGCCCCGTTCTCCGCGCTGAGCTGACGATCCACGAGGAGGGAAGACTGCCACGGACCGATCGGTCGTCCACCCCCTGTACAGCACTCGGCTCCCGGGGGACCGTGGGGGGATGGCTTCCTTCAGCACCACCAATCCGACCACCGGACACACCGATCAGGAGTTCCCCGCGCTGGACGACGCGGGCGTGGAGCAGGTGCTCGGCCGATCGGCCGGCGCCTTCCCCACCTGGAGCGCGGCCGCTCCCGGCGAGCGCGCGGCGATCCTGGCACGGGTCGCCGACGCCTACGACGCGCGCAGCGAGGAGCTCGGGCGGCTGATCGCGACGGAGATGGGCAAGCCCCTCGCGCAGGCGATCGGGGAGGCCGAGCTGGCCGCCTCGATCTACCGCTGGTACGCCGAGCACGGCCCCGAGCTTCTGCAGCCCGAGACGCTGGACCCGCAGGGCGCCGAGGAGTCGCTCGTGCAGACCGCGCCCCTCGGCCCCCTCGTCGGGATCATGCCCTGGAACTACCCCTACTACCAGGTGGCGCGGTTCGTCGCGCCGAACCTCATGGCCGGCAACACCATCATCCTCAAGCACGCGGAGATCTGCGCCGGCTCGGCCCAGCGGATGGAGGAGATCCTCCACGAGGCCGGAGTGCCGGCGGACGCGTACGTCAACGTCTTCGCCTCCCATGAGCAGATCGCCGACATGATCGCCGATCCGCGGGTGCGGGGCGTCTCCCTGACCGGGAGCGAGCGGGCCGGCGCCGCGGTCGCGGAGAACGCCGCCCGGCACCTGAAGAAGTCGGTGCTCGAGCTCGGCGGCTCCGACCCGCTGATCGTGCTCGAGGACGCCGACATCGCGCAGGTCGCCCGCACCGCCGCGACGGCGAGGCTCTCCAACGCCGGCCAGGCCTGCAACTCGCCCAAGCGGATGATCGTGCCGAACGACCGGCTGGACGAGTTCGTCGCGACCGTCGTCGAGGTCTTCGAGGGCGCGCAGGTCGGCGACCCGCTGGACGAGGGGACCGACGTCGGCCCGCTCTCCTCCGTCAGCGCCCGCGACACCGTCGCCGAGCAGGTCGAGCGCGCCGTCGAGCAGGGTGCCACGCTGCACGTCGGCGGCAGGGCCCTCGAGGGCGAGGGCGCCTTCCTGCAGCCCGCCGTGCTCACCGGGGTCACCGGGGACATGGACGCCTACTCCGAGGAGATCTTCGGGCCCGTGGCCGTGATCCACGGCGTCGACTCGGTCCAGGACGCCGTGGAGCTCGCCGACGACGTCCCCTTCGGGCTCAGCGGGTCCGTCTGGGGCACAAACCTCGAGCGCGCGCAGGAGGTCGCCGACCGCCTGGACGTGGGCATGGCCTACGTCAACGAGCACGGCACGACGCTTCCGGGCCTGCCCTTCGGCGGGGTGAAGCGCTCGGGCTTCGGCCGCGAGCTGGGCCGCTGGGGGATGGGCGAGTTCGTCAACGTCCGGCTGCGCCGCACCGCGAGGGAGTGAGAGCCGCTGCGGCCGACGGGGCGGGGCTCCGCCCGGCCCGTCGGAACCGCACGCTCAGTCCCGCACGCTGAGCACGCCCTCCACGAAGCCGATGACGTCCTCGAGCACCTCGTCGCGGTGGGTCTCGTTGAAGATCTCGTGCTGGGCGCCGGGGTAGGTCCTGGTGAAGGTCCGCGGGCCGCGCAGCTCGAGCAGACCTTCCCAGCTGGCCGGGAGCGGGACCAGGCGATCGTCCTCCCCGTGCAGGTACAGCAGCGGATGCTCGCCGATGCTCCCGTGGGCGGAGATCGTTCGCAGGGTCTCCTGCATCGCCTCGAGGGTGGGGCGGGCGAAGTCGCCGTGCCACACGAGCGGGTCCGCGGCAATGGCCTCCCCCACCGCGGGGTCGCGCGAGAGGGTTCCGGGGTCGATGGGCGTGGAGGGGATCTCCTCGAGCTCGAGCAGCTCGTCGACCGTGGCCCAGGAGCCCAGCACCGGGCCCGAGAGGACCGTCGCGAGCAGACGGTCCGCATGCAGCTGCGTGTACCGGGCGGCGATCATGCCGCCCATGGAGTGGCCGATGAGGACGACCGGCAGGCCGGGCTGCTGCGCGGCGGCGTGCTGGACCACGAGGTCGAGGTCCTCCACCACCGGCCCGTAGTCGCCGATCAGGACGCGCTCGCCGTCGCTGCGCCCGTGCCCGAGATGATCAGCGGCGAACACGGCGGCGCCGGCCTCGTTCAGCCGGGCTGCGACCCACTCATAGCGGCCCACGTGCTCGCCGTAGCCGTGCGCGATGACCGCGACCCAGCGCGGGTCGGCGACGGGCCAGGCGCGGCCGACCAGGGCGCCGCCGTGGCCGGTGAGGGTGAAGTCCGTGGACTGGTCCGCGGCGGGGTCCGTGGAGCGGGCGTCGTTGCTCATGGCTCCATCATCGCTCAGGGGACTGCCGTGGCTCAGGGGACGGCCGTGACTCATGGGACTGCCGTGACTCATGGGTCCGCCGTGCCCGGCCCGCACCGTGCTCCCCGGGTACGTGCCCCACGTCTCCTGACGCGTCGGTATCCGGCGCCCTGAGCGACACGTCAGGCGACAAGGCCCTGCCCGGGCCCAGCCTCAGCCCCGGGCCCGGGGGCGCCGTCCTGCAGCACCGCCAGGGCCCAGAACGCGAAGAACCCCGGCTCACCTGGGTGAACCGGGGCAATTCCTGCGGTGCGCAAGGGGGGACTTGAACCCCCACGCCGTTTCCGGCACACGGACCTGAACCGTGCGCGTCTACCAATTCCGCCACTTGCGCGTATCTCCGGCACCGGGTCTCGAGGCGCCGAGGCCGAAGGTTCCCCTAGGTTACCCCTGCGCCACCTCCAGCCCAAACCGATCAGGGGCACAGTAACGAACACCACGTCGGCCGCGCTGTCAGGACAGGCGTGCTCAGCGCATGCTCTCCGCCTCCGCGAAGGCGTCGTCGATCTCGGCGGGATCGATCCGACGGCGCGCGACGGTGAAGTACAGGACGGTCGCCACCAGCACGGCCGGGATCCCCACCATCGCGGCGATCTGCATGCTCTCGCGCACGAGCACGGTGGCGAACACGGCGAGCAGACCCACGATGCCGATCCCCGCCGAGACGACGCCGCCGGGCATGCGGAAGGTCGCTCCCTCGACACCGGCGCGGCGGAAGGCGATGTAGCTGACCAGGATCAGCAGCCACACCGTGATCACCGCGAAGACCACGAGGCTCATCATGTAGCCGAACACCCCGCCCACACCGCTGAAGGCCAGCACGGCGGCACCGATGATGCCCGCGGAGCTGGCCGCGATGCCGACCACGGGGACGCCGCGGGCGGTGGTGCGGGCGGCGAGGCGCGGGGCGAGACGGTCGGAGGCGAGGGAGTGCAGGATGCGGCTGCCGGCATAGAGGTTCGCGTTCGCGGCCGACAGCGCCGCGATCAGCACGATCAGGTTGGTCAGCGAGGCGGCTCCGGGCACGCCGATCCGGTCGAACACCATCACGAAGGGCGAGGTGGAGACGTCCTCCCCGGTGGACGACGCCTCCCTCCACGGGACGAGGGCGAGCACGATGCCGATGCAGAGCACATAGAAGAAGGCCAGACGCACGATCGTGGTCCGGGCCGCGGTGCGGATCGAGCGGGCGGGATCCTTCGCCTCGGCGGCCGTGATCGAGAGCAGCTCGATCCCCCCGAAGGAGAACATCACCACGGACAGGGCGATCCACACACCGGACCAGCCCATCGGCAGGAACCCGCCGTCGGCGGTGAGCAGGGACAGGCCGGGCGCCTCCTGCTGGGGCAGGCCGAAGAACACCAGGAACGCACCGACCAGGATGAAGACCAGCACGGCGATCACCTTGATCGAGGAGAGCGCGAACTCGATGACGCCGAAGGAGCCCACGCTCGCCAGGTTGATCCCCACGATCATCGCGGCGAACAGCAGGATGCCGGCCCAGACCGGGACGGCGGGGAACCAGTACGCCAGGTAGGTGGCGCAGGCGACCAGCTCGGTGCCCGTCACCGCGACGGTGACGATCCAGTACAGCCAGCGAGAGAGGTAGCCCCAGTAGGGCGAGAGGTACCGCGCGGCGAGGGTGCCGAACCCGCCCCGCACGGGATGGCGGGAGGCCATCTCGCCCATGGACAGGGCGATGGTCGCGGCGATCAGCGAACCGATCGCGAAGGAGACGATCGCCGCCGGGCCGGCGTAGCCGATCGCTTCGCCGGAGCCGAGGAACAGGCCCGTCCCCAGGGCCGAGCCCATGGCGATCATCGCCATCTGGCCGTGGCCGAGGGAGCGGGCGAGATGCCCGTCGGAGCGGGCTGGAGCGTCGGTCGCAGAAGTGGTCACCGCACGAGGGTAGTCAGATGCGGCGGCGAACCGGCGCGGTCAGTCGCGGAGCGTGTCGAGTTCCTCGCGCACGGAGCGGTCCAGGCCCACCACCAGGAGGACGCCGGCGAGCAGCAGCACGGCCACCCCGCCGGCGCCCGCGCCGGGGGTGAGGGTCAGGGCGAAGCCGGCCGAGCCGAGCACCACGGCCACGAGGATCAGAGCGATCACGGCGTCGGGGCCGCGGCTGCGGGTCGGGGGACGGACGGGAGGGCGGGTGGTCTTCTCGAAGGTCGTCATGGCACGACCCTGCCCGACCGTCGTCCGCGGCACATCCGGCGGGCGGAGGAGATCGCCCCGCTGTTGGTCGCAGGCGCGACCGACGATCGTCGGCCCTCTTGGTCAGAGGCTGTCGCGGTACCTGTCGATCGCGTCCTTGGCGTCCTTGAGGCCGGCGCCGGTGTGCTCGCGGTACACCTTGATGGCCTCGATGTGCTTCCCCTCGGCGACGAGGCGCCGGGACTGCTCCGGGATCGGATCCCCAGCCCGGCCGCGCAGCTCGTCGAGCTCGGCCTCGCTCAGGCCCGCGCGGTCGGCGAGCGCCGCGACGAGGCCCTCGAGCCTGCGCACATGCGCCTGGAGAGTCTCGATCTGCTTCTGCTGCTGCGCTGCGCGTCCGAACATGCGCCACATCCTCGCACGGTCGACGAGACCCCCGCACCGATGGATCGGTGCGGGGGTCTCGCGGAGGAGGATCGAGCGTCGATCAGGCAGTGCCGGAGCGCCTGATCTCCTACCGCTCGTACCTCGCAGTACGTCGATCAGGCAGTGCTCGACTTCCTGATCTCCTACCGCTCGTACCTCGCAGTACGTCGATCAGGCCTTGGCAGACCCCTTCGCGGCGACGACCTGGACGACCAGGTTCGCGAAGATGTCCTCGTGCAGGCGCACGGTGGCCCTGTGCTCGCCGAGGGCCCGGATGGGGGCGGCGAACTCGACGGTGCGACGGTCGATGTCCTTGTCGAACACGGCCTTGACGCCCTCGGCGACCTCCTTGGAGGAGACCGCGCCGAAGAGGCGGCCGTTCTGGCCGGCGCGCTCGGCGATGACGACGGGCTTGGACTCGAGGCTGGACTTCAGCGCCTGCGCGTCCTCGATGCTGGCGATCGCACGCTTGCCGCGGGCCGCACGGATCTGGTCGAGCTGACGCTGACCGCCCTTGGTCCACGGGGTCGCGAGACCGCGCGGAAGGAGGAAGTTGCGGGCGTAGCCGTCCTTGACATCGACGATGTCGCCGGCGGCGCCGAGGCCCGTGACCTCGTTGGTGAGGATGAGCTTGGTGGTCATGTCTGTGCCTTCCTCGCTCAGCGACCGGAGGTCGAGTACGGCAGGAGGGCGATCTCGCGGGCGTTCTTCACGGCCTTCGCGATCTTGCGCTGCTCCTGGACGGACACGCCGGTGACTCGGCGGGCGCGGATCTTCCCGCGGTCGGAGACGAACTTGCGCAGCAGCGCAGCGTCCTTGTAGTCGACGGTCTCGACTCCCGCGGCCTTCAGCGGGTTCTGCTTCTTCTTCGGGGGACGAAGTGAGGGCTTGGCCATCGTGGTGCTCCTTCTTTCTGAGGGGAGCCCGGGCATGCACCCGGGATGGAATGGATCAATGCAATGCAGCGATCGCGTCAGCGATCAGAAGGGCGGGTCGTCGTACCCGCCCTGGTTGCCGCCGCCGGCCCACGGGTCGGCGTCAGGCGCGCCCTGGGGCGCGTTGTTGTAGCCGCCCTGGCCGCCACCCTGCGGGGCGCCGCCGCCGAATCCGCCGCGGCCTCCGCCGCCTCCGCCGCGCTGCACCTTGGTGGGCTTGGCGGTGGCGTACTTGAGCGAGGGGCCGATCTCGTCGACGTCCAGCTCGATGCTGGTGCGGTTGTTGCCCTCACGGTCGGTGAAGGAGCGCTGCTTGAGACGGCCCTGCGCGACGACGCGGGTGCCCTTCTCCAGCGACTCGGCCACGTTCTCCGCGGCGTCGCGCCAGATGGAGCAGCGCAGGAACAGCGCCTCGCCGTCCTTCCACTCGTTCGACTGGCGGTCGAAGGTGCGGGGGGTCGACGCGATGGTGAACGACGCGACCGCGATGCCGGACTGCGTGAAACGCAGCTCGGGGTCGGCGGTCAGGTTGCCGATCACCGTGATGACGGTGTCATTCGCCATGGGTGCTCCTCTGCTCCGGGGTGGGGTGGGGTGGTGCGTGGGTCAGCGACAGCAGGTCACTCGTCGTCGAGACGCATGACCTTCGTGCGCATGACGGACTCGTTCAGCCCGAGCTGACGGTCCAGCTCCTGGGAGGTCGAGGACTTCGCCGTGTAGGTGAGGACGATGTAGATGCCCTCGGTCTTCTTGTCGATCTCGTAGGCGAACTTCCGCTTGCCCCAGACGTCGACGTTGTCGATGGTGCCGCCCTCGGTCGGGATGACCTGGACGAGCTTCTCGAAGGTTCCGGTGACGGTCCGTTCATCGACGGACGGGTCGAGGATCACGACCATTTCGTACTTGCGCATGTTCTGGTACCCACCTCCTGTGGTCTCTGCGGCCACGGTCTCTCCGTGGCAGGAGGGTTCATGCCGTCCGCTCGGGCATCGGCGATGCACGTCACGGACCGGCACAGCCTACCCGGCGGAGGGATCTGCGGCCAGGGCGCGCCCCGACGTGCGCGGGGGATCACAGCGGGAGGCCGACGCTCCCGCTCACCGGGCCACGGCCCCGGGGATCGCGGCGATCAGCTCCCGGGTGTACTCGTGGGCGGGGGCGTCGAAGACCGCAGCCGTGCGGCCCTGCTCGACGACCTCGCCCTCGCGCATGACGAGCACGTCGCGACACAGCTCGCGCAGCACCCCCAGATCGTGGGTGATGAAGACGAGGGCCAGTTCGTGCTCCCGCTGCAGACGCGAGAGCAGCGACAGGATCTGCGCCTGCACGGTCACGTCCAGTGCGGAGACCGCCTCGTCGCACACCAGCACCTGCGGGGAGACGGCGAGCGCCCGGGCGATCGCGACCCTCTGCAGCTGACCACCGGAGAGCTCGTCGGGTCGGCGCGCGCTGAGCGAGGCGTCGAGGCCGACGTCGGCGAACAGGGTTCCCAGCAGCTCGCGTCGCGCGGCCCGGGACCGCGGGGCGAGCGCCCGCACCGGCTCGAGCACGGACCAGCCGACGGAGTGGGCGGGGTCGAAGGAGGAGTGCGGATTCTGGAAGACGGGCTGGACCAGCCGACGGATCCTCCGGTCGCCCCTCGAGACCGGGCGCCCGCCGATCCGCACGTCACCGCCGTCGGGCGGGGTCAGGCCCAGCATCACCCGGGCGAGGGTGGTCTTGCCCGACCCGGACTCCCCGGCGATGCCGATGCTGTCCCCGGGGCGGACCGTGAGGTCCAGGGGGAGCAGCGCCCGGACCGGGTCCCGACGGTGCCCGTAGGTCTTCTCGACCCCGCGCACCTCGATCACCGGGGCCCCTCCGACCTCCGGCTGCGGCGGATCGATCGCGGCCAGGGTGCGGGAGCGGCCCGGGATCGCCTCGACCAGCGCTCGAGTGTAGGGGTGCTCGGGCGCGACCAGCAGAGCGCGGCTGGGGCCCTGGTCGACGATCCGTCCCCGCCGCAGCGCGACGGTGGTGTCCGTGCGGTCCGCGGCGACCGCGAGGTCATGGGTGATCAGCAGCAGTGCCGTGCCGTGGGAGGCGGTCAGCTGCTGGATGCGGTCGAGGATCTGCCGCTGGACCGTCACGTCGAGCGCGCTCGTGGGCTCGTCGGCGATGATCAGGCGGGGTTCGGAGACGATCGCGGTGGCGATCAGCACCCGCTGGCGCTGGCCGCCAGAGAGCTCGTGGGGCCAGCGCGAGGAGAGCCGTTCGGCGTCACCGAGACCGGCCTCGCGCAGGGCTTGCAGGGCCCGCTCGCGATGGGCGGCGGGATCCCCGAGGCGATGATGGCGCAGCGGCTCGGTGACCTGGTCGATCACCCGCCGCAGCGGGTCCAGGGAACCGCCGGGGTCCTGGGGGATGTAGGCGATGTCGCGGCCGCGCAGGCGCCGTGCCCGGGCGGCGGGCAGCGTCAGCAGGTCCGAGTCCGCAGATGCCCCGACGTCCCCGTCGTCGACCAGGAGCACCCGGCCGGAGACCTCGGCGCGCGCGCCGAGCAGGCCCAGCGCGGCGCGGGCGATGCTGGACTTGCCCGAGCCGGACTCGCCCACCAGCGCCAGGGACTCGCCGGCGCGGAGGGCGAAGGAGACCCCGTCGACCGCCGTGGTCGTGGTGCCGCGGCGCCGGTAGGTGATGCGCAGGTCCTCCACGGTCAGGAGGTCCTTGCCGGCCGGGCGGTCCTCGCCGTGCGGCGGCGCGCTGCTCCCCACGATGCTCATCGCACCTCCCTGGTCCCGATCCCGCGGCTGAGCCGGTTGACGCTGAGCACCGTCAGCCCCGCCACGACCGAGGGGAACAGCGTCCACCACCAGGCGCCCGCGATGTACATCCGTCCCTCGTTGATCTGGGAGCCCCACTCGGGCTCCGGGGGCACCGCGCCGAAGCCCAGGAAGCTCAACGAGGCGACGGCCAGGATCGCGCCGCCCAGATCGATGCCGGCGACCACGCCGATCGCCCCGGAGGCGTTGGGGACCACGTGGGTGATGATGCCGGTCAGGCGCCGGGTGCCGCTCGTCGTGGCCGCGTCCATGTAGGGCAGGGTCACGATCCGCAGCGTCTCGGCCCGGGCGATGCGCACCATCCCGGGGATCCCGGCGATGCCCACCGCGATCGCGACCTTGTCGACCCCGAAGCCGAGCACGGAGATGATCGCGAGGGAGAGCAGCAGTCCGGGGATGGAGACGAGCACCTCGACCGCCCGGGAGATGATCGCGTCGACGATCCCGCCGGCGTATCCCGCGATCATGCCCAGGAGCCCGCCCACGACCAGCGAGATCATCACCGCGACCACCCCGGCCAGCAGGGACAGGCGGGCGCCGTGGACCACGCGGCTGTAGACGTCGCGCCCGTTGAGGTCCGTGCCGAACCAGAACTCCCCGCCCGGCGGGGAGAGCGAGGCGCCGACGACCTCGAGCGGGTGATGCGTCGCGAACACGCCCGGGGCGACCACCCAGCCCAGCAGGAGCGCCAGGAACAGTGCCGAGAGCGACACCCCCGGGGCGCGGACCGCTGCCGACAGCGCACGGGGGCCGCCGGCCGGCCGGCGGCGGGAGCGAGGGTCGACGGGCTCCTGGCGGTGGGGGGACCGGGTGCGGGCCTGGGCGGTCATCGGGCGCTCCGTCCGCTCGCCGCCGGGGAGATCACGCGCGGGTCGATCAGGGGGTAGGTCAGGTCCACGATCAGCGTGACCAGCACGTACAGCCCGCCGGTGAGCACGATCAGCGCCTGGATCAGCGGGAAGTCCCGGGCGCCGACCGCCTCGACGTAGAGCTGGCCGACCCCGGGTCGCCCGAAGATGATCTCGATGATCGCGGCGCCCGAGACCACGCCGCCCACCAGCATGCCGACGATCGTGTACACCGGCAGGCTCGCATTGCGCAGCACATGGGTGAGCACCACCTTCGCCGGTCCCAGCCCGCGCGCGTGCGCCACCTCCACGTAGCCCTCGGTGGAGACCTCGCGGATGCTGCGGGCGAAGACCTGGCTGAGGGTGCCGGCCCCCAGCAGGGCGATGGTGATCGCGGGCAGCAGCACCGAGCGGAGGTCCCCGGCGCCGAAGGCCGGGAACCATCCCAGGCGGAAGGAGAACACCTGCAGCAGCAGGATCGCCATCACGAACGAGGGGACGGCGATGCCGATCACCGAGATCCCCTGGAAGGCGGAGCGCAGCCATCTGGTGGGCAGCAGCACCGAGCCCAGGGCGAAGGCGATGCCCAGCACGGTCATGATCACGAGGCTGGTCACGCCGAGCTCGACGGTCGCCCCGAGGTTGTCGCCGATCACGGCGGAGACCTCCTGGCGCTGCTGGGAGTAGGCCGTGCCCCAGTCCAGGGTCAGCACCCGCCACAGGTAGCTCACGTACTGGAGCACCACGGGCTGGTCCAGCCCCATCTCCGCACGGATGGCGGCGATCTGCGCGTCGTCGGCCGCTCCGGCGTCCCCTCCCTCGCCGCCCATGACCATCAGGCGGGCGGGATCGCCGGGGGTGAGCTGCACGATGACGAACGAGAGCGTGATCGCGCCCCACAGCACCACCGCCGCCTGGCCCAGGCGACGGAGGACGTACCGGATCACGCCGGGGCCGTGTCCGCGAAGACCGGCTTGTTCTCGGCGTCCAGGCGGATCCCCGCCAGCTGCTGGGAGGCGGCCGTCAGGGAGACGGCGTCGATCAGCGGGAAGGAGTACCCGCCCTCGAGCAGCAGGCGCTGGGCGTTCTCGGAGGCGGCGGCGCGCTCGTCGGGGTCGGTGGTGGACTGCAGGGCCAGCAGCGCCTCGTCGATCTCCGGCAGGGCGTTGCCGAAGAAGAAGGACTGGTTCTCGTAGAAGGAGCTGTAGACCACGCGCAGCACATCGGGGTCGGCGCGACCCTGGGTCCAGGTCGACAGATCGTAGGGGGCGTCGTAGAGGCCGTACTCGCTGGACTCGGCCTCGGTGACGGGCTTGAGCACGAACTCGATGCCGACGGCGGCCCACTGGGTCTGCAGGAGCTGGAACAGCTGCTCGTACAGGGTGTTCCCGCCGACGTACTGGATGGTGAGGGTGAGGCGCTCGCCGTCCTCGTCCACGCGGATCCCGTCCTCGCCCTCGGTCCAGCCGGCGTCCTTGAGGATCGACCGGGCCAGATCGGGGTCGTGCTCGAGGAACTCCGAGAGGTCCGCGGAGCCCGGGGTCGCCGCCGTCAGCAGCCCGGTGGCGGGCTCGACCTGGCCCTGGTAGATCCGCTCGGCGATCTCGGCGCGGTCGGTGGCGGGGTTGATGGCCCGACGCACCGCCTCGTCGGCGAAGATCTCCCTGTACACGAAGGGGATCAGGGGGAAGGAGATGCCTCGCGTGGGCACGTTCGAGAGGTGCAGCCGGTCGGTGTCGATCGAGGCGATGGTCGAGACGTCCAGGGAGAACGCGTAGTCGATCTGCCCGGAGGAGACGGCGCCGGCCAGGGTGGTGGGGTCGGGGATGAAGGAGATCTCGACCCTCTCGTAGGCGGCGGCACCCTGGTTGTCGTAGGCCTGCGAGCCCCAGTCGTAGTCGTCGCGGCGGACGAGGGTGATGCTCTCGCCGGGCACGTACTCCTCGAAGGTGTAGGCCCCGGAGCCGACGACCGCGGGGCCTCCCCGCGCGACCTCCTCGGGGTCCAGGGCGAGGGTGGAGTCGGCGAGGATGCTCAGCGACTGGGTGGTGGCCGCCTGCAGGAACTGGGCGTTGGGGCCGTCGAAGGAGACCACGGCCGTGAGCTCGTCGGTGACCTCGGTGCCGGTGTACCCGCGCAGGTGGCTCGCGCCGATGTAGGCGAGGGGGCCGATGTCGATGATGCGGTCGAAGTTGCTCCGGATCGACTCCGCGGTCAGTGCGGTGCCGTCGGAGAAGGTCACGCCCTCGCGCAGGTGGAACGTGAACTGCGAGCTGTCCTCGTCGGTCTCCCACTCCTCGGCGAGCCAGCCCACGATCTCCCCGGTCTCGGGATGCTGGTCGACGAGGGTGTCGGCGATCTGCCGGGCCACGGCGCGGGTGACGGTCTGGGGCGGCTGGTGCGGGTCCCAGTTCTCGCTGTCCGCGGGGAAGCCGACCTTCAGCACGGCGGTGTCCGCGTCCCCGTCGCCCGCCGCCGATCCGCCGCCTCCGCAGGCGGCGAGCACGGGCAGGGTCAGGGCGGACAGCGCGGCGGCGGTGCCGAACGAGCGTCGGGTCAGGGGCGGGGCGGAGACCATGAGGCACCTCAGGAGAGAAGCTGGACGGGAGCAGGCGAACCCTTAGTATCCATTATGCCCGTCCATAGTCCAGCTGTGTGAACCGTGGGGAGGCGGCCCCCGCCCGCCTTGATAGCGTGCGCTCGTGGACCCCCTCGACATCCAGCTGCTGACCTCGCTCTCCCGTCCCGCGCCCGCCCCCGACGGATCCTTCGCGGTCCTGGCCGCCTCCCGGCCCGATCTGCGCGCGGACCGCGCCGTCGGGCAGCTGTGGAGGATCGAGCTGGACGCCCCCGGCACCCCGCCGCGCCGCCTCACCCGCGGCATCGCCGACACCGCCCCGCGGCTCTCCCCCGACGGCACGACGATCGCGTTCCTGCGGCCGGACGAGCGGGGACGCCGCCAGCTGCACCTGCTCGACGCCCGCGGCGGAGAGCCGCTGCGGCTCACCGATCAGCTGCTCGGCGTCGCGTCCTTCGCCTGGACACCGGACGGCACGCAGCTGGTGCTCACCTCGCGGGTGCCGGAGCCCGGGCGGTACGGGAGCGTCGAAGGGCTGGAACCCGCCGCGGAGTCGCCGCGGCGGATCACCGGCCCCCGCTGGCACGCCAACGGGACCGGATACGTGCTCGACCGGCCCACCCAGGTGCACGTCGTCGAGGCGACGCCGGTGGACGGCGAGCCGCTGTACCCGGCCGCCCCGCACCCCACCGAGGACGTCGAGCCCACCCCTGTGGTCCCCGCCCCGACCCGGCGACTCACCGTCGCCCTCGCCGAGCACGGCCCCCTCGCGCCCACCGCCGACGGCGCCGCCGTCCTCGTGGTGCGCGAGGCGTACGAGTCGGAGCGCCGTGACCTGCGCACGGAGCTGGTCTCGGTGCCGCTGGACGGCGGGGAGGAGACGGTGCTGCTGACCCGGGAGGACGGGCTGCGGATCCGCGACCTGGCCGTCCTCGGGGACGGCACCCTCGTGCTGCTGGCCTCCCGGCCCGGTGACGGCCGGGACTCCGTCGCCCCCGACGTGGCGGTGTGGCTGCTCGAGGCCGAGGGCCCGCGGCGCCTGACGGACCCCGAGCAGCTCGAGATCACCGGACCCCTGGTCGCGGACGGCGAGTCCGTGCTCGTGACCGCGCCGCGGCGGGGCCGTGTGCACCTGCTGCGCATCGGCGTCGACGGCGCGGTCTCCACGGCGCTGGACGGGGAGGTCGAGGTGCAGCAGGTCGCGGTCGCCGGCGGCGGCGCGCACGCCGGCGGCACCGCCCTCGCCACCGTCGGCACCCCGGACTCGGCCGGTGCGCTGCTGGAGGTGCGCGCCGGCGAGGCGCCGCGCGTCCTGTGGGACCCGCACGAGGAGCTGCGCTCGTGCGGGCTGGTCGCGCCGCGGGAGCTCGAGGTCGTCGGCCGCTCGGGACATCCGGTGCACGGCTGGGTCGCCGCACCCGCGGGCGACGGGCCCTTCCCGACGCTGCTGATGATCCACGGCGGTCCCCATGCCGCCTTCGGCATCTCGGTGTTCGACGAGGTGCAGACCCTGGTCGCGGCCGGATACGCGGTCGTGCACGGCAACCCGCGCGGCTCGGCCGGCTACGGGCGGGCCCATGGCCGGGCGGTGCGCCGGGCCTTCGGCACCGTGGACCACGAGGACGTCATCGACCTGCTCGAGGGAGCGCTCGCGGCAGACCCGCGGCTGGACGGGGAGCGCCTCGGCATCATGGGCGGCTCCTACGGCGGCTACCTCACCGCCTGGATCATCGCCCACGACCACCGCTTCCGCGGCGCGATCGTCGAGCGGGGATTCCTGGACCCGCTGAGCTTCCAGGGCACCAGCGACATCGGCAGCTATTTCGGGGACGAGTACATCGGCAGCTCCGCCGAGGACATCGCCCGCCGGAGCGCCTTCGCCGTCGCGGACCGGGTGCGCACGCCCACGCTGGTCATCCACTCGGAGCAGGACCTCCGCTGCCCGCTCGAGCAGGGCACGCGCTACTACACGGCGCTCCGGCGCGCCGGGGTGGAGACCGAGATGCTGATCTTCCCCGGCGAGGACCACGAGCTGACCCGCTCGGGTCGGCCCCGCCACCGCGTGGAGCGCCTCGACGCGGTGCTGGCCTGGTGGGAGCGGGTCCTCAGCCCCTCCCCATCGCCTTCCTGACGCGGGCGTACCAGCCGCCGGTGGCGCGGCCGCCGCCGACGCCACCGCCGGCCATGACCCCTGCGGTGCGTCCCTTCAGCCGGGTCCCGCAGCGCTGGCACAGCCGGCGCCCGGTCACCGAGGTGTACGCCGTGCCGCGGATCTTTCCTCCACACTGTTCGCATCGCATGACCCCGATGGTGTCATCCCCGGCGACGCGGCACCACCGTGGGGGTCCCGCCGGAGCTCCGCGGCGATCACGGCCGGAGCCGTCAGTCGTTCTCCTCGCGGCCGGCGCGTCCGCCCTGCGCATCGGGGTCGCCGTCACCGTCGCCCTCGTTGCCGTCGCCCTCGGTGCCATCGCCCTCGTTGCCGTCGTCGCCCTCGTTGCCGTCGTCGCCGTCGGTCGGCTCGTCGCTGGGCTCGTCCGTGGGGTCATCGGAAGGGTCGTCGCTGGGCTCCTCCGACGGCTCCTCGGTGGGCTCCTCCGACGGCTCCTCACTGGGCTCCTCCGACGGCTCCTCACTGGGCTCCTCCGACGGCTCCTCGCTCGGCTCCTCCGAGGGCTCCTCGGTGGGCTCCGGCTCCTGCGTGGGCGGCGGGGCCTGGGTGGGCTGCGGGGACGGGGTGCTGCGCTCGCGGGTCTCGTTCTCGAGCTGCACCTCCTCGGGGAAGTCGAGGTACTCCTCGCCCGCCAGGGACGCGGACATGATGTCGCCCCAGATGGTCGTGGGGTGGCCGCCGCCGGTCATGTTCTCCACACCGCCGAAGGGGGTGAGGACCTCCTCGGACCCGTCCTCGCCGGGCTGGAACATGCCCACCGCGGTGACCAGCTGCGGCGTGAAGCCGACGAACCACGCCGAGCGGAAGCGCTCGGAGGTGCCGGTCTTGCCCGCCACCGGACGGCCCTCCATGACGTTCTGCAGCGAGCGCGCCGAACCCTCGGTGGGCGGTCCCTGCAGGGCGACGGTCGCGTTGATCGCGACCTCCTCGTCCATCGCCTGGGTCTCCTCGACCTCGTGCTCGTAGCGGGAGGACCCGTCGGGCCGGGTCACGGACTCGATGATGAAGGCGTCGCGGTGCACGCCGCCGGCGGCGATGGTCGCGTAGACCTCGCCCATCTCGGTGACGGTCGGGGAGGCGGAGCCCAGCACGTTGGAGGCGTCGGCGGTCAGGCCGGGGGTCTCCTCGGGCAGGCCCAGCGAGATCGCGGTCTCCTGGGTGCGCTCCGGCCCGATCTCGAGATTCAGCTCCGCGAAGGCGGTGTTGATCGAGTTGGTGGTCGCCGTCCCGAGGCTCACGCGCCCGTAGTCGATGTTGTTGAAGTTGTTGACCTCCCAGCCGCCGCGGAAGGTCTTCGGCGAGTTGCCGTCCCAGCGCGAGTCCAGCGGGAAGCCGTCCTCGAGGGCCGCGATCAGGGTGAAGGTCTTGAAGATCGATCCCGCCTGCATCCGGGACTGGGTGGCGTCGTTCTGCGACTGGGAGACGTAGTCCGGACCGCCGTACATGCCGCGGATCGCACCGGTCTCGGGGTCGATCGTCACGGTGCCGACGCGGTTGTTCTCCGGCCGGTCGTCCGGCAGGTTGTCGATGGCCTGGACGGTGTTCTCCTGGATCGAGGGATCGATCGTGGAGACGATCGTGAAGCCGCCGGTGTTGATCTCGTCCTCGGTGAAGCCCTCCGCGATCAGCTCGCTGCGCACCTGCGCGAGCAGGTACCCGTTGGTGCCGCCGAGGGAGTTCTCGGTCGAGGGCTCGACGGTCTCGGGGAACTCGAGATCCTCGGCCTCCTGCTGGGTCAGCTGCTCCTCGCCGACCTGCCGGGTGATCACGCGGTCCCACACCCCGGTGGAGCGCTCGAGATCGTTGACCGGGTCGTAGGTCGAAGGGCTGGGGATCACGGCCACCAGCAGCGCCGCCTCGGCGTCGGTGAGGTCGGCGGCGTCCTTGTCGAAGTAGGCCTGGGAGGCCTCCTGGACGCCGTAGGCGCCGCGCCCGAAGTAGATCGTGTTGAGGTAGCGCGAGAGGATCTCGTCCTTGCTGAGCTCCTGGTCGATCTTCAGGGCCATCACGGCTTCCTTGGCCTTGCCCACGTAGGAGGTCTCGGTGCCGGTGTAGTAGCGCTCCACGTACTGCATGGTGATGGTGGAGCCGCCCTGGCGGGCGCCGCCCTGGAGGTTGTTGACCATGGCGCGCAGCACGCCGCGCGGGGAGACGCCCCGGTTCTCGTAGAAGCTCGCGTCCTCGCTCGCGACCACCGCCTGCTTGACGTTGTCGGGGATCTCGTCCGCCGGCAGCTCGGTGCGGTTGACCTCGCTGAACTGGCCCATCTCGGTCTCGCCGTCGGCGAAGTAGACGCGGGAGGTCTGGGCGAGGGCGAAGTCCGACGGCTCGGGCACCTCGGTGTCGTTGTAGATCCAGGCCGCGAAGCCGAGGCCCGCCAGCACCATCAGCGCCATGGCGCCGACGACCATCCGCAGCGAGGGGATCCAGCGCCAGGGGTTCCGCGCCCCGGCGCGCGGGTAGTTGAGGAAGTTCGTGGCGGCGGCCTTCTTCTTCCTGCCGCGTCCTGCAGCGGCGCCGGCGGCGACGCCGGCGTGCCGGGCGCTGACCGAGGTGCGCCTGCTGGGCTGCTTCGCGGCGCCCGAGGTCGCCGCGCCCGGCGTCCGGGCACCGGACTTCTGGGCGCCGGACTTCTGGGGGCCGGTCGCGCCGGAGCGACCGGTGCGGCTGGTGCCCTTGGGGGCGGGGGCCTTGCCGGAGGACTTCGAGGAGGGCGCGCGCCGCACACCGGCGGCACGACGGGCTCCACCGCTCGTCGATCGACTCGATCGATCCGACGAGCCGCGGGAGGAGCGTCGGGAATCGCTCATGGCTGCTCCTGGTCCTTCGGGGGCACGGACGGGCGCGGGTGCACGGACACCCAGCCCCTCAGTATGGGCACGAGGGGGCCTCCGACGGAACGACCTGGCGGTGAAGCACACAGGGTGTGCACCTCCCGTGCGGTCCCGCTCACACTGCGCGGAGCGCACCGCCGTCGGCGTGCACAGGATCTTCTCATCCGCGCTCGTCAGGACCCGCTGCGCGACTCCCACCAGAGGCGCAGCTCCTGCTCGGCGCGCTCCTCTCCGAGGGGCCCGTGCTCCATCCGCAGCTCGAGCAGATGCTTGTAGGCCTCGCCCACCTCGCGGCCCGGGGCGAGGTCGAGGATCTCCATGATGCGATTGCCGTCGAGGTCGGGGCGGATCCTGCCGATCTCCTCCTGCTCGGCGAGGGCGTCGATGCGGGCCTCGAGGTCGTCGTAGGCGCGAGCGAGGGTGCGGGCCTTGCGCCGGTTACGGGTGGTGACGTCGGCGCGGGTGAGGCGGTGGAGGTGCTGCAGCAGGTCCCCGGCGTCGGTGACGTAGCGGCGCACCGCCGAGTCGGTCCACGGGGAGTCCACGTAGCCGTGGAAGCGCAGGTGCAGCTCGACGAGTCGGGCGACCTTCTTGGTGGTGTCCTTGTCGAAGGTCAGCGCCTTCATCCGCCGCGCCGTCATCTTCGCGCCCACCGTCTCGTGGAAGCGGAAGGTGACCGCGCCGCCCGCCTCGAAACGGCGGGTGGCCGGCTTGCCCACGTCGTGCATGAGCGCCGCGAGGCGCAGCACCAGGTCGGGGCGCGCGCAGGGACCGTCGGACCCGGCGGGGCTCTCGAGGTCGATCGCCTGGTCGAGCACGGTGAGGGTGTGCTGGTAGACGTCCTTGTGGTGATGGTGCTCGTCGATCTCGAGCTGCAGGGCCGGCAGCTCGGGGAGCACGTGCGCGGCCAGACCGAGCTCGGTCATCAGCTCGAGGCCCCCGCGGGGATGGGCGCCGAGCATGAGCTTGACCAGCTCCTCGCGCACCCGCTCGGCGGAGACGATCGTGATGCGCTCGGAGAGCTCCTCGATCGCGTCGGCCGTCGCATCCTCGATGCGGAAGCCGAGCTGGGAGACGAACCGGACCGCGCGCATCATGCGCAGCGGGTCGTCGGTGAAGGACTGCTGGGGGCCGACGGGGGTGCGCAGCACGGTGCGCGCCAGGTCGGCGAGCCCGTCGAAGGGGTCGACGAGGTCGAGCGAGGGCAGCCGCACCGCCATCGCGTTGACGGTGAAGTCCCGCCGGGACAGGTCCCCCTCGAGGGTGTCCCCGTAGGCGACCTGCGGCTTGCGGCTGGTCGGGTCGTAGGACTCCGTGCGATAGGTCGTGATCTCGACCTTCACGCCGTCGCGCACCCCGCCGAGGGTTCCGAACTCGCGACCCATGTCCCAGATCGCCCCGTCGCGCGTCCACTCCCGAAGGATCGTCTCGGTGTCCTCGGGGCGCGCAGTGGTGGTGAAGTCGAGGTCGGCGCTCGACCGGCCGAGCACCGCGTCGCGGACCGGTCCGCCCACCAGGGCCAGCTCGTGGCCGGCGGCCGCGAACATCCGTCCCAGCGCGTGGATCTCCTCGGGCAGCGCCCGGAACATCGAGGCCGCCCGGGTGCGGGCGGTCTCGAGCCGGCCGGCGGTCTCGGCGGTGTCGTCGACGGGGTCGGTCACGGGGGGTCCTGTCCTGGGGCGGGTCCGGGGCTGGGGGCGATGTGCTCGCGAGGAGGATCGCGATGCAGCAGATCGCGATGTAGAGGTCTCGTGCACCCTCAGCCCTTCTACGGTAGCGGCCGCTTACAGTGTCACCATGCCGTCGTCCCCGCCGTCCGTGCGCCCGGTGCTCGCGGCGCTGCTGACGGCACTGGTCATGGCCTCATCAGTGCTGGTGAGCGGTCCGGCGACCCTCGTTCCTGCCGCCCGTGCGGACGGCGGCGCCGTGCCCGCCGGAGCACCCGCCGCACCCCCGGAGACGCCCGACGACGCGCCGGTGAGCATGGATCTCGTCTCCCTGACGCCCACCTCGCTGGCCCCGGGCGGCACGCTCGAGGCGCAGCTCGAGGTGACGAACACCTCGTCCGAGCCGCTGTCGGCCCTCGCCCTCGAGCTGCGCACCCGCACCGCACGGGTCACGGACCGCTCGGTGCTGGCCGACTGGCAGTCGGACACCACCCCGACCTCCGCCGGCGCCGCCCTCGAGAGCTCGGAGGTGCAGGAGGAGCTGGCTCCCGGGGAGTCCGCCGTGCTCACCGTCCGGGTCGACGCGGAGGAGCTGGACTACTCCGAGGAGCCCTACTACTGGGGGACCCGTCGTCTCGCCCTCACGGTGGTCTCCGAGGAGGAGCCGCTGGCCACCCTCCGGACCTTCGTGGTGTGGCGCCCCGACGACGTCGACGAGACGATCACCCAGTCCGTGCTGCTGCCGCTCGCTGCGGACGACGCCTCGGCGGTCGCGACGGACCCCGAGGGGTTCGCCGAGTCCTCCGAGTCGGGTCGGCTCGCCGCGGTGCGCGAGCTCGCCCCGCGCGAGGACGTGGACTGGTGGCTGGATCCCGCGCTGCTCGACCCGCCGCTGATGCCCGTCCCGCTGCCCGACGGGGTGACGGAGCCCGACGAGGACGACGAGGACGCTCCGCAGCCGGTGCGCGAGTACGCGCCCGACGCGACCTCCGCCGAGCTCGCGGACCTGCTCGACGAGTCCGTCGGGGACCGCACGGTGCTCTCGATGCCCTACGCCCAGGCGGACACCGTCAGCCTGGACCGGGCGGAGGCGGAGGACCTCGCCGGCGTGGTCCGGGACCGCGGGAACCAGGCATGGTCGGACCTCGGCATCTCACCGCGCGGAGCGGCGCAGGAGATCGAGGGCCCCGCGGCCGAGGCCCCGGCCTTCGAGGACGTGCTGCGCTCCGGCGGCTCCACCGCGATCGTGCCCTCCAGCTCCCTGCGCCCGGACCCCGCCGCGGACGTCACCCCCAGCTCGGTGGGGGTGTACTCCTCGACGGAGTCCGAGGGGTCGCAGCTCGCGCTGCTCGCCCCGGATCCGGAGCTCTCTGCCGAGTTCTCCCTGCTCACCGGCGACTCCGACACCGAACAGACGCAGCAGCGGCTGCTCGCGGAGACCGCCACGATCGCCTCCGAGTACACGACCGCGCCCCGGCACATGCTGATCTCCCCGTCGCCCGAGACGGTGCTCGACCCGGAGGCGGCCGGCGCCGCCCTGGACGCGCTGGGAGAGGCACCCTGGATCGTCGACGGCCGCACCAGCGCCCTGCTGGACGCCGCCGATCATCAGCAGTGGACCTCCGATCCGCGCAGCGACGGCGAGGAGCTGTTCGCCCTGGGCAGGATCACCGCCGGGGACGTGCATCCGAGCGCGGGCGGGCAGGACGGGCGCTGGGAGCACCTCGACGAGGTCCGGCGCCCCGAGCTGCTCGCCCCCGAGTCGCTCTCCGCGCTCGAGGACTCCTGGCGGCAGGTGGACACGCTCTCGGCGGCCATGGAGGTCGACTCGCCGCTGGACGCGCCGCGGCTCGAGATCCTCACCGGGACCTCCTTGCGCTGGCGCGGCCTGCCGGAGGTCCCGGCCGGCCGAGCGCAGGAGACCGCCGATCTCACGGCCGAGCTGCGGAGCCGCATCCAGGTGGTGCCGGCCTCCGGGTACAACGTCATCTCCGACGCGGTGAGCGTCCCGATCACGATCAACAACGACCTCGACACCCCGATCCGCGTGCGGATCGCGGTCACCTCGGACAAGCCTCTGGTGCGGATCGGCGACCCGACGGTGGTGGAGGTGCCGGCCCGCGGACAGATCGACGCCTCGGTCGACGTGGAGGCCATCGCGAACGGGTCGGTCACGCTGACCACCGTGGTCTCCACCGAGGACGGCCGGTCCCTCACCGATCCGGTGGACGTGCCGCTGACCGTCAACCCGTCCTGGGAGAACTGGACCACCCTGGTGCTGGTGATCGCGATGGGCCTGCTGGTCGTCGTCGGCGTGGCCCGCGCCCGCCGCGTCGGCTCCAGCACCCGGGCCCCCGCGATCCACGGCCCCGAGGACCCCGAGGAGCTGGCCCGCACCGGACGCTCGACCCTCGACACCCGGGCGGCGGAGGGGGTGTGGGCCGAGCGCAGCGCCGCAGAGCCGGAGGCGGACCACGGGGCGGAGCCCTCGCCCGATCCCTCGCCCGATCCCTCGTCGGAGCCCTCACCGGATCCCGAGACCGAGACCGACCCGCCGTCCGACACCGCTGCGCCCGACACCACCGGACCCGACACCACTGAGGAGGAGCGCCGATGAGCACTGCCCGCCAGGTCCATCACGTCCCTCGTCACCGCCGCCAGGGGACCCCCTCCAGCCGTTCCGCACTGCTGCAGGCGAGCGTGCTCATGGCCAGCGGATCGCTGGTCTCGCGCCTGCTCGGCTTCGTGCGGACCTTCCTGGTCGGCGCGATCCTCGGCGGCTCGATGTCCGCCGCGGCCAACGCCTCCAGCGCCGCCAACCCCCTGCCCCACACGATCTGGCTGCTGGTGGGCGGCGGCACCCTGAACGCGATCCTGGTGCCCGCGATCGTCCGGGCCGTGAAGCGCCCGGACCGCGGCAGCGACTACATCTCCCGCCTGATGACCCTGGTGGCTGCCGCGACGCTCGTGATCACCGCGATCTGCCTGGCCGCGGTCCCGCTGCTGCTGACCCTGACCAGCGGCGTGCTGCCCCCGGTGACCTATGCGCTCGCGGTGCAGCTGGGCTATTGGATGATGCCGCAGATCTTCTTCTCGGCGCTGTACGTCATGTGCGGCCAGCTGCTCAACGCGCACGACTCCTTCGGGCCGTACCAGTGGGCGCCGGTGATCAACAACCTCGTCGGCATCCTCGGGGCCGCGATCTTCCTGGGCCTGTGGGGGACCGTCGGCGACCCCAACCTCTGGACCATGCCGATGATCGTCGCGATGGCCGTGATCAACGTGGGCGGCTCGGCCGCCCAGGTGCTGTTCCTGTTCTGGTACGTCAAGAAGCTGGACCTGCGCCTGCGGCCCAAGTGGGGGCTGCGCGGCCTGGGACTGGGCAAGCTCAGCCGGATCGGGCTGTGGACCCTGGCGATGCTCGGACTCGGGCAGCTCGGCATCTGGGCCTCCCGCTGGGCGACCGGTGGTGCGGTGCGGATGACCGAGAACTACCAGGGGCAGCCCGAGCTGGCCGCGCGCTATCCGGCGCTTCTGACCATGGAATGGGCGTACATGGCCTTCATGATCCCGCAGGGGATCATCGCGGTCACCCTGGTCACCGCGGCCTTCCCGGCCATCTCGCGGCATGCGGCGGACGGCGAGCACAGCAGCGCCCTCGCCCGCTATGCCGAGACCAACCGCCTGCTCGCGGTCCCGATGATGCTGTGCACCGCCGTGTTCGTCGCCCTGGCCGGTCCGATCATGTGGGTCATCGGCGGCGGCACCGACGAGGTCGGGGCCCGTGCCAACGGCACGGTGCTGGTCGCCTACATGCTGGGGCTGGTGCCCTTCGCGTCGCTGTACCTGATCAAGCGCGTGTTCTACGCCTACGAGGACGCCCGCACCCCCTTCCTCGCGCAGATCCCGATCACGGCGATCACGCTGATCTCGGTGCCGATCATCCTCACGGCGGTCGATCCGATGTACGCGGCCATGGCCGCCGCCGGAGCCACCAGCATCGGCAACCTGGTGGCCTGGCTGATGGGCATGTGGCAGCTGCGGCGCCATGCGGCCCGGCACGACGCGGTCCCGCCGAGCGCCGCCGCAGGGTTCGTGCTGTTCGCGAAGCTGGCGGCATCCGCCCTGGTCAGCTGGGGTGTCGGAACTGCGCTGGTGGCGCTGGCCGGAGACCTGTTCTGGACCCATCGCGCCTCCGCCGTGCTGCTCGGCGCCCTGGTGGGCGGGGTGATGGTCGTCGTGTTCACGGTGATCGCCTACCTGCTGCGGGTGCCCGAGATGCGGCAGCTGGTCGGCACCGGGCGACGGCTGCTGCACCGCGTCACCCGTCGCCGGACGGCGGTGACCTCGTAGCATGGGCGGAGCACGTGACGGGCGCACCGACGCCGAACGAGGAGAAGGACGGTCCGTGAACTCGAACCCAGAGCAGGATGCACTGCGCTCCCGGTGGACGCTGGAGGGACGGATCCCGCTGTCCGGCGTCGCCGACGGCGCGGAGTGGCGACGCGCCCGCTCGGTCACCACCGGGGAGCTCGTGGTCCTGTTCATCGTGCGGGGCGAGGCGGCGCTGGAGGCCGCCGACGCGGTCCGTCGCGCCTATCTCGTGGAGCACCCGCACCTGCTGCCCGTGCAGGAGATCGTCGTGCTCGACGACCCCCGGGAGACCGCCGAGGACACCGCCGATGCCGCGGGCTCGCGCGGCGCGACGACCGTGGTCGAGTACCCGATGCCGCCCGCACCCCCGCTCGCCGCCCTGCTCACCAAGGGACCGCTGCATCCGGAGACCGCACGCTCGATCATCGGCGAGGCCGCGAGAGGCCTCGAGGCGGCGCGGCGCCGCGGGGTGCGACACCAGTTCCTGGACTCCAACCGTCTCTTCGTCGACACCCGCTCCGGGTCGGTGTCGATCCTCGGCATCGGGGTGGAGGCCGCGGCCCATGCCGGACTGGACCGCTCCCGTGAGGCGGCCTCGTTCCAGGACACCGCCGCCCTGGTCGCGCTGCTCTACCGCGCGCTGACCGGACGCAGCCCCCAGCACGACGCCGCGGGGACCGTTCCGCGGCCCTCGTCGGTCGTGGACACCGAGATCCCGCAGGACCTCGATCTGCTGTGCGACCTGGTGCTCAACGAGTCCGGCGAGGACATCCCCGAGACCACCCGCGGGCTGATCGAAGCACTCGAGCCATGGCAGTCGATCCCGGTGACCCTCGAGGCCTACCCCCGGTCGTCATCGCGGTCCGACGAGGAGGCCGACGGCACCTCGGCGGCCGAGGAGCCGACGGCCGTCATCGAGCGCGCCGAGGCCGAGGAACCGTCCCTGAGTGCACCCACCGAGGAGGAGCGCGCTGCGGAGCCGGCGGCCGACGCGGCCTCGTCCGCGGGTGAGCCCGCCGAGCAGGACACGATCGCCGCCGCCCCGCCCGCGGCCGGGATCGGCACCGCAGGCGCCGCCGGAGCCGCCGGGCTCGTGGCCACGGCGGGCCAGGAGGAGTACGCCTACGGCACCGCGGGCGAGAAGGCCCTGGCAGAGGGCACCCGGAGCGAGGACGACGGCGACCTGAGCCCCCAGGACGAGGGCGCCCAGGACGCGGACGGCCAGGACGCAGACGGCCACGACGAGGCCCGGCGGCACGCTGCCGAGGCCGATGCCCGGGCCGCCGCCGAGGAGTCCCGCCGCGCCTCGCGCGAGGCGAAGGCGCTGGTCGACGACCTCCATCTCACCGAGAAGCGGACCAGCAGCGCCTTCCCGGGGCACCTGGAGATCACCGGGCCCGACACCGCTGCGCAGAGCTCCTCGTCGCCCTCCGCGGCAGCGGGCGGAGCAGCGGCGGGCGGAGCAGCGGCGGGCGGAGCAGCGGCGGGCGGAGCCCTCGCCGCGGGCGCAGCGGCGGATGCCGCCGGGGACGACGTCCCCGCACGCACGTCCGGCACCCACTGGCCGCTCAGCGCCGAGCCGGAGCAGGGCGATGCCGCGGCGCTCGCCCCCGCACGGTCCCCGCAGGGATCCGACGGCCGGGCCACGCAGCCACCGGAGGAGACCTCGGCGCGCTCGTCGGCCGCGACCCCGGACCATTCCGCGCACACGCCGTCCCATCCCGTCACCCACAGCGCGGACAGTCGGTCCTCCGAGCCCGTGGCCGTCACCGGGCGCACGGCGTCGCTCGCCCCCGCACAGGGCGACGGACCGATCGTGGTCCACGGCCGGGACCGCTCCGTGCTCGAGGAGACTCCCGAGGAGAGCACCGTGCCCGCCGGGCGCAGCTCCCTGCTCCGCGACGTGGTCGGCGTGGCCGTGGACACCGACGCCCCCGAGACCTTCACCATGGGCCCGCGCGACCAGGAACGGCGCTCGCTGCAGTCGCAGTGGATCATCATCGGCGGTGCGATCGTCGTGATGATCGCCCTGGTGATCGCCCTGACCTCGATCACCCGAGATCTGCGGGACATCGTCACGGACCCCCTGGCCACCTCGCAGCCGCCGACGTCGGCCGCCCCCACCGAGGAGGACACCGGCGAGGCTCCGGTCGAGCCCACCGCGGAGGCGACCGAGGAGGAGCTGCCTCCGCCCGAGATCGCCGAGGCGGAGCTGTTCGTGCAGGGCAGCGACAACGTGGACAACGCCGACCAGCTGGACCGCGTGACCGACGGCGATCCGGAGACCTACTGGTCCACCCAGCATTACGAGAACCCGCAGTACGGCGGGCTCAAGGACGGGGTGGGGATCACCCTGACCTTCGACGAGCCCACGATCCTCAAGACCGTCACGGTCAGCACTGCGCTGAACAACGGCGGACGGATCGAGCTGCGGGCCCTGAACGACGACGGGTCCCTCGGGGACGTGCTCGCCAGCGGCGAATCCGTGGCCGACGGCGAGCTGCGGCTGGACACTCCCGAGCCCCTCGAGACCGACAAGGTCGCGCTGTGGATCCCCGAGCTCCCGCCGGACAGCAGGGAGGACGGGCGGTTCCGCGCCCGCATCGCGGAGATCCAGGTCGAATGAGTGACCCGACGCCACGACGCTCCTCCTCCCGTCCGGAGGACGAGCGTCGTTCGCGCTTCGGGACGGTGCTGGGCATCCCCGTCCCGCTGGTCCTGGTCGCTCTGATCGCCTCGGCGCTGCTGGGGATCCAGCTGGCGGGGGCGCTCGAGCAGTCGACCTCCTCCGGCTCACGGGCCTCCGCCGCGTCGGTCGACTCCGCGAACGGCTCCGGGAAGAATTCGGCCGGCGTTCCCGTTGTCACGGAGGCGACGCTCGGCAACGAGGTGCAGCGGCTGATCGACACCGGGACGATCCAGCCGATGACGAGCTTCGACGCGGCCCAGTGCCTGCGGGAGCAAGGGATCCCGGATTCGATCCTGATCATGGAGGAGGTCGCGTGGGGCGGCGAGGAGACCTCGGGCTGGCTGCTGGTGCACGGGCCGATGGACCGCGAGACGCTGCGGGCCAACGGCGGTGTCGTCTCGGCCATCGTGGTGCAGCCCGCCTGCGGGACGGCCGACGAGGGCGCCGCTCGCGCGGAGAATCGGCTCTGGTCCGGGGACGTGATGATCGGCTCCCTGTGACCCCCGACGGCAGCTCGGCGGCCCGTCCCGAACTGCCCCATACTTGACGACGGTCCTCCCGCTGACCGCCCCGACCATTCCCACGGAAGGACATCCACCATGTCGCAGCCCATCCAGGCCCTCAACATCCTCGGCGGTCCCGCTCCCGCCGCGAAGAGCGCGCCCGCAGCGGTCGAGCAGTCCGCTCAGGACGACACCGTCCACGAGGTCGTCATCGTCGGTTCCGGTCCTGCCGGCTACACCGCCGCGGTGTACACCGCCCGCGCGGAGATGAAGCCGGTCGTCATCGCCGGGGCGCTCGACGCCGGAGGAGCCCTCATGACCACGACGGACGTCGAGAACTTCCCGGGGTTCCCCACAGGGATCCAGGGCCCCGAGCTGATGACCGCCATGCAGGAGCAGGCCGAGCGCTTCGGCGCCGAGGTCGTCTACGAGGACGCCGTGGACCTCTCCCTCGAGGGAGAGGTCAAGACCGTCACCCTCGACGACGGCACGGTCTACCGCGCCCGGACGCTCATCATCACCACCGGCTCCGCCTATCGCAAGCTCGGCATCGACGGTGAGGAGCAGCTCTCCGGCAAGGGCGTGAGCTGGTGCGCGACCTGCGACGGCTTCTTCTTCAAGGACCAGGAGATCGTGGTCGTCGGCGGTGGGGACAGCGCCGTGGAGGAGGCCACCTTCCTCACCCGCTTCGGCAAGTCGGTCACGCTCGTGCACCGTCGGGACGAGCTGCGGGCCTCGAAGATCATGGCTCGGCGCGCCGAGGCCGATCCGAAGCTCGGCTTCGCCTGGAACAGTGAGCTGGTGAGCATCAACGGCACCGACAAGGTGGAGTCCGTGACCCTCCGGGACACCGTCACCGGCCAGGAGCGGGTGCTGCCCACGTCGGCCGTCTTCGAGGCGATCGGGCACATCCCGCGCACGGACCTGGTGCGCGGGAAGCTCGAGCTGGATGACGAAGGGTACATCGTCTGCCGCGGTCGCTCGACCCACACCTCCGTCCCGGGCGTGTTCGCGGCGGGGGACGTCGTCGACCACACCTACCGTCAGGCCATCACCGCCGCCGGGACCGGCTGCCAGGCCGCGCTGGACGCCGAGCGCTGGCTCGCCGACACCGCTGCCGGGCTCGACGCCGAGGATGCCATGGCGGAGGCCGCAGCCCTGTGATCCCGAGGCCCTCCCGGAGAGCGGCGCACCAGGACGGCGCACGTGCGCTGGTCCTGGTGACCGCTCCGTGGGCGGGCCCGTCGCGCCCTGCACCGACCGTGCTCCGCGAGCTCTCGCGGCGCTGGGGCGATGCACGGCCGGCCGTGCTCGTCGAGGATCCCGCCGAGGAGACCCTCGACGCCTGGTCCATCGAGGTGCTGCCCACGTGGCTGCTGCTCGAGAGGGACGAGCGGTCCGGCAGCGATGCGGAGGCAGGGCCCCTCGGGTCCCGGACCGTGCGCGGCGCGACCCCTGCGGGTGAGCCGCTCGTGCTCGAGGGGCTCTGGCGCGAGGTGCGGCGACTCACCGGCGCTCATCCCAAGCACGTGATCGACGCCGAGTTCGGCCCCGGGCTCTGACGGCTCGCGACAGTCGCGTCCGACGGCCTCCGAGCAGCCCTGTCAAACCATCTGGGACGCTGCCGTCTGACGTGCCGGAACACTGTCGTGCACACAGTTGTCCACAGATGCGTCCACAGAGGTGTCCGCCTCTGTCCACATAGTTGTCCACAGTCGATTGTGGACGACGGATCCCGGGTCCGCTCCAGCCTCCATCCCACGATTCGCTCCTGACCTGCAGTGATGCCCAGTCGCCGCTGGTGGGACGGGGCATCGCCCCGCCTCGCGGCACTCCGCACGGGGCGGAGCACAGGAGCTCCGGCATGTCCTCTCCCCGGCTTTTCCACAACGTTACGCACACTGTGCAAACTGCTCTCGAGCGCCCGCGGTCGACCACGTGACACGTCCGTGAGGAGGGGAGCGTCTCCTGAGCGATGTCGACGTCGAACGCGACTCTCCCACGCGCCGGGGCTGCGCTCCTCGGGCATGGGCGGTGTCGGCCGGGCCGAGGATGAACCCTCCCGCCCCTTCCCTTCCAGGATTTCTGCCTCCTCTCACGGCCACCCGACGTTCCCCCGCAGTTCACGGAGGCTGATCGATACCCGCTGGCGGACGCAGCCGCAGCGGACCGGTTTCGCGTGAAACGTCGATCTGACAGGAAGTGCCCCGAGTCCTGCCGGGTGCGCAGGGCATGCCAGAGGGTCCGGAGTGTCCGCCTGACAGGAAGCGCCACCGGGTTAGCGCCGATGTTTCGCGTGAAACAGCACCGCCGAATGTCCGCTGCACCGATCGCTCGTGCCGCACGTCGTCCAGACTGTGTGCTCGTTCGGTCCGTCGATACAGCGACTCGGCGCACGTTGCACGTGAAACGCGCGGTCTCACAGCGGCCGCACTGTCCTGTTCCCGATGTCGGCGAGGGACAGGCACGCTGTCAGCGGATCTGCACGACGCCTTATGTACTCTGCGCACGGCAAACAACATCGACCTGCGCCATCCCGCACGCCTCTGCGCCTGGCAGCGTCATGATGGTTTGTCGTGAAACGTCATTCGACATACTGGCGTGCGCATCCGTCGTCGACGGTGCGACGGGCGCAGAGCAGCATCCGACACCGCTGCTCTCCGGCCCTCAGATGTCACGTTTCCCGTGGAACTCAGCGACGTCGTCCAGCTCGCCGACGACGCATCGGGATACCCGGCACGTGGCGGGACTGGATCCCGGGAGCGAGCACGTCCGGGACGGAGGCCCCCGACCGGTGCTCCACGCCCGGCGCGCCCGTGCTTCCGGAGGGTTTCCCGTGAAACCCGGAGGGGACCGCGCCGAGCGGAAGCCGTCGGAGGACGCTCGTGACGGGCACTCGACCGAGGGATCGGGGATGCGTCCTCGTGAGGACGCCGAACCGTCCCTCCGACCGGCGAATGGGGGATCGAGAGAGGCCGCGTCGTGTCGCGGGATTCACGTGAAACCATGATGCGGACCGAGCCGCGACGCGCCGCGACGCTCTCCCGCGCCCTCGTCCGCTGGCCGACTTGTCGTGGACGCAGAGCATTCTTGGGGTTTCACGCGAAACGTCGGTGCCTGCGGTGTGCCACGGCAGCCGATCGGCTCTCGCCCGCGCGCAGGAACTCCCCGGGTCACAGTAGCGCGGTCACCAGCGTTGGATGCTGGCACCTCGGGTTTCCCGTGGAACCTCTTCCGACACCACGGGAGGTTGCTCTCTGCCGCTCCCTCCGCGCACGCAGCCGAACGGGGCACAGCCGAACGCCGCACAGCCGAGCGGCGCGCAGACATCCGTCCGTGTTCCGGCCCTCACGGCGAGCTGACGAACTGCGGCCGCTGCGCACTCCGATCCTGCGATGCGCGTTCCCAGCCGACGTGCCCCGTTCAGTGAACCTCGGGTCCCGTGTCGCGGAATCGTTGAGCGGCGGCGCGATCGGCGTCCGGATGCGCCACGAGGCGCGATGCCGTGGTGTTCTTCGTGCACTGGATTCACGTGAAACGCCGAGACTGTGCGCGTCACGCCAAGAACTCGCTGAGACGTCGTACAGCAGAACTGTCCTCTACCGCCATCCACGGCGCCTCGGCGATGTTTCACGGAGAACACGGGCGAGGGAGGCACCCCCAGCTGGCCGTGCTGTCACGCGGGCCCTCTGCCACGGCGATCTGGCCGCCGCCCCGGGCAGCTGGGTCGGGGCGACAGACACGGGCGAGCTGGCGTTCCACGTGGAACCGGCCCGTGCCGGGCGCGCACGTATGCGTCATCCGACCGTCAAGCTCCCGAGCAGTGAGTCCAGCGCGTTCTCGCATCCCGACAGATCGGGATGCGACGACAGTCCTCTGCCCGATGGGCGGAGGGGAGCGCCACCTCGCCTCTCATGTTTCCTGTGAAACGCCGCCGTCGGAGAGAGCGCCCTCAGAAGGTGGGCGCTCGACGGACGCCGAGGCGAGGGGCACGGCCATCGGAACACAGTCTGAGCGGCGACGAATCGTCGGCACAGGACGGTCAGAGGCAGGGTGTCCACAGAGTTGTGCACAACGGTGGACAGACGCACATCAGGGGCCCTACCAGGCGCAATGGTCCGCACGTCCCCCGCGAGGCACGCCAGATCTCAGCGGCGACACCGATTCTGACGAACTGCATGCTTATGTCATGACGAGGTCCGTCGAGCGGCGACTCCTCCCGTCGCGGCGCACAGAAACGGGGCCCGCCGCTCTGGCAGGCCCCGTCGTCCCCGCGGGTGTTGAGGTTCAGCCTTCGGAGGAGGAGTCCATCGACGAGAGCGGAAGATCGAGTCCCATGTTCTCCACCAGCCGCTCGAGGTCCTCCAGATTCGTGAACTCGAGAGTCACGCGGCCCTTCCGCTTGCCCACGTCGATGCGGACAGGGGCTTCCAGTCGATTCGAGAGACGACTCGTCAGGTCCACGACGTGCGGGTCGTAGGTGCTGCGACGCACGGTACGGGCCGGCTGCTGTTCACCGCCGCGGGCGACGAGGCGTTCCACCGCGCGCACCGAGAGTCCCTCCTGGACGATGCGCTGGGCCAGCTCCTCCATCAGCGTCGGGTCGTCGAGAGAGAGAAGGGCACGGGCATGACCGGCGCTGATCGCGCCGCTCGCGAGGCGCCGCTGCACCAGTGCCGGCAGACGCAGCAGGCGCAGGGTGTTGGTGATCTGCGGACGCGAACGGCCGATCCGATCCCCGAGCTCGTCCTGGGTGCACCCGAAGTCCTCGAGGAGCTGCTGGTAGGCGTTCGCCTCTTCCAGCGGGTTCAGCTGAGTGCGGTGCAGGTTCTCGAGCAGGGCGTCGCGCAGCAGGTCGTCGTCGCTGGTCTCACGAATGATCGCGGGGATCGAGAGGAGACCGGCGCGGCGGGCGGCGCGCCAGCGCCGCTCACCCATGACCAGCTCGAAGGACTCCCCGTCCTCGGTGACCGGGATCGGGCGGACCACGACGGGCTGCAGGACACCGACCTCGCGCAGCGAGTACGCGAGCTCATCGAGCTCGTCCTCGTCGAACATCGTGCGGGGGTTGCGCGGATTCTCCCGAACCTCATGGATCGGGATCTCGGCGAACTCCGCGCCCGGGACGCTGACCAGACCCTGGGACTGCGCGGACGGCACCGGGGTCGAGGGATCCTCAGCCTGCGCCGCGCCGGGATCCTCCGGCGCCGACGCCGCGGGTGCCGTCGCGGAGGCGGACCGACCGGTCGGGCTCTCCTCGGCAGGTGCCTGGACGGGAGCCAGGTCCGCAGGAGCCTCGTCCGCGGAGGTCTTCTCGTCCACCGGAGCATCGCTCGGGGCGACGGCGTCCGCAGGGGCCGCGGAGGATCCTTCGGAGGGCCGCTCGGAGCTCTCCTCCGCCCGCGGCGGCGCCGACCGCGTCGCCGTCGGCGTGACGGCTTCGACATCGACCACCGGGCTCTGCTCTCCCGCGGTCGAGGTGCGGGTCGGTGCCGCGGGCCGCGAGTCCGCGGAGGTCGTGTTCGCTTCGCTGTCCGTCGCCCCGTCGGAAGCGGTGCTCTTCGCGGCGGTCGCCTTCGCCGCGGTCGACTTCGCGGCGGTGGACTTCGCGGCAGTGCTCTTGGTGGACGTGCTCTTCGCGGCGGCGCTCTTCGCGGTGGACCCCTTCGTCGTCGAGCCCTTCCTCGTCGAGCTCTTCCTGGGCGTGCTCTCGGCAGCGCCTGCCGATCCCGTACCCGTCGACTCCTCACCCTTCGCCGGAGCACTCTTCGTGGGCGTGCTCTTCGAAGGCGTGCTCTTCGTCGCCGAGCTCGTCGTCGTGCTGCCGGCGGTCTTCCGTCCTGTGCTCTTGGTGGACGTCCCGCTCGCGCTCCCACCGTTCTTCGCGGACGAGGAGGACTTCCCACGCCCCCGGCGCTCGGCGGCGGCCCGCGCCATGCCGACGGCGAGGTCCCGGGCATCGGCGCGTTCACGCTGCGTCTCCTCCTCGCGGGAGGCCGTCTCCCCGGAGAAGAACATGTCGACCGGACGGGAGCTGTCGGATCGTCCCTCGGAAGGGGGCCGGGTCCGCGTACGAAGCTCCTGCTCAGGCGCAGGGGTCGATCCGGCGCCCGGGATCAGGGCACCGAGTCCTCGACCGAGTCCTCGCTTCTGCGTCATGGCCGTTGTCCTTCCGAGAATTGTCATCGCCGTCAAGGGGTCCTCGCACCGGGCGCACCATCGCCGCACGGTCCGAGGAGAGGAGTCAAGGAGCGGGGCGGGTGTTGAGTTCGAAGGCAGCTGCCCGATAGGCCAGCGCACCGCTCGAACTCGGATCATAGGTCAGCACCGTCTGCCCGTAGCTCGGTGCCTCCGAGATCCGCACCGAGCGCGGGATCGTGGTCTCCAGTGTCTGCTCCGGGAAGTGGTCCCGGACGTCCTGCGCGACCTGGGCCGCGAGGCGGGTGCGGGCGTCGTACATCGTGAGCATGATCGTGGAGACCACCAGATCGGGGTTCAGATGCTGCCGGATCAGGTCGATGTTGTTCAGCAGCAGCGAGAGCCCCTCGAGCGCGTAGTACTCGGCCTGGATCGGGATCAGCACCTCACGGGCCGCGACCAGCGCGTTCACGGTCAGCAGGCCCAGCGAGGGCGGGCAGTCCACGAGCACGTAGTCCAGCCGGTCCATCCCCTGCTGGTCACGCAGCTCGAGGTGGTCGCGGATCGCGTTGCGCAGCCGGTTCTCGCGCGCCACCAGGGAGACCAGCTCGATCTCCGCACCGGAGAGGTTGATCGTGGCCGGCGCGCACTGCAGCCGCTCCATGTCGGGGACGTCCTGCACCACCTCGGACAGCGGTGCGGATTCCACGAGCACCTCGTACATGCTCGGAACCTCGGCATGGTGCTCGATGTTCAGCGCGGTCGAGGTGTTCCCCTGCGGGTCGGCGTCGATCACCAGGACGTTCAGACCGCCCATCGACAGGGCCGCCGCGAGGTTCACGGTGGTGGAGGTCTTCCCCACGCCACCCTTCTGGTTGGCGACCGTGATGACGCGGGTGTCGCCGGGACGGGAGAAGTCCACGCTCTCGAGCTTCTTCCGACGGGCATGATCCCGGGTGAGCTCGCGCATCAGCGGGGTGTCCTCCATGGCGCCCTGCCCCGAGGAGGAGCCATCGCGCTGTTCAGCCACGTGCATCTCCCTTCCTGGTCGCCGTCGCCCGGCGACGCACTTGGACCACTGTAGTGGGAACCTCGACCTCGCCCATCCCGTAGCGGGAGATGGTGGGCTCCGTCCCCCCGAGCCTGGTGAGCACCTTCTGCGCGGAGTCGAGCTCGTCGGCCGCGGAGGAGCCCTTCATGGCCAGCAGCACACCGTCCTCGGCGACCAGCGGCAGCGTCCAGCGAGCCAGCTTGTCGAGGGCGGCGACCGCGCGGGCGGTCACGACCTCGAAGCTGCGCCGCCCGTGGAGATCCTCCGCGCGGGCCCGCACCACCTCGAGTCCGAGGCCGAGCTCGGCGTCGACCTCCTCGAGCCAGGTCGCGCGGCGCTGCATGGTCTCGATCAGGGTGACCTGCAGCTCGGGCCGAGCGATCGCGATCACCACGCCCGGCAGTCCGGCTCCGGAGCCCACGTCCGCCAGGGTCGCGGCCGACGGGTCGATCGCGTCGACCATCAGCGCGCAGTTGAGCAGGTGCCGCTCCCACAGCCGGTCGACCTCGCGGGGCCCGATGAGTCCTCGCTCGGGTCCCTGCTCGGCGAGCAGGACGGCGAAGCGCTCGGCCAGTTCGAGACGCTCGGCGGGGAACAGACGCTCGGCCGTGGTCCGCAGGGACGGAGGCAGTGGATGCACGAGTCGCCTCAGGACGCCGGGTAGATCACGACATGGCGGTTCTTGCCGTCGCCGTCGGACTCCGAGCGCAGACCCTCCTGCTTGGCGACGTCGTGGACGACCTTGCGCTCGAAGGGGTTCATGGGCCGCATGGGCACCGGGGCACCGGACTCCTTGGCCTCGGCGATCGCGGTCGCCGCGAGCTGTTCGAGGCTGGTCTTGTGCTCCGCCCGGAATCCGCCGATGTCCAGCATCAGGCGGGAGCGGTTGCCGGTGCGGGTCTGCACGGCGAGGCGCGAGAGCTCCTGCAGTGCGTCCAGCAGGTCCCCCTTGGGGCGGTTGAGCCCGGCGAGCCTGTCCGCCCCGCGGATCTCGACCGACGCCCGGTCACCGTCCACGTCGATGTCGATGTCACCATCGAGATCGGCGATGTCCAGCAGCTCCTCGAGATAGTCGGCGGCGATGTCGCCCTCCTCCTCGAGTCGGCGCACGCGCTCCTCGGTGCTCTCCTCGTCCTCGTCGGAGTCCGACGCCCCGGACTCCGACGCCTCGGACTCCGTGGCCTCGGAATCCGCGCCCCCGACCGTGTGCGCCGTCGCCTCCGGAGCCGGGGCGTCGGGGGTCACGGACTCAGCAGCCTCGGTGGACTCTGCCGTCTCGGCGGACTCGGCCGGCTCGCTGCTCTCGACGGACTCGGTCGTCGCCGGGGCCGGGCTCTCCGGGGCCGGGCTCGACGACTCCTCCGTCGACTGCTCGGCGAGGCGCTGCCGCTCCTCGGGCCGCTGCTCCGCGGACTCGTCGGACGCAGCGAGATCAGGCGTGGTCTCGTTCAGGTTCATTCGTGGTCCTCCGGGAAGGGGTGGGGATGCGCCCCGGGAGCGACCGTGCTCCCGGGAACGAGGTCACTTCTTGCGCTTCTTCTTCTTCGCGCCCTTGTTCAGGGGCGAGGCGGACGGCGGCGGCGCCGGGGTCTCACCGGACTCCTCCTGGGCCTTGCGGCGCTCCTCCGCGGCCTTGGCGCGCAGTTCGCGGGCACGCTCGAGCTTCTCCTCGTCGGAGAGCTTCTTGCCGCCCTTGCTCTTGGAAGGCTGCACCCGGATCGGAGCCTCGGGCTCGGGCTCCTCGGAGACCTTCTTCGGCGGGGTGAAGTCCAACGGCTCGAGGCCCTTCTTCTCCCGCTTGGCATTGATGCGCGCGTGGCGCTCCTTCTCCGCGTCCGATCCCGGCGTCGGCGTGGCGCGGATGACGATGTACTGCTGGACGAAGGTCCACACGTTGGTGGTCAGCCAGTAGACGAGCACACCGATCGGCATGGCCGGTCCCGTGATCACGTAGATGAACGGGAGCATGTACAGCATCATCTTCTGGGTGCTGGCCATGGGGCCCTCGAGAGCTGCCTTGGGCATGTTCTTCATGGTCAGCTCCTTCTGGGTGAAGAAGGTGACCGCACACATGGCAGCGATGATGAGACCCGCGACGATCTTGGCGGTGATCCCGCCGTCGCCGGAGTTCAGGAAGCTGCTGGCGATGGTGACGTCGCCGAAGAAGGTGGAGTTGCTCGCGCTGCGGGCGAGCTCCGTGGTCAGGGGTCCGAACGCCTCACCCTCGGCCGCTCCCGGCAGCTTTCTGAACAGCACCTGGAACAGACCGAAGAAGATCGGCATCTGCAGCAGCACCGGCAGGCACGAGGAGAACGGGCTCGCACCGGCGTCCTTGTAGAGCGCCATGGTCTCCGCCGCCATCTTCTGGCGGGACTCCTGGTCGGTCTTGCCCTTGTACTTCTTCTGGACGGCCTGGAGCTCGGGAGAGACCATCTGCATCGCCCGGGAGGCGCGGATCTGCCGCACGAACAGCGGGATGATCAGGGTTCGCACCACGACCGTGAGGCCCACGATCGAGAGCACCCAGGTGATGCCGGCGTCCGGATCCATGAACACGGACAGCAGCGCATGGAACTGCACCATGAGCCATGCGACGGCCCACTCGATGGGATACAGGGGGTTCATCGGCCTGATCTTCCTGCCGCACGGATGCGCATGCCGTTCATGCGAGGTGTCGGCTGTGGTCGGGAGTCTTGGACAAGGGTAGGCCCTAGCGAGCCGGGTGCCGCAGTCGGCGTGGATTCCTCCACATGCCGGGGGCGGGGACCGGGTCCAGGCCCCCGCGCGTGAACGGATTGCAGCGCAGGATCCGCCCGGCGGTCAGCAGTGTCCCCTTCACGGCGCCGTGCACCCGCAGGGCATCCATGCCGTACTGGGAGCACACGGGGTCGTAGCGGCAGGCGGGTGGGGTGTAGGGCGAGATCCCCACCTGGTAGCCGCGCACCGGGAGCATGAGCAGTCGTCGTGGCAGCCGCAGCAGCGCGGCCGACCGACCGCTCGCGCTCATCGCGCTCCCTCCCGGCGCCGGGCCAGCTTCCGCTCGGCGGAGGCGAGGGCGGAGCCGACGTCGTCCTGCAGCGCCGCGAACGGCTGGTCCTGGATCCCGGGCAGCGCCCGCAGCACGATCGCGGACCCCGGCGGCAGGGTCGCGAGGTGCGGACGGACGATCTCGCGCAGGCGCCGGGTGACGCGGTTGCGCACCACCGCATTGCCGATCCTCTTGGACACGACGAATCCCACGCGGGGTGCCTCGTCCCCCTGCCCCAGCAGGGAGAGGTGCACGACCACGTGGGATCGGGCGCTGCGTACGCCGCCGCGGGTGACGGCGCGGAACTCGTCACCGGAATGGAGCCGGTGACGGGACCAGCTCACGGCACCACCGGGACCAGGACGCGGACCGTCTCGAGGACCCGCCTCAGGCGGAGAGCTCGGAGCGGCCCTTGGCGCGGCGGGCGTTCAGGATGGCGCGGCCGGCGCGGGTGCGCATGCGGGCGCGGAAGCCGTGCTTGCGGGCGCGACGGCGGTTGTTCGGCTGGAACGTGCGCTTGCTCATGGTTCTCCTCGATCGTGGGCACGGGCATGCCCCTCGCGGTGGTCTGTGGTCTGCTGCACGAACGGGAAGTCCGGGCGCACCCGCCGAGGCGGGGCGGCTGCCGAGGTCCGATCCGATGCCGGAAGGGGTCCGCAGTGGATCCGGGAACCGTATCGGGACGGCGCGCAGCGCTGACTGCACGATGTTAGGCGCGGCGTCCAGCGGGGTCAACGGCACAGGCCCCCAGTCGGCGAGGTGTGGCCGGATTCTCACTTCGCGCGGGTGCCGTCCGGCGTTTCGCGGTGGACAGGGCCGTCGTTGGGCCGCGCAGGGACCGACGGTGCGAGGAGGACGGGTGGGGAGGCGCACCTCACCGCCGGTTGTCCACATTCCTGATCCACAAGAGGGAAGCTATTGTGGAAAACTGTCCCGACCGCCGCACGACCTGTAGGGAGACCCGATGAACGAGGCGAACGCCGACGCGATCTGGGAGCGCACGCTCGAGACCCTGCGCCGCGACGACACCGTGTCGCAGCGTGTCATCGCCCTGCTCACCCTCTCCCGTCTCATGGCCGTGGTCGGAGACACCGCCCTGGTCGCAGCGCCGTCGACCTCGGCGAAGGAGCTGTTCGAGCACAGGATCGCGGGATCGCTCAAGGCCGCTCTCAGCGAGGCGACCGAGCGCGACACCCGCTTCGCGGTGACGGTGGACGAGTCCCTCCTGCTCGAGGAGGACACCGACGATCCGGGGGCTCCGGCTCCTCTGACCTCCGGGTCCACCTCCACGGATGCACATCCTGTGGACAGCGCTGTGGACAACGTCGACCACGCTGTCCACAGCGGCGAGGGCAACACCGCCCCGTTCCGTCGGGACGAGGGGTCGGTCCTCCCCTCGAGCGCGCAGCCCGGCCGTCCCGCCCTTCCCAGCAGCGGATCCGCCGGCTCGGCCGCCCTCGCCTCCGGCGCCGAGCGCTTCGCCACCCACCGCGACTACCGCGGCCGTGCCGCCGACGATCCCAGCGCCTACGCGGGCCTCTCGGCGCTGACCGGGTCCTCGGCGCCGTCCCCGGGGCCCGCTCCCCGTCGTCCGTCACCCTCCGGAGGGTCGACCCTCGGCGAGGATTCCCGCCTGAACAGCAAGTACACCTTCGAGACCTTCGTGATCGGCTCCTCCAACCGGTTCGCACAGGCCGCCGCCTCGGCCGTCGCGGAGACTCCCGCGAAGGCGTACAACCCGCTGTTCATCTACGGCGGCTCGGGCCTGGGCAAGACGCACCTCCTGCACGCCGTGGGCCACTACGCCCAGAGCCTCTACCCGGACGTGGTGGTGCGATACGTGAACTCCGAGGAGTTCACCAACGACTTCATCAACTCGGTGCAGTCCGGTCAGTTCGGCAAGGCCCAGGAGTTCCAGCGCCGCTACCGGGACATCGACATCCTGCTGATCGACGACATCCAGTTCCTGCAGCGAGCGCCCGAGACGATGGAGGCGTTCTTCCACACCTTCAACACGCTCTACAACACGGACAAGCAGATCGTCATCACCTCGGACCTGCCCCCGAAGGAGCTCGGCGGGTTCGAGGACCGCATGCGCTCGCGCTTCGAGATGGGGCTGATGACGGACGTGCAGCCGCCGGACCTCGAGACCCGCATCGCGATCCTGCGCAAGAAGGTGGCGCAGGAGAACACCGGTGAGGTGCCCCATGAGGTGCTCGAGTACATCGCCTCGCACATCGCCACGAACATCCGGGAGCTCGAGGGAGCGCTGATCAGGGTGCAGGCCCTGCATTCGCTGTCACGGCAGCCGATGGACGTCACCCTCGCCGAGAGCGTCCTGAAGGATCTCCTCTCCCATGACGACGGGGCACAGATCACCGCCTCGACGATCATCGCCCAGACCGCGACCTACTTCGGCCTGTCGGTCGAGGAGATCGTGGGCACCGGGCGGTCGCGCCGGCTGGTCTCCGCTCGACAGATCGGCATGTACCTATGCCGTGAGCTCACGGACATGCCTCTGATCAGGATCGGCGAGGAGTTCGGCGGTCGCGATCACACCACCGTGATGCACGCCAACAAGAAGATCAGCGAGCTGATGAAGGAGCGTCGTGCGATCTTCAACCAGGTCACGGAGCTCACAGCGCGGATCAAGAGCTCGAGCTCGGCGACCCGTCAGTGACGCTCGCGGCGTCGACGGGCCGCCAGAAGAACACAGCAGGTCACCACGTGGTTCTCCCCAATTGTGGATAACTCTGTGGACAGTGTGGAGCAACGGGCATCTGCGCAGGAGTCGATGTGCACGGACGAATGACAGGAAATCGCCGGGACGGACGGTCCGTGCACAGTCGATGCACGGACCGATGACACTCGTCAACGATCTGTGCACGCCGTGATCGTCCTTGATGACCTGCACAGATGCGAGTTGTCCACGAGATCCACAGTCGTGATGAAGAGGACTGTCAGTAGTTGCTCGAGGGGGATGTGGACGGGTGGGCTGCCGGGGAGCGATCGCGGATCGTGGGATTCGGGTGCTCGGGAACCACAGGAAGCCTCGACGAGATGGGGGCGTGTCGCGAGGACCGGCGGCGGTGCGGCGATGGACGGCGAGGTCGTGCGCGGCACCGGGCCGACGGGGAAGTCAAGGATCTTCGTCGGTGTGTCGTCGGGAGTCCTCGGGACCCGATACGCTGTGCACCGTTCGACCGCGTCGCCTGACGCGGTCGGGAATGACTTGTGACTCGACCACTGCGAAGGAGTGGCAACGGTGAAGTTCCACCTCGATCGCGGCGTCCTGGGCGACGCCGTCTCCTGGGCCACCCGAACCCTCCCCGTCCGACCGGCGATGCCGATCCTGCAGGGCGTGCGGATCGTCGCCGACGCGAGCGGCGAGCTGCAGCTCTCGACCTTCGACTACGAGGTCAGCGCTCAGATCCGGCTCGAGGCCGAGGTCGAGCAGCCCGGCGAGGTGCTGGTCCAGGGGCGGATGCTCTCGGACATCGTGCGCGCCCTGCCGAACAAGGACGTCTCGATCGCGCTCGAGGGCACCAAGCTCCAGGTCCGCTGCGGCAGCGCGCGGTTCGCCCTGGCCACCCTCCCCGTCGAGGAGTACCCGCAGCTGCCGAGCATGCCCCCGGTGGCCGGCTCCGTCGCCGCGGACGTCTTCGCCGAGGCGATCTCGCAGGTCACCGTCGCCGCGTCCAAGGACGACACCCTGCCGTTGCTGACCGGGGTGAAGGTCGAGATCACCGGCGAGACCATGACGCTCATGGCCACCGACCGCTACCGCCTGGCGCTGCGGGAGCTGACCTGGAACCCCAGCACTCCCGGGACCGAGCTCACCGCTCTGGTGAGGGGCCGCACCCTGCACGAGGTGGCCCGCTCGCTGTCCACCGGCGGCGGCGTCGAGATCGCCCTGTCCGACGACGCCTCGGCGACCCTGATCGGTTTCGAGGCGGGCGGCCGCCGCACCACCTCGACCCTGGTCGACGGCGACTACCCGCCGGTGCGCCGACTGTTCCCCGACAGCTCCGCGATCACCGCGGTGGTCGCCACCGGCGCCCTCGTCGACGCGGTCAAGCGCGTCTCGCTGGTCGCCGAGCGCAACACCCCCGTGCGGCTGTCCTTCACCGCGGGGCAGGTCGCGCTCGAGGCCGGCGCCGGGGACGACGCGCAGGCCAGTGAGGTCCTCGAGGCGCATCTCGAGGGCGAGGACCTGGTGGTCGGCTTCAACTCCGGGTTCCTGCTCGACGGTCTGAACGCGATGGGCAGCGAGTTCGTGCGGCTGACCTTCACCGACTCGATCAAGCCGTCGGTGATGACCGGTCAGGACTCCCTCGAGGGCGATCCCGACAGCTCGTACAAGTACCTCATCATGCCGATGCGGATCTGAGGGAGGGAGAGCTCCCTCCGTGCAGCTGACCTCGCTCGACCTCACCGACTTCCGCTCCTACCGGCGGCTCTCCCTGGCCGTGTCCCCCGGCATCACCGTGATGGTCGGGAAGAACGGCCAGGGCAAGACCAACATCGTCGAGGCCGTCTGGTACCTCGCGACCCTCTCCAGCCATCGGGTCCCGCACGACGCCGCACTGGTGCACCGCGGGGAGAGCACCGCGATCGTGCGCGCGAGCTTCGTGCGCGCGGGACGGCCCCTCCAGGTGGACCTCGAGATCACGCCGGGGAAGTCCAACCGTGCACGGCTCCAGGGGCAGAACGTCGCCCGGCTCCGTGACCTGCTCGGCGAGGTGCGGGCGGTGCTGTTCGCCCCCGAGGACCTGGGCCTGGTCAAGGCCGATCCCGAGGGTCGGCGCCGGTTCCTCGACGAGCTGCTGTTCGAGATCGCGCCCCGCTTCGCCTCCGTCAAGGCGGACTACGACCGGGTGCTCAAGCAGCGCGGGAACCTGCTCAAGCAGATGCGCTCCATGCGGCGTGGAAGCAGCGGCCGCAGCGTCGGGGGCCTGGATCCCGCCGAGACCGCCTCCGCCACCCTCGAGGTCTGGGACCAGCAGCTGGCACGCCACGGTGCCGAGCTGCTCCGCGCGCGCCTGCACCTCGTCAACCGGCTGAGCCCTCACCTGGGCTACTCCTACCTGCGGGTCTCGACCGACGAGGGGGCCGAGCAGGCGCTCGACCTCCCTCCCGACCAGCGCGGCGAGGGGAGCTCCCCGGCCGGGATCCTGTATCGCTCGGCCGTGCTCGATGCGCTCGGCGCGGCACCGGGCGCCTTGCCCAGCACCCGGGAGATCCATGACCGGATGCTCGAGATGCTGGGTGAGAGCCATGACGAGGAGATCGATCGCGGCACGAACCTCACCGGCCCCCACCGTGACGACCTGGAGATCCGACTCCACGACTTCCCGGCCAAGGGCTATGCGAGTCACGGCGAATCCTGGTCCCTCGCGCTCGCGCTGCGCCTGGCCTCCTACGACCTGCTCCGCCTCGAGGAGGGGGACCTCGGCGACGGCGAGCCGATCCTCGTCCTCGACGACGTGTTCAGCGAGCTCGATGTGCACCGTCGCGAGCGTCTGGGCAGGATCGTCACGGCTGCGTCGCAGGTGCTGATCACCACGGCGAACGACACCGACATCCCCGACTCCCTCGACGGCGAGATCCACGTGGTCGATGTGAGCCTCGGCGACGCGGTGCCGCGCGGGGGGAGCGGAGGGCTGTGAGCGACCGGGGCGCATCGGGCAGCGGTGGATCCGGGCGCGGAGGGTCCGGCGGCGGAGGCACCGGTCCCGGGCGGCCGCGCCTCGCGAACCCCTACGGCCTCTCGACCTGGTCCGGAGCAGGGGCAGACGTGCCCGCGGGCGCGGAGGCGCCGCAGCCGGCCGCGCAGCTGCGGCAGGGGGCGGCGCCGCGGAGGGGGACGGTGCGGCCCGATGTCGCCGAGCACGACCTGCGGAGGTCCGATGCGGTCCCCGCCCCGGAGCCGCTCTTCGACCCGCCCGAGCTGCCCGAGGCCCCGGATCCCTTCGAGCTCGCCCGGCGCACCGTGAACCGCTCCCGCGCCGCGGCCCGCGACCGGGGACTGTTCCCCATCTCGGCGAAGACGCAGGCTCGCGACGTGCGCGATCGATCGGGTCGCGCGCCCGGCTACTCCGGATCGCGCCCCGATCCCCGCGATCCGCAGGGGATCGATCTGGTGCTCAAGAAGGTGCTCGGGAACCTCGGATGGAATGCCGGGATGAACACCGGGCGGGTGCTGGAGGAGTGGGAGGAGATCGTGGGAGAGCGGCTCGCGACCCATTGCCGACCCGTCTCCTTCGAGGAGGGAGTGCTGGTGGTCAGCGCTTCCTCCTCCGCCTGGGCCTCGCAGCTGCGGATGCTCACCCCGCAGCTGATCACCACCATCGAGGAGCACGTCGGCTCGCACGTGGTCTCCGAGCTCAAGGTCACCGGCCCGGCCGCCGCCGAGCGCAGCTGGAAGAAGGGTCGGCGCACCGTCACCTGGCGCGGCCCCCGCGACACCTACGGCTGATCGACGAACTGCGAGGGACGAGCGGGAGGAGATCGGCGTGGGGTGCAGGGGCTGATCGACGAACTGCGAGGGACGAGCGGACACAGTCCGTCACAGTCCCCGGCCCTCCTGCTACCGTGGTCGTCGACGAGCTGAAGAGCTCGCGTGCACTGGGGTCGGTGAAATTCCGAGCCGGCGGTGACAGTCCGCGACCCGATGGCCTCTGGCCCTCGGCTGACCAGGTGGAACTCCTGGACCGACGGTGAGAGTCCGGATGGGAAGCGCACGCGACGTCGTCCTCGGACGGCCCTGGTCGGCGCACCCTGTGTGCGCTCTCCGCCGGCACCCCGAGTGACGCCGTCCCCGTGACCCCTCCCTCTCTCCGGACCGCGAGCTGCGGACCGGAGGAGAGACCATGCTGAGCAGGATCGAGCACGAGGCGCTGCGCCGCGCTCTCGTGATCGCGGCCGATCCCGCGGTGCCTCACGGACCGAACCCGCGCGTGGGCTGCGTGCTGCTGGGGGCGGACGGCCGGGTGCTGGCCGAGGGGCACCACCGCGGCGCGGGCACACCGCACGCCGAGGCCGCGGCACTGACCTGCGCACTCTCCGGCGCCGACGGGGACCTCAGCGGAACCCTGGCCGGGGCCACGGCCGTGGTGACCCTCGAGCCCTGCACCCACCACGGACGTACCCCACCCTGTGCGGACGCCCTGATCCGGGCCGGAGTGCGTCGTGTCGTCGTCGGCCGCGAGGATCCGAACCCGGAGGCCGCAGGAGGGATCGAGCACCTCCGCGCCGCCGGGATCGAGGTGGAGACGGACGTTCCCGAGGATCTCGCCGCCGCGGCCGCCGCGCTGAACCGCGGATGGGAGCACGGCCTCGTCCGCGACCGCCCCCTGGTCACCGCGAAGCTCGCCCTCACCCTCGACGGGCGCGCCGCGGCGGCCGACGGCAGCAGTCGCTGGATCACCGGCCCCGCCGCCCGCGAGGAGGTCCACCTCCTGCGCACCACCTGCGACGCCGTCCTGGTCGGCACCGGCACGGCCCGCACCGATCGACCGAGCCTGACCGCCCGTCGGCCCGACGGCACCCTCCACCCACGCCAGCCCGTCCGCGCGGTCATGGGCACGGGAGGGGCCCCCGCCCTGCCCGCCCTCGAGGGTGCCGGCGAGGCGATCGTGCTGCGGACCCGGGACCCGGAGATCGCTCTCGCCGCCCTGTTCGACCGCGGACTGCGCCATGTCCTGCTCGAAGGCGGTCCCACGCTGGCGGCGGGCTTCCTCGCGGCCGGCGCGGTCGACGAGCTGATCGTCCATCTCGCCCCGACCCTGCTCGGCACCGGCCCTGCGGGGATCGGCGATCTCGGCATCTCCACCCTCGCCGACCGCCTCGACCTGGACCTGGCGGACGTCACCCCGCTCACCTCCGCGGACGGTCGCACCGACCTCCGCCTCACCCTGCGGCCGCGCGCCGCCTGACCCGGAAGGCACCATGTTCACCGGCATCATCGAAGAGCTCGGCACCGTCGAGCAGCTCACCACCTCGCCCGATGACGGCGCCACGCGCCTGCGGCTCCGCTCCCCGCACGTGCTCGAGGGCACCTCCCTCGGCGACTCCATCGCGGTCGACGGCTGCTGCCTCACCGTCGCCGCCGTCGACGGGGAGCTGTGGAGCGCCGACGTCATCGACACCACCCTCGCCGCGACCACGCTCGGCGCCCTCGCCCCCGGCGACCGCGTGAACCTCGAGCGCTCCGTACGGGCCGACGCCCGCCTGGACGGTCACATCGTCCAGGGTCACGTGGACGCGGTCGGGAGGATCCTCGAGCGCGAGGAGCTGCCCGGCACCACCCTGCTGCGCCTCGAGCTGCCCACCGACGACGAGGATCCGCGGGGCCTCGCCCGCTACGTGGTGCCCAAGGGATCCCTCGCCGTGGACGGGGTGAGCCTCACCGTGGCCTCGCTCGAGGAGCGGATCGCGACCATCGGGCTGATCCCCGAGACCCTCGCCCGCACCACCCTCGGCCGGCGCGGCGCGGGAGACCGGGTCAACCTGGAGGTGGACGTGCTGGCCAAGTACGTCGAGAAGCTCACCGCCCCGCACCTGGCGGCCGCCGGTGCGGTGCAGCCGGACGCAGCATCCACGGAGGCAGCAACCACGGAGGCAGGGCGATGAGCGGGCTGCGCCTGGACGTCGTCACCGACGCCCTCGACGCGCTCGCAGCCGGTCGCCCCGTGGTGGTGGTCGACGACGAGGACCGCGAGAACGAGGGCGACCTGATCCTCGCCGCCGCCACCGCCACCGACGCCCAGGTCGCCTTCGCGGTGCGCCACTCGAGCGGCCTGCTCTGCGCCCCGATGAGCACCGAGCGGGCCGACGACCTGCGGCTGCCGCTCATGGTGGCCGAGAGCGCAGACCCGCTGCGCACCGCGTACACGGTGAGCGTCGACGCCGCGAGCGGCGTCACCACCGGGATCAGCGCAGCCGACCGCGCCCGTACCCTGCGGGTGCTCGCCGCGGAACGGACCGGTCCGGAGGACCTCATCCGCCCCGGCCACGTGCTGCCGCTGCGCGCCCGCCCCGGCGGCGTGCTCGAGCGGCGCGGCCACACCGAGGCCGCCGTCGACCTCACGCGCCTCGCCGGCCTCCCGGCCGTGGGGATGATCGTGGAGCTGGTCCACGACGACGGCACCATGCGCCGAGGTCCTGCCCTGCGCGACTTCGCCGACGAGCACGGCCTGGCGATGATCTCCATCGAGCAGCTCGTGCGGCATCGGCTCGCCGGCGCGCAGGAGGCGTCGGTGCCCGGCGCTGACCGGACCGGGACCGTCGATCGGACCGCCGGCGAGGAGCCGGCGCCGCTGCAGGTCACGGCGCCCGTCGAGCTCCCCACCCGCCACGGCACGTTCCGGGCCCTCGCCGTGCGGGAGGGAGGGGCGGAGCACCTGGTCCTCACCCGCGGTGATCTGACCGGCGCCGAGCCGGTGCTCGCCCGCGTGCACTCCGAGTGCGTGACCGGGGACGTCCTGGGCAGCCGGCGCTGCGACTGCGGCCCGCAGCTCGAGGAGTCCCTGACCCGGATCGACCAGGCGGGGCGCGGTCTCCTGATCCTCCTGCGCGGTCACGAGGGGCGCGGCATCGGCCTGCTCGAGAAGCTGCGCGCCTACGCCCTGCAGGACGCGGGGCGCGACACCGTCGAGGCGAACCTCGACCTGGGCCTGCCCGTCGACGCCCGCTCCTACGCGGTGGTCCCGCGGATCCTGGCGCATCTCGGGGTCGGCGGCATCGAGCTGCTCACCCACAACCCGGACAAGGCCGCCGCCCTGCGCGCCGGCGGCGTCGACGTGGTCTCCACGCGTCCGCTGACGACCCACCCCACCCTCGAGAACCTCGCCTATCTCACCACCAAGCGCGACCGGCTCGGCCACCACCTGAGCGGACTGCCGGACGCCGTCGTCGCCGATCCCACCCGCCCCCTCGACGCCCCCACCACGATCACCACGGAAGGATCCCTCCCATGAGCGGACACGGACGCCCCGACACCACCACCCTCCCGCAGCTGCCCCACGCCCGGGTCGCGATCGTCGCGGCCTCCTGGCACCAGCAGGTCATGGACGGACTGATCGACGGCGCCCTGCGTGCCTGCCGGGAGGCCGGCGTCGAGCACCCGCGCCTGGTGCGGGTCCCGGGATCCTTCGAGCTGCCCGTGGTCGCGGACCGCCTGGCCCGGGACCACGACGCCGTGATCGCCCTCGGCGTGGTCGTCCGGGGCGGCACGCCCCACTTCGAGTACGTGTGCCAGGCGGCGACCGACGGTCTCTCCCGGGTCGCTCTCGATCACGGCGTGCCTCTCGGATTCGGGCTCCTCACCTGCGATGATGATCAGCAGGCTCTTGATCGGGCCGGGCTTCCGGGCTCCGTCGAGGACAAGGGGCACGAGGCCGCCGCGGCCGCACTGGCCACGGCGGAGGTGCTCGCCGGACTCGGCCGCCCGCAGGCCTCGCCCGGCCCCCGGGACTGAGACCGGACCGCCGGGACGCCAGATGCGCCTGTGCCGCGCGAGCACCCCGGGAGGGGTACCGGCCCCCGTCGGTCGGCCCCCGAGCCCGAGGACGAGCCGGTTCCGGGGCGTCCAGGGGCCGCTCCGGGTCGCGTCGTCCACAGAATCGCCGGGGAGAATAGGTTCGAGGGCGGTTGTCCGCTAGAATCATGGGGGTTCGGCCGACGTCCACCGACGTCCTCGTGGACTTCGATGCGCCCGGCTCGATCGCTGTGGCCTGCGAGTGCTGCTCGCGCGTGCGCGCGCGAGGCACCTCCGTGGGCCGCCTGCGTGCTGAGCTGGGGATCGTCCTCCGCGAGGGACCCCCGAACCACCCCCGACGCACTTCCGAACGGGGGACCCAGGACTGCGAGGAGCCACATCAGGTGAGCGACAGCGACCGCCCCATGCCCGACCAGGACGCACCCCAGGGTGTCCCGGACCCGTCGCCCGGTGCGACACAGGAGGCGGCGGATCCCGCGACGGCCACCACCGCCGGTGAGCGCGCGGCGCACGCCCCCGAGCACTACGAGGCCTCGGACATCACCGTCCTCGAGGGCCTCGAGGCGGTCCGCAAGCGCCCCGGCATGTACATCGGCTCCACCGGGGAGCGCGGCCTGCACCACATGGTCCAGGAGATCGTCGACAACTCGGTGGACGAGGCCATGGCCGGCCACGGCGACACGATCGAGGTCACGCTGCTGGCCGACGGCGGCGTGCGCTGCATCGACCATGCCCGCGGCATCCCCGTGGACATGCACCCCACCGAGGGCAAGCCCGCCGTCGAGCTGGTGCTCACGGTGCTGCACGCCGGCGGCAAGTTCGGCGGCGGCGGCTATGCCGTCTCCGGCGGTCTGCACGGCGTGGGCTCCTCCGTGGTCAACGCCCTCTCCATCCGCATGGAGGTCGAGATCCGCCGCCAGGGCCATGTCTGGCGCCAGGCCTACTCCCGCGGCGTGCCCGAGGCCGAGCTCGTCAAGGGCGAGGAGACCGACGAGACCGGCACCACCATCACCTTCTGGGCCGACGACGAGATCTTCGATACGACGGACTACGACTTCGAGACCCTCCGCAAGCGGTTCCAGCAGATGGCCTTCCTCAACAAGGGCCTGCGCATCTCGCTGACCGACGAGCGCGTCCCCGAGGCGTCCGACGCCGAGGACGAGGACCTGGTCGACGTCGAGCTCGAGGCGGAGGGCGCCGAGAAGGACGACGGCCCCCGCACCGTCTCCTACCACTACGAGCGCGGCCTGCAGGACTTCGTCGAGTTCATCAACACGGCCAAGCGGGCCGAGGTGATCCACCCCGACATCATCTCCTTCGAGTCCGAGGACACCGAGGCGCACATCTCCGTCGAGGTCGCCATGCAGTGGACCGGCGCCTACTCGGAGTCGGTGCACACCTACGCGAACACGATCAACACCCATGAGGGCGGCACCCACGAGGAGGGCTTCCGCTCCTCGCTGACCTCGATCGTCAACCGCTACGGGCGCGCCCAGGGCCTGCTCAAGGAGAAGGACGCCAACCTCACCGGCGAGGACATCCGCGAGGGCCTGACCGCGGTGGTCTCGGTGAAGCTCGGCGAGCCCCAGTTCGAGGGGCAGACGAAGACCAAGCTCGGCAACACCATCGCCCGCACCTTCATGGTCAAGGTGATGACCGATCAGCTGCAGGACTGGTTCGTCTCCCACCCCTCCGAGGCGAAGGCCATCGTGCTCAAGGGACAGGCCGCCGCGGCGGCCCGGGAAGCGGCTCGCAAGGCCCGCGACGCCACCCGCCGCAAGTCCCCCCTGGAGACCGGCGGCATGCCCGGCAAGCTGCGCGACTGCGCCTCCCGCAACCCCGGCGAGTGCGAGATCTTCATCGTCGAGGGCGACTCCGCGGGCGGCTCCGCCGTCTCCGGCCGGGAGCCGCGCACCCAGGCGATCCTCCCCATCCGCGGCAAGATCCTCAACGTCGAGAAGGCGCGACTGGACCGTGCCCTGGACAACCAGGAGGTCCGCTCCCTGATCACCGCCTTCGGCACCGGGATCGGCGAGGACTTCGACGCCACCAAGCTGCGCTATCACAAGATCATCCTGATGGCCGATGCCGACGTGGACGGCCAGCACATCTGCACCCTGCTGCTCACGCTGCTGTTCCGCTACATGCGCCCGCTCATCGAGCTCGGCCACGTGTTCATCGCGATGCCGCCGCTGTACCGCCTGAAGTGGTCCAACGCCCCGCACGAGTACGTGTTCAGCGACGAGGAGCGCAACGAGCGCATGGAGGCGGGCCGCTCGGCCGGCCGTCGGATGCCCAAGGACAACGGGATCCAGCGCTACAAGGGTCTGGGCGAGATGGACTGGAAGGAGCTCCAGTCCACCACCATGGACCCCGCCTCCCGCACCCTGAAGCAGGTCACGGTCGACGAGGCCGCGGACGCGGACACCATCTTCTCCGTGCTGATGGGGGACGACGTCGAGTCCCGCCGCCGCTTCATCCAGGAGAACGCGAAGGACGTCCGCTTCCTCGACATCTGACGTCGGCCCCCCGGCGCGGCGCCGGCTCGCTCCGCGCGCCCCCGGGGACCCTGATCCACCGGCCCCACCCGAAAGGCCTCCAGCCCCATGAGCGACACCCCGCAGGACCCCACGAACCCCGACGAGAACCCCGACGAGAACCCCGGCGGGACCTCCGGTGAGATCCCGAGCGAGATCCCGGGCGAGATCCCCGCGAGCGACGAGCCGACCCCCGCGCAGAGCGCCGGCGTCGGCGGCCAGGAGGCGCCCGACGGCGCCCATGAGATCTCCGCCGACGAGGCGGCCTCCCGCACCGTCACCCTGGTGGACCCGCTGGACGAGGGCGAGATCGACCGCATCACCCAGGTCGACCTCAACCAGGAGATGCAGCGCTCCTACCTCGACTACGCGATGAGCGTCATCGTCTCGCGCGCACTGCCCGACGTGCGCGACGGCCTCAAGCCCGTCCACCGCCGCATCGTCTACGCGATGTTCGACGGCGGCTACCGCCCTGACCGCTCCTTCTCGAAGTGCGCGAAGGTGGTCGGCGAGGTGATGGGCAACTACCACCCCCACGGCGACTCCGCGATCTACGACGCCATGGTGCGCCTCGTGCAGCCGTGGTCGATGCGCTACCCGCTGATCCTCGGCCAGGGCAACTTCGGCTCCGCGGGCGACGACGGCGCGGCCGCCCCGCGGTACACCGAGTGCAAGATGGCGCCGCTGGCCCTCGAGCTGGTGCGCGACATCGAGCAGGACACCGTGGACATGCAGGGCAACTACGACAACACGGTCGACGAGCCCACCGTGCTGCCCGCCCGTTTCCCGAACCTGCTGGTCAACGGCTCCGCCGGCATCGCCGTCGGCATGGCCACCAACATCCCCCCGCACAACCTGCGGGAGGTCGCCGACGCCGTCCAGTGGCTGCTGAAGAACCACGAGGCCACCAAGCCCGAGCTGCTCGAGGCGTGCATGCAGCGCATCAAGGGCCCCGACTTCCCCAGCGGCGCCACCATCGTGGGGACCTCCGGCATCGAGGACGCCTACCGCACCGGCCGGGGCTCGATCACCCAGCGCGCCGTGGTCTCCACCGAGGAGATCAACGGCCGCATGTCGCTCGTGGTCACCGAGCTGCCCTACCAGGTCAACCCCGACACCCTCGCGCGGAAGATCGCCGAGATGGTCAAGCTCGGCAAGATCCAGGGCATCGCGGACATCACGGACGAGACCTCCGGCCGCACCGGCCAGCGCCTGGTCATCACGCTCAAGCGCGACGCGGTCGCCAAGGTGGTGCTGAACAATCTCTTCAAGCACACCCAGCTGCAGGAGAACTTCTCCGCGAACATGCTGGCCCTCGCCGGCGGGGTGCCGCGCACCCTGTCGATCGACTCCTTCGTGCGTGAGTGGGTCAAGCACCAGATCGACGTCATCGTGCGCCGCACGAGGTTCCGCCTGCGCAAGGCGGAGGAGCAGATCCACATCTTCCGCGGCTACCTCAAGGCGCTCGACGCGCTCGACGAGGTCATCGCGCTGATCCGGCGCTCGCCCGACGTCGACGAGGCCCGCACGGGGCTGATGGACCTGCTCGAGATCGACGAGATCCAGGCCAATGCGATCCTCGCGATGCAGCTGCGCCGGCTGGCCGCCCTGGAGCGGCAGAAGATCATCGAGGAGCACGACCGCCTGCAGGCGATGATCGAGGAGTACACCGCGATCCTCGCCGATCCGCAGCGTCAGCGGGACATCGTCTCCGAGGAGCTCACGGAGATCGTCGACAAGTACGGCGACGAGCGGCGCACGAAGATCATGCCCTTCTCCGGCGACATGTCGATGGAGGACCTGATCCCCGAGGAGGACGTGGTCGTCACCATCACCCGCGGCGGCTACGTCAAGCGCACCCGCGAGGACCAGTACCGGGCCCAGAAGCGGGGCGGCAAGGGCGTGCGCGGTGCGTCCCTGCGCGAGGACGACGTGGTCGAGCACTTCTTCACCACCACCACCCACCGCTGGCTGCTGTTCTTCACCAACCAGGGCCGTGTCTACCGGGCCAAGGGCTACGAGCTGCCCGAGGCGCCGCGGGACGCGAAGGGCCAGCACGTGGCGAACCTGATGGCCTTCCAGCCCGACGAGCACATCGCTTCCGTGCTCGCCATCGACAGCTACGAGGACGCCCAGTACCTCGTGCTCGCCACCGAGTCGGGCCTGGTCAAGAAGACCCCGATGACGGCCTTCGACTCCAACCGCACCGGCGGCATCATCGCGATCAACCTGCGGGACGTGGACGGCGCCGAGGGGATCCGCCCCGATCGGGTGATCGCCGCCCGTTCGGTCAACGCGGAGGACGAGCTGCTGCTGGTCTCCCGCAACGGCCAGTCCGTGCGGTTCCCGGCGGCGGACGACGTGCTGCGCCCGACGGGCCGTGCCACCAGCGGTGTGACGGGCATGAAGTTCCGCCACGACGACCGGCTGCTCGCGATGGACGTGGTGCGACCGGGCACCTTCGTGGTGACCGTCACCGACGGCGGCTTCGCCAAGCGCACGAGTGTGGACGAGTACCGCCTGCAGGGCCGCGGCGGCCTGGGCATCCGGGTCGCGAAGCTGCCCGACGACCGCGGTCACCTGGTCGGTGCCGCCGTGGTCGAGGAGTCCGAGGAGCTGCTGGTGGTGATGGAGCGCGGCCGCGTGGTCCGCTCCCAGGTCGCGGGCGTCCCCGCGAAGGGACGCACCACCATGGGCGTCACCTTCGCCAAGCCCGACAAGGGAGATCGCATCCTGCTGGTCACCACGGGTCAGGAGTCCGAGATCGACGAGGACGAGGCGGAGACGCCCGAGATCGTCGATGCCGATCCCGCCGCGGAATCCGGGGATGCTGTGGAGATCGTCGCCGAGGACGCGTCGCTGGGCGCTCCTGCCGGGGCCGATGATCTAGGCTCTGACGAGTCCGGGAAGTCGCCGAACGGCGACGCCGAAGAGATCGAGGAGTGATCCGTGAGCACCAGTGACTCCAGGACCGCCTCCACGTCGACCCAGCCGGCCGAGTCCACCTCCACGCTGCCGTCGTTCGAGGAGACCTCCTCGCCGTCCGAGGCGTCGATGGGCACCGGCAAGGGCTCGGCCGCCAAGGGAGCGAGCCGCAGCCCCAAGAAGACCCCGGGGTCGGCGAACCCGGCCGAGAAGGAGCGTCGTGGCCCGCGCCGCGTGCGCCTCACCCTCGCGCGGCTCGACCCGTTCTCGGTGATGAAGCTGTCCTTCCTCGCCGCCATCGCCATCGGCATCGCGACCGTGGTCGCGGTGGTGCTGCTGTGGAACCTGGTCGAGGCGATCGGCCTGTGGGACCAGATCGACCAGCTGGGGCGCGACCTCAACGGCGGCAACGCGCTGCCGTTCATGGAGTTCTTCAGCTTCTCGAAGATGACCAGCTACGGCACCATCGTCGCGGTGGTGAACGTCGTGATCATCACGGCGCTCGGCACCCTGGGGGCCTTCCTGTACAACCTGGTGGCGGCGCTGCTGGGCGGACTGAAGATGACCTTCACCGACGAGTGACCTCGAGGTCCTCGCCCTCGCGGGGGATCTCTGCCGACGCCGCCGCGCCCCACCGGGGCCCGGCGGCGTCGTCGTCGGTGCCCGCCTGCGCGGGCCGCGCTCTCCCGCGCCGGACCCTCCGAGCGCTCTTCGCAGCGCGAGCGCGTCGGAATCGGGGGATACCTCTGTCGTAGGGCCCCGGTGTGCAGCGCCGGCAGGGCCGTGGAGGCGGGCAGGGCGGGATCAGGCGGCTCGGCGCTCGCTGATGTCGGCGACCTGGGCGTCCAGGTGGTCCAGCGCCGCCCGTGCGGGGACGGTCACGGCGACGCCGTGGGCGCCTGCGCCGAGCGAGATCCGGCGGCCGGGCTCGTCGACGAGGTCCGCGTCGGCGATCACCGGCCAGGCGGTGGTGGCGCCGAAGGGGGTGATGGTGCCGCGCTCGTAGCCGGTCACGTCCCGGGCGACCTCCTTGTCCGGCATCGACAGCCTGTTCACGCCCAGCAGGGCCCGCAGCCGGGGCCAGGAGATCTCCCGGTCACCCGGGACCAGCACGAACAGGAAGTCGCCCTCCCCGCGGCGCACCACGAGCGTCTTGATGATGTCGCGGGGCTCGACGCCGCGGGCCGCGGCCGCCTCCTCGAGCGAGCCCACCCGGCCGTGACGGGTGATCTCGAAGTCCAGGCCCGAGGCCTCCAGGGCATCGATCGCGCGCTGCTCGCTCATGACCCCAGGGTAGGCCTCTAGGGTAGGCCCCTGCGCGGGGTCACGGTCCGGGCGAGGCGTGAGCGTGGTCGCGGGAGCCTGGGGCGCGCGGCGGCGGCTCGCTATGGTCGAAGGATGCCCGCCCCGACGTCCGCCGCCGCTTCTCCCGCCGCCGCTTCTCCTGCCGGCGATCCGTCCTCGATGCCCTTCGCCCCCGCGCCGTGCCCCGACACCGCCGCCGCAGCGGTGCCGCAGGACTATCCCTGGGTGGGACCCGCCGTGCGCTCGGCGCTGCTGCTCGAGGAGGGCGTGGTGGACCTGGACCCCGTCGGCGGTGTCGACGCGCCCGCCGAGCAGCTCGAGGCGCCGCTCGTGGACCGCGCGGCGATCGAGCAGGCCCTCGCCGCCGAGGGCGCCGCGCCGCTGGCCGAGCGGACCCTCGTCGTCGCCGTCGGCTCCAACCAGACCCCGCAGACCATCGCCCGCAAGTACCGCCGCTCCGGGGGCCGGGTCCCGCGGGCCACGCCCTTCGTGCGCTGCACCGTGCACCATCTCGCCGTCGGCCATGTGCCCCGGGCCGCTGCGCCCGGCTACGTGCCCGCCGCCCCGTACCGCGCGCAGGGGGAGCGGATGGAGCTGGTCGCCACCTGGTTCGACGCCGAGCAGCTGGCGGTGGTCGACGAGACCGAGCCGAACTACGACCGGGTGCGGCTCGCCGCCGCGGAGTTCCCCCTCAGCCTCGCCACCGGGGAGCAGCCCGCGCACTTCGACGTCTACGCCTCGCGATGGGGAGTGCTCGCCGATCGGCGGCCGATCCCGCTGCGCCACCGCCAGCAGGAGCTGTTCGACGAGCTCACCGCCCTCACCGGGGACGAGCGCCTGATCGGCGACGCCGCGGAGATCTGCGCCCGGCTCGCCGAGGACCCCGACGCGCTGCTCGAGCTCGCCCGCGCCCACGGCCTGGTCACCGAGGACGGTCTGCCGCGCCGCTGAGCTCCTGCCCCCGAGCTCCTGCCCCCGGGCCCGCGCCCCCGCGGCGGTGCCCCGGAGCCGACGATGCATCTCAGACGACGGTGAACTGCACCGTGTGCCAGCCGCTGGCACCGTTCGGGACCGGGTCCGCCCGCTCCTCGGTCTGCACCTCGCCCTCGCCGTCGGTGGCCCGCACCGAGACCGAGTGGTCTCCGGGCACGGCGTCCTCCCACCGCAGGGACCACTGCGTCCAGGTGTCGTCGGAGACCTCGGCGCCCAGCCGCGCCGGCCGCCAGTCGCCGTCGTCGATCCTCACCTCGACCTCTGCGATGCCGCGCTGCTGCGCCCAGGCGGTCCCGCCGAGGACGACGGCGCCCTCGGCGTCCGGCGTGAGGTCTGCGAAGGAGCGGGGCACGTCCACGCGGGAGGCGATCTTGATGGGACCGCGCTCCGACCAGCCGCGGGTGCTCCAGTAGGCGAGGTCGTCCGCGAAGCGGGTCACCGTCAGCTCGGTCAGCCACTTGGTCGCCGAGACGTAGCCGTACAGCCCCGGCACCACCATCCGCACCGGGTAGCCGTGAGCGGCGGGCAGCGGCTCCCCGTTCATGCCCACGGCGATCAGCGAGTCCCGCTGATCGGTGAGCACCTCGAGCGGGGTGGAGGCGGTGAACCCGTCGATCGAGCGGGAGAGCACCATGTCCGCCCCCTCGTGCACCCCTGCCCTCTCGAGCAGGGTGCGCACGGGCACGCCCAGCCAGGTCGCGTTCCCCGCGAGGTCCCCGCCGACGGCATTGGAGACGCAGGTCAGAGTCACGTGCGCCTCGATCATGGGTTCCGCGAGCAGCTCCTCGAAGTCGAGCACGAGCTCCCGGTCCACGAGACCGTGGATCCTCAGCTCCCAGGTGGCGGGGTCCACACGGGGCACCGCCAGGGCGGTGTCGATCCGGTAGAAGTCCTCGTTCGGGGTGACGAAGGGCGGCATGCCCTCCAGGGAGATCTGGGCGTCCTCCGGGATCGGGTCCGCGGCGGTGCGCGGGGCGGGCAGCACGTACTGCGCGAGCCGCCGCGCCCGCTCCCGCCCGGCGCTCACCCCGCGGGCGCCGGCGGCGGCGAGGACCGCGAGCAGCCCGACGGCGCCGACGCCCACCAGGGAGCGGCGGCGCAGCCAGGCGGCGCTCCGGTCCTGCGCCCCGTCTCCGTGCGCCGCGGCCGCGGGGACGCGGACCGTGCGCCGCAGGAGCAGCAGCGTCGGCACCGCGACCAGCGTGCCGAGCAGGGTGGGGACGACGTCGAGCGCCGTGTTCTGGGCACGGGTGAGCACGAGGAGCATCGCGAACAGGCCGAGCCCCGCGAGCGCCGCGGCCGCCAGGTGCCCACGGGTGGCCGCGAGACGCCCGATCAGCGCCGTGAGCACCACGTACACCGCGATCATGGAGCCGAGCAGCACCACCTTGTCCCAGGTGCCGAACAGCCCGATCACCAGGTCCTTCACCGCCGGCGGGACGATGTCCACGAACCCTCCGCCGACCGCCACGAACGGCGCGGAGGAGGAGCTGAAGGCCAGCGAGGCGACCTCGGCGACCGCGAGCAGCACGACCCCGGCCACGACCCCGACCAGGGCCGCGAGCCTCCTGGGGACGGGACCCCGCGGCGCGGACATCACACCTCCCCGACCGCGATCACGGTGGTGGGCTCCGAGGAGCCGCCGGCCGGTTCGACGCTCAGGCCGATGCTCGCCCCGTCCGGGATCTCGCCCTCGTGCAGCACCGGGGCGTCGACGGTCTCGAGCACGCCGGCGCTGTGCGGGCCGGCCTCGTCGATCATCCACAGCTGGTAGTCGCGGCCGTCCGGGAGCTCGGGAAGCCCTGCGGGCTGCACGATCATCGCTTCCTGATCGCGGGAGAACATCAGCTGCAGGGAGCCGCCGTCCGGGACCGGGACCGAGAGATGGGACGCATCGTCGGAGGCGAGGATGCTCGAGAGCATCTCGCGCTCCTGCTGCGCCGTCGCCTGCTCCGACTCCATCGCGGCGAGGGTCTCCTGCATCTCGCGCTGCGCGGACCGCTCACCGCCCCACAGGCCGACGCCCGCGATCGTGGTGAGCAGCAGCGCAGCGGCCGCGACGGCGGTCCAGCGATGGCGACGGACGCTCGCCCGGTAGCGGTCCAGGGAGACCACCTGCTCCGTCGGGGCGGGGGGCGAGGGCGGGGCGGTGGTCGCGGAGGACGCCTCCGGTGCCGTCGTGGGGGACGCCGTCGACGCGGCCCCGGGAGCTGCCCCGGGTGCGGCGTCCGCGCCTGTCTCGGCGGGGGCGTCCTCGTGCTCGGGGAGCGGGGAGAGCTGGCGGGTGGTGCCGATGCGTGCCATCACCGCGGACTTCAGCGCGGGGCGCGGGGACAGCGGCGGCAGGCTGCCGGCGAGCTCGCCGGCGGTCTCCTCGAAGGAGCGCGCCTCCGCGGCGGCCTCGGGGTCCTCGGCGAGGTACCGCGCCACCTGCTCGCGCTCCTCGGCGTCCAGGGCGTTCAGGGCCCAGGCTCCGGTCGAGGTGTGCTTCTGCTCGTTCACGAGGTCACCCCCAATCTGTCCCGCAGCACGATCATGCCGTCGCGGATACGAGTCTTCGCCGTCCCGACGGGGATGTCGAGCAGGGCCGCCACCTCGCGATGGCTGTACCCGCCGAAGTAGGCCAGGCGGATCGCGTCGGCCTGCAGCGCGGTCAATGCCCGCATCGCCGTCTCCACCCTGCGCGTCTCCACCCTCATGATCCCCTCCTCCTGGACGTCCACGACCTGCTCCTCGAGTCTCAGCATCCCTTCCTCGGAGTCCCGGCGCCGGGCCGCCTCGCTCGATCGCACCGTGTCCACCGCGCGGCGGTGGGCGATGGTGCAGATCCAGCCGTGGGCGGAGCCGCGGTCGGGGTCGAAGCGGGTGGCCCGGCGCCAGATCTCCACGAACACCTCCTGCAGCACCTCCTCGCTCATCTCCACGTCCCGCACCACACGCCGGACGAGGGAGAACAGCAGCGGGGAGACCTCGTCGTACAGCCGCGAGAACGCCTCCTCGTCGCCGAGGGCGACAGCGCGCAGCAGCTCCGCCGGCGTGGCCGACGGCTGCTCCTGGGCGCGGAGCGCGGGAGGGTCGGGAGACCCGGTGCGCTCGGGCACCGGATCCTCCGCGGAGGGGTCGGGGCTCATGCATGCTCCTTCGGGGCTTCTCGGGCGGGCGGCGGCGACCCGGTGGTCACCGGACGCCCGCACGAGGCGTCAGTGCAGTGTGCTCCGCTCAGCCCTGCTCCGCCATCGACGGAGGCATCAGAACGGTATCGACCAGGTAGACGGTCGCGTTCTGCGTCGTCACACCACCGCAGATCACGGCGGCGCCGTCGACCATCAGCTCATCGCCCTCGCCGGTGACCTCGACCTCCTCGCCCTGGACCGTGGCGTGGGTGCCGGCGACCTCCTCGGGGGAGAGCTGCCCGGGGACCACGTGGTAGGTCAGCACCTCGGTGAGGCCCTCGGAGTCCTCGGCGAGAGCGTTCAGGTCGTCCTCGGGGATCGCGCCGAAGGCGTCGTCCACCGGGGCGAACACCGTGAACTCGTCGCCGTCGAGGGTGTCGACCAGGTCGACCTCCGGGTTCAGCTCGCCGGAGACGGCCGAGGTCAGCGTCGTGAGCAGCGGATTGTTCGAGGCGGCGACGCTGAGCGGGTCCTGGGCCATGCCCTCCACGGAGCCGTCGCCCTCGGGCACCATCTCCGCGTAGTCGGCGCAGCCGGCGCCGACAAGGTTCGCGGCAGGGTCCATGCCCATGCCGCCGCCGTCCGAGGCCTCCGTCTCCTCGGCGGCGGGAGGATCCCCGCCCTCCGCGGTGGTCGGGTCCTCGCTCATCCCGCCGGAACAGGCGCCCATCAGGGCGACCATGGCCGCCAGGGCGCCGAGTCTGGGAAGCATCGTGCGAGTGGTCATGACGATCTCCTTCGTGATGCTGCTGGGGCGATCGGCGGGGCCGAGCACCGGACGGCCCGGGAGGGACGTCTCGTAAGGTGTTCGGAGCGGGAGCGGCGGTGGATTGGTGCGAGGTGCCGGAAGTGCTGTGACCTCCGGAACAACCTCGAAGCCGGGTTGGACGCGGCGGCGCGGGGGCCGTACAGTAGTGCGTCGGTGGCTGACACCGGTACGCTCCGGAGATCAGCGCCCCTCGGGCCTATAGCTCAGTCGGTTAGAGCGCTGTCCTGATAAGACAGAGGTCGCTGGTTCAAGTCCAGCTAGGCCCACTTCGAGGATCGGAGGAACTCATGAAGAAGTTCATCACCGCAGCAGTCGTCCTGATCGGGACGTCCGTCGCCGGGATCCTCACCTGGCGGAAGGTCGAATCGGACCGCATCCGCAACGATCTGTGGACCGAGGCCGAGCGCGTCTCCGCAGAGCAGGACGAGGCCGCCGAGAAGCAGGCCCAGCCCGCTCCCGCACCCCGCGCCTGACCCTCGCCACAATCGAATACGGGGACTTAGCTCAGTTGGTAGAGCGGTAGCTTTGCAAGCTTCAGGTCAGGGGTTCGACCCCCCTAGTCTCCACCAGCAGGTGTCACGAAGCCCTTCCCGGGAGCCTTCCGGGAAGGGCTTCGTCGTCCCCGGCAGGAGGTCGACAGCAGCCGTCTATGCGGTCCGCAGGGAGCTGAACAGCAGGTTCGTCTGGGTGGAGCGCACTCCGGGGATGGCACGGATGCGCTCGAGCACGAGGTCGAACTCGCCGAGGTTCCGGCAGCGCAGCTGGACCACGAGGTCCCAGGTGCCGGTGGTGGAGTGGAGCTGCTCGATCTCCGGATAGCCGCGGATCTCCCGGACCACGTCGTGGTTGAGACGGGTCTCGGTCGCCACCAGCGTCACGCCGCGCACGGCGTCCTGGTCGAGGTCGCTGCTGCCCCGGATCGTGAACCCCTCGATCACCCCGGTGTCCACGAGGCGGTCGATGCGCGAGGAGACGGTCGAGCGATTGATGCCCAGCTCCCGCGCCAGCACCGCCACCGGGGTGCGGCTGTCGGTGCGCAGGAGAGCGATGAGTCGGTGGTCCAGGTCGTCGAGCACGCAGTCAGCGTACTGCCGCCCGGCAGAGTGCTGGGGAAAGTCGCGATCTGCCGGCACCTCGGCGATTGCGGCACCGCGTCCTCTCCCTCTACCGTCTCTCCTGGCCCAGGTGAGGGCGTGTTTCCGGGGGCATCTCCGGCAGAGAGATCATGGTGGTGAGAAGTGCTCGACGTGTCCGTCCTGCCCGCATTCCTGCTGGCCGTCACGGTCATCCTCGTGACCCCCGGACCGGACATGGCGTTCATGATCGCCACCGGCATCAACCAGGGCAGGCGGGCCGCGGTCCGCGGCGCGTTCGGCGTGACCACGGCGATGACCATCTGGGTGCTCGTGGCGGCGACGGGTCTCGGCGTCGCCCTGTCCCAGCTGCCCGCCGCGCTGGACGCGATCCGCCTCGCGGGCGCCGCCTACCTCGCCGTGCTCGCGATCAGCACGTTCCGCCATGCCGGGGCGGCCATCGCGGAGGGTGCGGTGGTGCAGAACGTCTTCCGCCGCGGCTTCGTCGTCAACATCACCAACCCGAAGATCGCGCTGTTCTTCGTCGCCTTCCTGCCCCAGTTCCTGGGCACGGCCGACGCCAGCCCTTTCGCGCAGATCCTCATGCTGGGCCTGCTGCTGCAGCTCACGGGCCTGGTCGCCGATCTCGCGATCGGCAGCGCGGCCGGGCTGTTCCGCGACGCGGTGCTCCGCCGCCCCCGGGTGCGCCTCGCCCTCGACGGCGCCGCGGGGACGGTCTACGGCGCGCTCGCGGTGCTGCTCGTCCACGGGGTCGTGCGCCCGTAGCCCGGGCCGCAGGGCGGGGGCAGACTGGGGGCCATGAACATCTCCACCCAGACCGGCACCCAGGACAGCACGCAGCCCACCACCACCGCCGTCGTCACCGGCGCCACCAGCGGGATCGGACGGGAGGTCGCCCGGCAGCTCGCCGACCTCGGGTGGCGCGTGATCGCGATCGGCCGCGACCAGGAGGCCCTCGACGAGCTCGCCGCGAGCTCGGAGCGGATCACGCCCCGCCGCGCGGACCTGGTCACGGACGATCTCGACGGCCTCGTCCCCGAGCAGGTGGACGCCCTCGTCCACGCCGCCGGGATCTCCCCCTCCACGAGCGTCGAGGACACCTCCGAGGAGGACTGGGAGCGGGTCCTCGCCCTCAACGTCACCGCCGGCGCGGCGCTCGCCCGCCGCGCCCTGCCCGCCCTGCGCAGTGCGCGCGGCACGATCGTGTTCGTGAACTCCGGCGCCGGGACCGCGGCCCGTCCGCGCAACACCCCCTATGCCGCGAGCAAGCACGCGCTGCGGGCGCTCGCCAACGGGCTGCGCGTCGAGGAGGAGGAGAACGGGGTGCGGGTCAGCACCGTCTACCCCGGCCCCACCGACACCCCGATGTTCGGCGGGGACGTCGACCGTGCCGCGCTGATCCGGCCCGAGTCCGTCGCGAAGGCCGTGGTCATGGCCATCACCGCGAGCGACGACGTCCAGCTCACCGATATCCACGTCCGGCCCCGGCGCGAGCTGTCCTGGTGAGTCGTCGGCCGCCGGGGTGCACCGTCCCGCTCCTCGGCGGCTGACGTCCCGCGGGGGCGCTCGTCGGGGCGCTCGACCCTGCGCTCCTCGGGGGCGCCGCGGAAGGCCTCCAATCCGATCGCCTCTCGGCTCCGAACCACGTCATGGAACGCCGCCCACGACGACCGCAGGGTCGTCCGGCGTCCGACGAAGGAGTCATGATGCGCACGACGACGAAGCGACTGCTCCCGCTCTTCGCGGCCACGGCCGTGCTCGGCATGTTCGGTGCCTCCGGTGCCGCACTCGCCGAGGGCCACGGCGGCGGACACGACGCGACCACCCTCGAAGCCCACCTCACGGAGCTCAACGACTCCGGCGCCTCGGGCACTGCCTGGGTCACCGTGGAGGGCAACGAGGTGACCGTGAAGATGGAGAACACGGGCCTGCTCGCCGGGTCCCCCCATGCCCAGCACATCCACATCGGCGGGGAGAACCAGTGCCCCGATCCGGACATGGAGGGCAGCGGCGAGGACGGAGCCATCCAGGTCTCCGACGCCCACCACGACTACGGCGACATCGCCACCTCGCTGACCACCGAGGGCGACACCAGCCCGGACAGCGGCCTCGCCGTGGACCGGTTCCCGGTCGGTGACGACCCCTACGAGCGGACCATCGAGGTCAGCGACGAGGTCGCCGCCGACATCGTCGACGGCAAGGGCGTGATCGTCATCCACGGTGTCGACCACAACGGCAGCGGCGAGTACGACGGCGACGTCGTCTCCGATCTCGACCCGGAGCTGCCCTCCGAGGCCACCGATCCGGCGGCCTGCGGAACCCTCGACGTCTCCCAGATGGGCGCCTGGCCCGAGGGCGGCGCCGAGACCGGTTCCGGCACCACTGCCGGGATCGAGCAGTCCGGTGCGATGCTCGCCGGTGGCGGTCTGCTGACCGCGGCGGCCGCGGGTGCCTTCGCACTGCGTCGTCGCAGCACCGAGAGCACTCAGGTCTGAGATGAGCTCACAGGGCACTCCCCGCCGGGACGGCGGCCGCCGAGGCGCGGTCGCCGTCCTGGCGGTCCTCGCCCTGCTCGGCGCGGCGCTCCTGGTCTTCGCGCTGACCAGCCAGGTCGGCGCTCCCCCGGAGCCCGCGCCGCGCTCGGCGGGCGGGGCCTCCGACGAGGGAGGCGCCGAGCCGTCGGCCGTCCCGAGCACCGAGGCGGAGGACCCCTCGGAGGGCTCTGCGGGCGATTCCGCGGGCGGTTCCTCGGACACGTCGGAGTCCGCCGATCCCGAGGGATCCGACGAGCCCGCCGATCCCGTCGCCGCGGCGCTCCCGGCCTCCGAACCGACGGCGCTGCGCATCGCACGGATCGGCGTCGACGAGACGGTCTTCCCCATCGGCCTCGGCGAGTCCGGGGAGCTGCTCGCCCCGAGCGGCGAGCAGGCGGACCTGCCGGCCTGGTTCGACGGCTCCCCGACGCCCGGCGAGGACGGCCCCTCCGTCATCGAGGGCCATGTGACCTGGCGCGGCGACCCCTCGGTCTTCTTCGAGCTCGGAGGGCTCGAGACCGGCGACCGGATCGAGGTCGATCGCGAGGACGGCACCGTCGCCACCTTCGAGGTGTACGACGCGGCCCGCTACCCCAAGGACGAGTTCCCGACGGTCGCCGTCTACGGCCGCACCGACGGTCCCGAGCTGCGTCTGATCACCTGCGCCGGCGACCTCGACGAGGACGGCCACCACCTGGACAACACCGTGGTCTTCGCACGACTCGTCGAGAACTGAGGCACTGCCATGACCCCCCTCCCGCACCACCCAGGGCTGGCTCGGCCCGCTGCTGCTGCGCCTGCACTTCTACGCCGCGATCCTGATCGGCCCGTTCCTGCTCGTCTCCGCCGCCAGCGGGGCGCTCTACGCCCTCAGCCCGCAGCTCGAGAAGGTCGTGTACGCCGAGGCCCTGAACGCCCCGTCCCAGGAGACCCCGCTGCCGCTGGCCGCGCAGGTCGAGGCGGCGCAGCAGCACGTCGGCGAGGACGCGCAGCTGGTCGCCGTGCGGCCGGCACCGGAGCCCGGGGACACCACGCGCGTGATGTATGCCGACGAGACCCTCGTCGAGGGCGAGAGCCGCGGGATCTTCCTGGACCCGGCGACCGCCGAGGTGCGCGGGGACCTCACCGTGTACGGCACCAGCGGCGCGCTGCCGCTGCGCGGCTGGATCGACCAGCTGCACCGGAACCTGCACCTCGGGGAGACCGGCCGCCTCTACAGCGAGCTCTCCGCCTCCTGGCTCGGCGTGATCGCCGTGGCCGGGCTCGGCCTGTGGATCCGGCGCGCCCGCCGCTCCCGCCGGACGAAGGACAAGAGGGCCCTGCTGCGACCGGACCTGCGGGCGCGCGGCTACCGACGCACCCTGTCCCTGCACTCCTCGGCCGGGGTCTGGGTGCTGCTGGGTGCTCTGTTCCTCGCCGCCACCGGGATCACCTGGTCCCAGTACGGCGGCGCGAACATCGGCACGATCCGTGAGGCGTTCGGCTTCACCACCCAGGCCGTCAGCGCCCAGCTGCCCGCCGAGGAGGGGGAGGACGCGGCCGGGGGCGGGGACGCGGCCGGGGACGACGCCGCCGCCGGGGGCGAGGCATCGGCCGACGGGCACGGCGAGCATGCGGCGCACGCCGCCGGGTCGGCGGGGGACGACGAGGACGAGGGTGCGGACGGGCACGGCGCCCACGGCGGGTCCGGCGGCCCGGCGGGCACGGCCTCCGGAGAACGCGTCGATCCCTCCGCGATCGACGACGTCCTGGCCGCCGGGCAGGCCGTCAACATCGACACCGGCCTGGTCGAGATCCTCCCGCCGGCCGACGAGGACTCCGCCTGGGTGGTCCAGGAGATCCAGCGCAGCTACCCCACGGAGGTCGATGCCGTGGCCGTGGACGGCGCCTCTCTCGAGGTCGTCGACCGCTCCGACTTCGCCGACCAGGACCTCGCCGCGAAGCTCACCCGCTGGGGGATCGACCTGCACATGGGGTCGATGTTCGGCCTGGTCAACCAGATCGTGCTGTTCGTGATCGCCTCGACGCTGGTCGCGATGATCCTCTGGGGCTATCTGATGTGGTGGCAGCGCCGCCCCACCCGGGGCGGACGCGGGCCGGGCAGGGCCCCGCAGCGCGGCGCGCTGCGCCGGGCGCCCTGGTGGGGAGTTCTCCTGGTGCTGCTCGCCGCGCTCGGGATCGGGCTGATGCTCCCGCTGATGGGGGCGAGCCTCGCCGCCTTCGTGCTGATCGACACCGTGGTGGGGCGGGTGCGTCGGCCGCCGAGAGCTGCCTCGCCCGGAGCCCCCTGACCTGCGAGGGCAGGGGCGCTGATCACCCGTCGGCCTCCGGTGCGTGCCGCTCGAGGAACTCGAGCATCGCCACCCGGTCCACCCCGGTGAAGGTGCCCGTCGGCATCGCCGCCAGCAGCGAGGCGTGCAGCCGGGCGACCGGCCAGACCGAGCCCTCCCAGCGGTCCACGAGCTCCGGCGCGGGCTCTCGGCAGCAGGCGGGATCCGGGCAGGTGGAGGTGTGTCGCACGGTCGTCTCCCGGCCGCGGAACCACTTCGTGTGCTGGTAGGCCGTGCCCACCGAGATCGAGAACTCCCCGCCCGGCCCCGATTCGATGTGCGAGGTGCACCAGTAGGTGCCGCCCGGCTTGTCCGTGTACTGGCAGTACTGGCCCATCCGATCCTCGCTGCGGAACACCCGCCGCGCGCTCCACCACCGGCACACCCGCTGCCCCTCCACGGCGCCGAGCGCATCGGTGGGGAAGCGCACCGCATCGTTCTGGTACGCCTTGAGGATCGTGCCCGAGGAGTGCACCTTGAGGAAGTGCACCGGGATCCCCAGGTGGTGGGTGGCGAGGTTCGTGAAGCGGTGCGCGGCCGTCTCGTAGCTCACCGCGAACTCGTCCCGCAGGTCCTCGACCGAGAGCTCCCGTCGCGCCTTCGCCCCCTGCAGCAGGTCCAGCGCCCCACGCTCGGGCAGCAGCAGCGCGCAGGCCAGGTAGTTCGTCTCCACCCGCTGGCGCAACAGGTCACCGTAGTCCGTGGGCTCCTCCTTGCCCAGCACGTGCGCCGCGATCGCCTGCAGCACCGTGGAGCGGGGGTCGGAGGTGGCGCGGCCCAGCGGAAGGTAGATCCGTCGATGCTCGGAGTCCGTGATCGACCGGGTGGAGTGCGGCAGGTCCGGCACCGAGTGCAGCGAGAACCCCAGCTCCGCGGCGAGCCGCGACACCTTGGAGTGGGACAGCGGCCCGCCCCGGTGGCCGATCCGCTCGAGCAGCTCGCGCGCCCTCTCCTCGAGCTCGGGATAGTAGTTCCCGCCCTGCGACTGCTCCTCGCGCAGCTGCCCGTTCACCCGCCGGGCCTCCTCCGGGGTCGCGGCCCGCTCCTCGTGCAGACGGCGCAGCTCCTCGTGCAGTGCCAGGATCGTCTCGATCGCGGCGTCGGAGAGCGACTTGCGCACCGGGAGGTCCGGGAGGTCGAGGCTCCGGTAGAGGCTCCCGGACTGCGCCCTCTCGAGCGCGATCTCGAGGCCCGCCCGACGGGAGGGCGCCTCGGGGGCGAGCAGGTCGTCGACGCTCACCTCGAGGGCGCGTGCGATCCGGGACAGCTCGCCCAGGCGCAGCTCGCGCTTGCCGTTCTCGATCACCGAGAGCTGCGAGGGCGCCCGACCCACCTCGGCCGCGAGCGCGGCCAGGGACAGTCCCCTCTGCTGCCGGCGCGCACGGATGCGCTGCCCGATGAGCAGCGGGTCGTAGGAGTCGTCGGCGGGAACCGCATCGTTCTGTGCCATGGGGCCACCTTGACACAGGAAAGTTCCGATCGGCAGAAATAGTGCAGAAGTTCTTCGATTCGAGGGGTTCTGCGGGGTGTCGCGGCGACCCAGAGTTTGACTACTCGATGAAGTTCATCGAGATCGGCACAAGGAGCCGACGCAGCACCGACACCCCGAGGAGCCGACGATGACCACCTCCTTCCCTCCCACCACCCCCCGCCCCGGAGACCAGAGCATGACCGCCGAGGAGCTCGCTCGCGACTGGGAGATCGATCCCCGCTGGCGGAACGTGCGGCGCGACCACACCGCGGAGGACGTCCTCGCCCTGACCGGCCCGGTCCGCGAGGAACGGACCCTCGCCCGCCGCGGCGCCGAGACGCTGTGGGACCTGATCCAGGAGAACACCGCGGATCCGGACTCCTGGGTCCGCGCCCTCGGGGCGCTGACCGGCAACCAGGCCGTCCAGCAGGTCCGCGCCGGGCTGAAGGCCATCTACCTCTCCGGCTGGCAGGTCGCGGCCGACGCGAACCTCTCCGGCAAGACCTACCCGGACCAGTCGCTCTACCCGGTCAACTCCGTCCCCGCCGTCGTGCGCCGCATCAACAACGCCCTGCAGCGCTCCGCGCAGATCGAGTTCGCCGAGACCGGCACCACCAGCCGCGAGTGGATGGCCCCTATCGTCGCCGACGCGGAGGCCGGCTTCGGCGGGCCGCTGAACGCCTACGAGCTGATGCTCTCCATGATCGAGGCCGGTGCGGCGGGCGTGCACTGGGAGGACCAGCTGGCCAGCGAGAAGAAGTGCGGTCACATGGGCGGCAAGGTCCTGGTCCCCACCTCCCAGCACGTGCGCACCCTGAACGCCGCCCGGCTCGCCGCGGACGTCGCGGGCGCCCCGACCGTCATCATCGCCCGCACCGACGCGCTCGCCGCGACCCTGCTGACCAGCGATCATGACGAGCGGGACGGGCCCTTCCTCACCGGGGAGCGCACCGCCGAGGGGTTCTACGAGGTCACCCCCGGGATCGAGCCGGTGATCGCGCGGGGCCTGGCCTACGCGGAGTACGCGGATCTGCTGTGGGTCGAGTCCGCCGAGCCGGACCTCGAGCTCGCCCGCACCTTCGCCGAGCGGATCCACCGCGAGTTCCCCGAGCAAAAGCTCGCCTACAACTGCTCGCCGAGCTTCAACTGGAAGCGCCACCTGGACGACGAGCAGATCGCGTCCTTCCAGCGGGAGCTGGCCGCGATGGGCTACGCCTTCCAGTTCATCACCCTGGCCGGCTTCCACTCGCTCAACCACGGGATGTTCGAGCTCGCCTCCGGCTACCAGGAGCGGCAGATGAGCGCCTACGTGGAGCTGCAGGAGGCGGAGTTCGCCGCCGCCGAGCACGGCTTCACCGCCCATCGCCACCAGGCCGAGGTGGGCACAGGGTACTTCGACCGGGTCGCGACCGCCCTGAACCCGACCTCGAGCACCCTCGCCCTCGTCGGCTCCACCGAGACGGCGCAGTTCCACTGAGCAGCGCCGGCGTCGACGACGACCTCCCCACCCACGGACCGACGGCCCGCGCCCCTCCGCGACGGGCCCATCCACCCCCGCACACCAAGGAGCAGGACCATGACCCTCATCGACCATCGACGCCCGATCTCCGAGCAGGGCGGCCCCGGCCGTTCCGGCTCGACCCCCGCCCCCGGCCCGACCTCCGCCCAACGCTCCTGGATCGAGGTGACCGGACCGATGGAGCCGCGCTTCGAGGAGATCCTCACCCCCGAGGCCCTCTCCTTCCTCACGGAGCTGCATGATCGCTTCGCGATGCGACGCTCCCAGCTGCTGACCGCGCGCTCCGTGCGCCGCGAGGCGATCTCCGGCGGTGCGATGTTCGGCTTCGACCCCACCACCGCCGCGATCCGGGAGAATCCCAGCTGGCAGGTCGCCGGCGCCGGCCCGGGCCTCGAGGACCGTCGGGTCGAGATCACCGGACCCACCGATCCGAAGATGGCGATCAACGCGCTGAACTCCGGCGCGACGGTGTGGCTGGCCGACCACGAGGACGCGCTGAGCCCCACCTGGTCCAACGTGATCGGCGGACAGCTCACCCTGCACGACGCGATCCGTCGGCAGATCGACTTCGTCTCCCCGCAGGGCAAGGAGTACCGCCTCGCCGAGGAGACGGCGACCATCGTGTTCCGGCCCCGCGGCTGGCACCTGCCGGAGCAGCATCTGCGCTACACCCGAGAGGACGGCCGCTCCTGCCGGGCCTCGGCCTCGCTGGTGGACGCCGGCCTGTACCTCTTCCACAACGCCCAGGAGCTGATCGAGCGCGGCAGCGGCCCCTACCTGTACCTGCCCAAGCTCGAGTCCCATCTGGAGGCGAGGCTGTGGGACGAGGTGTTCACCCTGGTCGAGCAGCGTCTCGGCATCGAGCACGGCACCATCCGGGCCACCGTGCTGATCGAGACCCTGCCCGCCGCGTTCGAGATGGAGGAGATCCTCTACGAGCTGCGCGACCACTGCGCGGGGCTCAACGCCGGTCGCTGGGACTACCTGTTCTCGATCATCAAGATGTTCCGCGACCGCGGCCGGCGCCGGGTGCTGCCCGACCGCTCCCAGCTCACCATGACGGTGCCGTTCATGCGGGCCTACACCGAGCTGCTGGTCTCGACCTGCCACCGTCGCGGCGCCCACGCGATCGGCGGGATGAGCGCCTTCATCCCCGACCGGCACGACCCCGACGTGACCCGTCAGGCGCTGGTGCTGGTCGGCGAGGACAAGCGCCGCGAGGCGGACGACGGCTTCGACGGCACCTGGGTGGCGCACCCTGATCTGGTGCCCGCGGCCCGCGCCGAGTTCGACGCGGTCATGGGGGAGCGGCCGAACCAGCTCGACCGGCTGCGGGAGGACGTCTCGGTGAGCGCCGAGGACCTGCTCGATCTGCGGGTCGAAGGAGGGGCCATCACCGCGGGCGGGATCCGCCAGAACATCCGGGTGTCCCTGCGCTACCTCGATGCCTGGCTGCGCGGTTCGGGAGCGGTCGCGATCGATCACCTGATGGAGGACGCGGCGACCGCCGAGATCTCCCGCTCGCAGCTGTGGCAGTGGATCACCCAGGGCATGCTCACCGCCGAGGGCATGCCGGTGACCCGGGAGCGCGTCGAGTACTTCATCGACCGCACGGTCGCCGAGCTCGGCGCCGAGGAGGGGAGCAGGATCCCCGAGGCGGCGGAGCTGCTGAAGGAGGCGGTGCTCGGGGAGGACTTCCCGGCCTTCCTCACCACCCCGGCCTACGAGCGCCACATGCGCTGAGCGCTGCACGGTCGGAGCGCTGCACTGTCGGAGTGCCCCACGGTCGTCACTCACCACTTTGGTGCGCCCCTGTTCCCTCCCTGGAACAGGGGCGCACCAGACCGCGCGGTCACCCTCGGGGGTCGGCACGGGCGGGCCGAGGGGGCAGTGCGTGCGGTGACGGCAGTGCGTGCGGTGACGGCAGTGCGTGTGGGGGCGGCAGTGCGTGCGGTGACGGCAGTGCGTGTGGGGGCGGCAGAGCGTGCGGGGACGTCGCGCGGTGGTCCCGACTTCGCTGCTGCGACTCCGCTGCTCCGACTCAGCGCCCCCGACGCTCCTCGAGCACCTCGTCGAGGATCTCCGCGGTGTCGCGCATGCGGGCGATCTCCTGCTCGAGTCGGGCACGGTGCGCATGCAGGGCCTCGAGGCCCTGTTCCCCGCTGTCGCGACCCAGCAGGCAGGGCAGCACCGGGGCGATCTCGCGACTGCTGAGCCCGGCGGCGAACAGCCTCTGGACCAGCAGCACCCGGTCCACGGCCTCGGCATCGAAGCGCCGGTGCCCGGCGGCGGTGCGGAGCGGGCGCAGCAGTTCCTGCTCCTCGTAGTAGCGCAGGGAGCGGACGCTCACGCCGGTGCGGGCGGAGAGCTCGCCGATGCTCAGCGAGACCGACGCAGCGGGGCTCACACGGGTGTCAAGGGCGGTCATGGCACCACGGTATGCTCCACGGCCCGAGGGATGCTGCAGGTCAGCGGCGTGTCGCCCGAGGTGACACAGATGTGAGGGTTCGCGATCCAGAGAGCGCCTCCGCGGTCGCTGTCCCCGTGATCCCCGCGACCGGCCCCTCGTACAGCACCCGCCCGCCGTGGCGCCCGGGGCCGGGCCCCAGGTCGACGAGGTGGTCGGCCCGGCGGATCACCTCGAGGGCGTGCTCGATCACCACCACGGTGTGCCCGGCCTCGAGCAGCTGGTCGAGCACGCCCATGAGGGTGTCCACGTCCTCGAGGTGCAGCCCGGTCGTCGGCTCGTCGAGCACGTAGAGGCTGCCCGGCGCCGCGGAGCGCAGCTCGCGAGCGATCTTCACCCGCTGGCTCTCGCCGCCCGAGAGCGTCGACAGTGCCTGGCCGAGCCGCAGGTACCCGAGCCCCACCGCCTCCAGACCCGCCAGGCCCCTGCGGACCGCGGCCGACGGCAGTCTCTCGACGGCCTCGCCGATGGTCAGCGCCTCGACGTCGGCGATGCTCAGCCCCTCCAGCCGCATCTCGAGCACCTCGGGTGCGTAGCCCGTGCCCCCGCAGCCCTCGCACTCCGTCTCCTGGCCGTCCATGAACGCGAGGTCCGTGCGGAGCACTCCGAGCCCCTCGCAGACCAGGCATCCGCCACGCGAGTTCGCGCTGAACATCCCCGTCGCCACGCCGTGCCGGGACGCGAACAGCGTGCGGATCGACGCGGCGATGCCGGTGTAGGTGATCGGGGTGGAGCGCCTGTTCCCGGCGACGGGCCGCTGGTCGACCACCACCGCTTCGTGCTGCGCGACCAGCTCGGCGGCGAGGCTCGACTTGCCCGAGCCCGCCACCCCGGTGAGCGCGGTGAGCACGCCGAGGGGAATGTCGACGTCCAGGTCCTGCAGGGTGTTCCGACGCGCCCCGCGCACCGGCAGACTGCCACGCGGGGTGCGGGGCGTGCGGGCGGGGCGCACGGGTCGTCGCAGCGCACGCGCGGTCGCGGTGTCGGCGTCGGCCAGGTCGTCGGGCGTGCCCTGGAAGACCAGGCGCCCGCCCTCGGCGCCTGCGCCGGGACCGATCTCGAGAACGTGGTCGGCCGCGGCGATCACGGCGGGGTCGTGCTCGACCACGAGCACCGAGTTGCCCTTGTCGCGCAGCTCCTCGAGCAGGCGCAGCATCGCGCTGACGTCCTGCGGGTGCAGCCCGATCGTCGGCTCGTCGATCACGTACAGCATCTGCACGAGGCTCGAGCCGAGATGCTTCACGGTCTTCAGTCGCTGGGACTCCCCGCCCGAGAGCGTCGTCGTCGTGCGCGCCAGCTGCAGGTATCCGAGCCCGATGTCGCACATCGCCCGCAGACGGCGCACCAGGGCGTCGCGCACGGGCGCCACGGCCGGTTCGTCGATCCCGGCGATGACCTCGACCAGCTCCGCGATCTCCAGGCGCGCCATCTCGCCGATCGTGCGGCCCGCCAGGCGGGCGGTGCGGGCGGGGGCGGCCAGGCGGTCGCCCTCGCACTCCGGGCACGGCGCGGAACGGGTGAAGTCGCGGATCGTGGCGGCCTTGCGCTCGGAGAGCTCGTCCGAGGTGTGCAGGTATATCCGCTCGAAGCGGTCGACGACCCCCTCGTAGTCCGCGGGAGGTCGGGTGCCCAGGCTCGCCGCGGCCTCCCGGCCGTGCAGCAGCGCCTGCCGCTCGTCCTCGGTCCACTCGCGCAGCGGGGTGCCGGGGTCGAAGCTGCCGATGTCGGCGTACTGGCGGTACCAGTAGCCCCCGTTGCCGAAGCCGGGCAGGCGGATCGCCCCGTCCGCGAGCGAGCGGTCGAGGTCCAGGAAGCGGTCGACTGCGCTGGTGACCACCTCGCCGAGGCCCGAGCAGGTGGGGCACATGCCGCCGGGAAGGTTGAAGGAGAAGCGTCCGGAATCGCCGACGTGCGGGGTCGACAGACGGGAGAACAGCAGCCTCAGGGCGTTCCACGCCTCGCTCGCCGTGCCCACGGTGGAGCGGGCCGAGCCGCCCAGGCGCCTCTGGTCGATGACGATGACGGGGGAGATGCCGTGGATCTCGTCGACCTCGGGCCGGGACCAGCGCGGCAGACGGTTCCGCGTGAACGGCGGATAGGTCTCGTTCAGCTGGAAGCCGGCCTCCGCGGCGATCGTGTCGAACACCAGCGAGGACTTCCCCGAGCCGGACAGCCCGGTCACGACCACCAGGCGGCCGCGGGGGATGTCGACGTCGAGAGCGCGGAGATTGTGCGTGCGGGCGCCGCGGAGGTGGATCGTCGGGGTGCTCATGGCGAGGACGGTAGCGAGGGATCCGGTCAGATATCGTCCGGAATCCTGGTTACGCTCTCGCCATGACGGAGACGACCGAGCGTGCGCTGGAGCTGCTCGCCGTGCTGCAGACGGGACGGGAGCTGACGGGGCCGGAGCTCGCCGCCCGGCTCGGGGTGAGCGAGCGGACCCTGCGCCGGGACGGGGAACGCCTGCGCAGGCTCGGCTACGGGATCGAATCGCGGCGCGGCCCCGGCGGCGGATACCGGCTCGCCGCCGGCACCAGGATGCCGCCGCTGCTGCTCGACGACGACGAGGCGGTCGCGATGCAGGTGGGACTCGCGATGGTGGCGGCGGGCTCGCGCCGCGCCGTTGGATCGGACGACGGATCAGCCGGCGGGGCCGCGGACGGGCCCGACAGCATCGCCGAGGCTGCGGAGCAGGCCCGCGCGAAGCTCGTCCAGCTCCTCCCGCCCCGGCTCCGCCCCCGGGCCGTTGCCCTCCACGATGCGCTCGAGGTCGGTGTCCCGTCGGCCCCCGACGTCGGGGCCGACGACCTCTCCGTGCTCGCCCAGGCGATCCACGACCACCGCGCGGTGCGCATCGAGCATGCGCGCGAGGGGGAGGAGCGCACCCGGCGGGAGGTCGAGCCGCACCGGCTCGTCCACCGCTACGCCCGCTGGTACCTGCTGGCCTGGGACCGCACGCGGGACGACTGGCGGACCTTCCGGGTGGACGGCCTGCGGGCGATCGCTCCGACCGGAGCGTGCTTCGCCCCGCGGTCGGTGCCGGACGGGGCGGGCGGCGAGCACCTGCGCGAGGGCGTGCGCCGGCGGCGGCAGCGGGTGGAGCTCGAGGTGTCGGCCACGGCCGCAGAGGTCGCTGATGCGCTGCCCTATGAGGAGCTCGAGCTCTCGCCCGGGAAGGGAGGGGCCACGCGGGTGATCGCCCACGTGCGCGACGTGGCGTGGGTCCCGCACCTGCTCGCGGTGCTGCCGGGCACCGCGCAGGTGCTCGGACCCACGGAGGTGCGGGAGGCGGTGCTCGCGCAGGCGCGCGCGGTGCTCGCGGCGCACGGGGAGGAAAGTGCGCTCCGCGGTGAGGGGCAGGAACGCTGCGCCGCACCGAGCTCGAGCCGATTCGACGACGACCAGGAGCCGGGATGAACGTGCCAGGACGGGCCGGACGGGAGATGCCGCGCCGCCTCCGTTTCCTGTGGGACTACCTGGTGCTGCTGGACTGGTAGTCCGACACGGAGGGCGATGACCTGCCGGAGGTCGAGGAGCTGCTGCCCGCAGATCTGACGGCGCGGATCGCGTCGTGGGGCGAGGAGATGGAGGGGACGTACGGCGAGTACCACCTCGAGGATCCTCCGCCCGTCGCACCGGAGCTCGCGGAGCGGCTGGAGGCCGAGTGCCGCGGGTTCCGCCAGGAGATCCGCGGGCCGGGGTTCGAGCTCGTCCCCGAGGGCGCCCCGTGGCCGTTCGGCGTGAGGGACTGACCCGCGTCCGCAGCCTCCGGTCGGGCATCCTGCGAGCTCACTCCAGCGGGTTCTCCTGCGGGGGCAGGGCCTCGATGAGCGGGTGGTCCTTCGGGATCACGCCGGTCTTCGCCGCGCCGCCCGGGGCGCCGATCTCGTCGAAGAACTCGACGTTGGCGTTGTAGTAGTCCGCCCACTCGTCGGGGGTGTCGTCCTCGTAGAAGATCGCCTCGACGGGGCAGACGGGCTCGCAGGCGCCGCAGTCGACGCACTCGTCGGGCTGGATGTAGAGCATCCGCTCGCCCTCGTAGATGCAGTCCACGGGGCACTCGTCCACACAGGCGCGGTCCTTGACGTCCACGCACGGCAGGGCGATCACATAGGTCACGAAAGAGGTCCTTCCCGAAGCTGGCTCCTTGGAGCGTAGGATCTCAAGTGCCCTTGAGGTCAAGGTCGAGCTGAGGAGGAGTCGTGAACGTCGCGCACGAGCCCGGGGAGCTGCTCACGATCGGCGAGATGAGCCGGCGCACGGGCGTCGCGGCCTCCGCCCTGCGCTACTACGAGGAGCTCGGTCTGGTGGGCTCGGTGCGCACGACGGGCAACCAGCGACGGTACCCCCGCCACATGCTGCGCCGGGTCTCGCTCATCTCCGTCGCCAAGCGCCTGGGCATGCCGCTGTCCGACGTCAAGGAGGCCTTCGGCGAGGTCCCCATGGAGAGCACGCCGTCCCACACGGACTGGCAGCGAGCCTCTCGCCGGTGGAAGAAGCGGCTCGAGGAGCGGCGCCGCGCGATCGAACGGCTCGAGCACGAGCTCACCGGCTGCATCGGCTGCGGCTGCCTGTCCCTCAAGGCCTGTGCGCTGCTGAACCCGGACGACGCCCTGGCCGAGGGCGGCCCCGGGCCGCGCCGTCTCGAGATCGTCCCCGAGGATCTCGCCGAGGAGGACGACGGCGCGTGACGCGCCGGGACGGGGCGGGGAGCGTCCGGCGTCGGCCGGGCCCCCGTTCCGGTCGGGAGGTCCCGGCGTCCGCGCCGCGACTGCCGTCCGCTCGTGGCGGCGTGTGACCGATCGGTTTGCCCTCAAGCCCGCTCGAGGTTCTAGGGTCGAGACATTGCTCGCCGGGGATGCCGACGGGCGTCGACGAAAGGATTGATGATGGCC